>PDSI01000061.1 GCA_002748415.1 Micrococcales bacterium | reverse complement strand
CCACCATCAAGATGCAGGTTCACCCGGAATCACGCTGATCTGATGCACTGGACGCCACCGTCAGGGTGACGTCGACCGGCAGGTCCGGGTCTACGCCGCCGTCGTTCGGCTACCGAGCGCCGGCAGAGCGGGACCGACGGGCGGGAGCGCGCACCCATGCGTTCCTGACTGCGCCCGGCCACGTGGCCGGGCGCAGTCAGTTCTGCGGCCTGGTGGACCAGAACGCCACCGCAGCGGCGGCGGCCACGTTCAGGGAATCGATCCCTGCCGCCATCGGTATCCGCACGTACAGGTCGGCCAGCAGCAGACTGGACGGGCTCAAGCCGGTGCCCTCGGTGCCCAGCAGCCAGGCCAGTCGATCCGGCACGGCCTGCTCGAACGTACCCAAATCCACGGCCCGATGCCCGGGGGTGAGCGCTGCCAGGGTGAAACCCGCACTGTGCAGATGCTCCAGCACCTGGGGCCATGGCCGGACCCGGACCCACGGCACTGCGAACACCGCCCCCATGCTCACCCGTACACTGCGCCGGTACAACGGGTCGGCGCACCGGGGCGAGACCAGCACCGCGTCCACCCCGAGCCCGGCGGCCGCCCGGAAGATGGCACCGACATTGGTGTGATCGACGATGTCCTCCAACACCACAACTCGCCGCGCCGTAGCCAGCACCGACCCAAGTGGCGCGCAGGGTGGCCGGTGCATCGCGGCCAGCGCGCCACGGTGCACGTGGAAGCCGGTGATGGCCTCGAGCACTTTCTCCTCCGCCACGTAGACCGGCACCTCATGCAGATCTGGGCGCTGCAACACATCGGCCATCGCGTCCAACCACTTGGCTGCCATCAGCAATGACCGTGGCCGGTGTCCGGCGGCCAGAGCACGGCGGATCACCTGCATCGATTCGGCGATGTACAGGCCGCGTTCGGGTTCGGTCCGCCGGCGCAACGCGACGTCGGTCAGCTTGGTGTAGTCGCCGACCGCGTCGTCCTCCGGGTCCTCGATTCGAACGATCCGGGCATTCATGTGAACAGCAGCCGGACGATCGCGGCGGTACCGACGGCGAGGATCACCGCCCGCAACAGCGTTGGGGAAAGCCGGCGACCGACTCTGGCACCGATCAGTCCGCCGCCCACCGAGCCCACGGAGATCAAGCCGGCGACCGCCCAGTCCACCTGGTCGAACGCAACCACCGTGAACACCACCGCGGCCACGAAGTTCACCACAGTGCCCAGCACGTTCTTGGCCGCGTTGATGCGCTGCAGGTCCTCCGGTAGCAGGCTGCCGAGCAGACCCAGCAACAAAACCCCTTGCGCGGCACCGAAATAGCCACCGTATATGCCCGCACCCAGGACACCACCACGCAACAGGGCGGGATGCTGGATCCGGCCGGATCCGCTGGTGTGCTCGTGTATGCGCTTCATCCGGGCCTGAATCCGCGGCTGAGTCACCACCAGCATCAGTGACGCGGCGATGAGCACGGGCACGACGGCGTCGAACGCCGCCGCCGGCAGGACCAGCAGGGCGGTTGCGCCCGCTACCGACCCGATCAGTGACATCGGCACCAGGGTTTTCAGCAGCCGGCTTTGTCCGCGCAACTCGCTGCGGTAACCCCAGGTCCCGGCCACCCCACCGGGAACCAGTCCCAGGTTGTTCGAGATGTTGGCGACGACCGGTGGGTAGCCGAAACCGATCAGGGCCGGAAACGTGATCAGGGTTCCGGAACCGACGATGGTGTTGATGGTTCCCGCGCACACCCCGGCCAGAGCGATCAGTACCGCTTCCAGCACGCTCATGTTCGCCGTCCGACGCAGCGAGCCGGTGGCCGATCATCGCTGCCGGGCGCGGGCCGTTGGCTCACCCAGCCGCCCGGGCGGTCCATCGCTGCTCGTGCCGGCTCACCCGCACCCCGATTCCGAACGTCTCACTGAGGTTGTGGTCGGTCAACGTGTCCGCCAGCTCGCCGCCGGCCACCACCCGGCCCTCCCGCAACAGCAGGGCGTGGGTGAACCCGGGTGGGATCTCTTCGATGTGGTGGGTGACCAGGACCATCGTGGCCGCGTCCGGCCGGGCCGCCAGGGCAGCCAACCGCAGCAGCAAGTCCTCCCGGGCGCCCAGGTCGATGCCGGCCGCCGGCTCGTCCAGCAACATGAGCTCCGGGTCGGTCATCAGGGCTCTGGCGATCTGGACTCGTTTGCGTTCGCCTTCGGACAAGGTGCCGAACCGCCGGTCGCCCAGTTGGGCCACCCCGAGCGCGGCAAGCAGTTCGTCTGCGCGCCGGGTGTCGAGGTCTTCGTACGCTTCCTTCCAGCGCCCACTGACTCCGTAGGCAGCGGTCATGACGATGTCGCGGACCGCCTCCCCCGGCGGGAGGCGCTCGGCCAAAGCCGCGCTCGCCAAACCGATGCGCGGGCGCAGCTCGAACACGTCGACCGCGCCCAGGACCTCATCCAGAATCGTGACCTCGCCACTGGTCGGGTGCATGCGAGCTGCTGCGATGTGCATGAGCGTGGTCTTGCCTGCCCCATTGGGGCCGAGCACTACCCAGCGTTGACCCTGGTCGACGCGCCAGTCCACCGCATCAAGCAAGGCGTTGCCGTCACGGATGAGCGTCACACCGGTCAGCCGCAGCACGTCGCCGTCAGGAGCCATGGCCCAACCCTAGTATCCCGGCGGGCCCCTGAGCCGCGGCCCGCCGAGCGGGTGTCGTGGGCCAAGCCCACGAAGAAGCCACGACGTCCCGCTTCCCGCTTTCGCCGTTGGCGCGCCGCTCACTGCATGAGATGCGTCACAGACTCGCAGGTGGTCCCGTCATTGCGTCGGCCACCCACGACAGCGGCCGAACCCGGATCAACCCATGGCCTGCTCGTAGACCTGGATCGTCTGCTCGGCGATGGACTCCCAGGAGAACTCCTCCACCGCCCGTTTGTGGCCTGCCTGCCCGTACCGGCGGGCCCGCTCGACGTCGGACGTCGCCTCGGTCAGCGTGGCGGCCAGGTCGGCGACGAACGCGTCGGGGTCCACCGGCGTACCGGTGCCGTCGGAAACCTGGTCGATGGGGACCAGCCAGCCGGTTTCCCTGTCCGCGATGACCTCGGGAATCCCTCCGGTGGCCGTGCCCACGACCGCGGCCCCGCACGCCATCGCTTCCAGGTTGACGATACCCAGTGGCTCGTACACCGACGGGCACACGAAAACCGTTGCATGCGAGAGCACTTGACACAACTCAGGGCGGGGAAGGATGCGCTGGAGCCAGAACACCCCGTCACGCTGGTCGCTCAGCTTGCTGACCAGGCCGGAGACCTCGTCGGCGATCTCCCGGGTATCCGGCTGCCCCGCGCACAGCACCAGTTGCACGTCCTTGGGCAGCGACTCCGCCGCTCGCAACAGGTAGGGCAAGCCTTTCTGCCGGGTGATCCGGCCGACGAACACGACGCTAGGCCGGTCCGGGTCGATACCGATCCGGGCCACGTGCTCGGTCCCGGTGTCCCGCAACCATTCCCGGGTGTCGATGCCGTTGTGCACGATCTTGACCTTGTCCGGGTCGATCTGCGGGTAAGCGCGCAGGATGTCGTTGCGCATGCCTGCTGACACTGCGATGACTGCAGCCGCAGCGTCGTAGGCGGTCCGCTCCGCGAACGAGCTCAGCGCGTAGCCACCGCCCAGTTGTTCGGCTTTCCAGGGCCGCAGCGGTTCCAGGCTGTGGGCGCTGACCACGTGTGGGATGTCGTACAACAGGCCCGCGAGGTGCCCGGCCATGTTGGCGTACCACGTGTGGGAGTGCACCAGGTCGGCCTGGCCGGCGTCAGCGGCCATCAGCAGGTCGACCCCCAGGGTTTGCAACGCTGAGTTGGCGTCCTTCAGTTGCGGCAGGTCCGCATAGGCGCGCACGTTGCGAGGTTCGCGTGGTTTGCCGAAACACCGCACCCGCAGGTCCACTCGGTCCGACAGCACCTTGGCCAACTCGGCGACGTGAACACCGGCACCTCCGTACACCTCAGGCGGGTATTCCTTGGTAAAGAGTTCAACGAGCATCGGTGCACCTCCGTCGGTCAGCTCGGCCAAGCCAACGCTAGCCGCTCGGCCGACCAGCGCACCAGTGCTACGGCCCGAACGCCCCCTGGTGTGGCGAACCGGATCGGAACTAGGGTGAAGCTATGCGACGAAACGATGTTCTTGCGATCGTACTGGCAGGCGGAGAAGGCAAGCGGCTCATGCCATTGACGGCGGATCGGGCCAAGCCGGCCGTAACGTTCGGCGGCACCTACCGCCTCATCGATTTCGCGCTGTCCAACATCGTCAATTCCGGCTACCTGCGCATCGTCGTGCTGACGCAGTACAAGTCGCACAGCCTGGACCGGCACATCGCGATGGCGTGGCGGATGTCGACCATGCTGGGCGACTATGTGGCACCGGTGCCGGCCCAGCAGCGGGTGAGCAAGGACTGGTTCGCCGGCAGCGCCGATGCGATCTTCCAGAGCTTGAACCTGGTGGCCGACGAGCAACCCAACTACATCGTCGCGGTCGGTGCGGACAATGTGTTCCGGATGGACTTCTCCCAGATGCTCGAACAGCACATCGACACCGGGGCACCGTGCACCGTGGCCGGCATCCGTCAGCCGGTCTCGCAGTGCGACCAGTTCGGCGTGATCGAGGTGGACGAGAAGAATCCGCGCAAGATCGCGCAGTTCGTGGAGAAGCCCGCGCAGACCGAAGGCCTGCCGGACAGCCCGGAGGAGTTCCTGGCCTCCATGGGCAACTACATGTTCACCACCGAGGCGCTGGTGGAGGCGGTCACCCGGGATGCTCAGGACGAGTCCTCCCAGCACGACATGGGCGGCGATATCGTGCCCGATTTCGTGAACCGCGACGAGGCCTTCGTCTACGACTTCACCAAGAACGACGTGGCCGGATCCACCGACCGCGACCGCCATTACTGGCGGGACGTGGGAACCCTGGACGCCTACTTCGAGGCGAACATGGATCTCATCTCGGTCACCCCTGAGTTCAATCTGTACAACCGCCAGTGGCCGCTGCTGACCAACAGCCCACCGCTGCCGCCGGCCAAGTTCGTGCACGGCTGGCACGGGCGGATCGGTCACGCGGTGAACTCGATCGTATCCCCTGGAGTCGTCGTTTCCGGTGCGACGGTGGAGAACTCGGTCCTGTCACCGAACTGCCGGGTGCATTCATGGGCGACCGTTTCCGACAGCGTCATGTTCGACAACGTCGACGTCGGGCGGCACTCCGTGGTGCGGCGGGCCATCATCGACAAGAACGTGCAGATCCCCGAAGGTGTGCGCATCGGCATGGACCCGGCGGAGGACCGGGCCCGCGGGTTCGTGGTCACCGACTCCGGCCTGGTCGTCATCGGAAAGGGTCAACACGTCCCCGTCAACGTCTGAGTTGCGCGAGGTCTGCGCCGGGTGACCGTAGCTGGCCCCGAACCGCACGCCCGCTCAGGGCGTGCGGTGATGTCGCAGCCGGGCTGTGCTCGCCCGCAGTGCCGGCCATGGGGCTCTCGTGGTCAACACCGTCATCCCGGCGGGTGGGAAGCTCACGCCTTGCCCGCACAGGTAGGCGGACAGCGCCGACATGGTTGGCTCGTGGCCGATCAGCATCACGGTGCCGACGTCGCGACTGCCACCCGTGGCGGGCGTCTGCGCCAGCACCTGCATCAGCTCGTCGATTCCACCGTGGTAGATCTCATCGCGAGCCACGACGGGCGGCACACTCGCATCCACCGCCAGCAGCCCGTCCAGCACGGCGGCCGCCGTCTGCCGGGTCCGGGTCGCCTGCGAACACAGCACCAGGTCGGGGACGACACCGTTGGTGGCCAGCCAGGAACCGGCCTGTTGAGCGTCCCGGACCCCGGCCGAGGTCAACTCCCGGTCCCGGTCGTGGACTCCGCCAGTAGCGGCCCGAGCGTGCCGCATCACCACCAGGGTGTGGTCCGCACCCTGCTGTCCGGTCGCCGCATCAGCCATCGCTCAACCACCCATCGCGTGAAAACCACCGTCGACATGCACGATCTCACCCGTCGTCGCCGGGAACCAGTCAGACAACAACGCGACGCACGCCTTGGCGGCCGGTGCCGGGTCGTTGACGTCCCAGCCGGCCGGGGCCCGCTCGTGCCACCGCTCGAAGAGCTTGAAGTCCGGAATGGACTTGGCTGCGGTGGTACGCAACGGTCCGGCCGCGACCAGGTTGCTGCGGATGCCGTCCGGGCCCAGGTCCCTGGCCAGGTACCGGGAGGTCGATTCGAGCGCCGCCTTGGCCACTCCCATCCAGTCGTAGGCCGGCCAGGCGACATTGGCATCGAAGGTGAGCCCCACGATGCCGGAGCCGGGGTGCAGCAGTGGTTTGGCCGCCATCGCCAACGACTTCAGCGAGAACGCGGAGATCTGCACCGCGGTGGCCACGTCCTCCCACGCAGCACCCAGGAAGTCGAACGCGCCCGGCGGGGCGAAACCGATGGAGTGCACGACACCGTGCAGCTGATCGGTGTGCTGGCCCACGCGGGTGGCCAGCT
>PDSI01000194.1 GCA_002748415.1 Micrococcales bacterium | reverse complement strand
GGGACGGCCCGGCCGACCTGGTGTTCTCCGACGGCACCCTGGTCGGGGCGATGCTGGACCGCAACGGGCTGCGCCCCTCCCGGTACTGGGTCACCGACGACGGGCTGGTGGTGCTGGCCTCCGAGGCCGGGGTGCTGGACATCGACCCGGCCACCGTCGCCCGCAAGGGCCGGCTTGCGCCCGGGCGGATGTTCCTGGTGGACACCGAACGCCGGGTCATCGTCGACGACGACGAACTCAAGGACCAGCTGGCCGCCGAGCATCCGTACGGCGAGTGGCTGCACGCCGGCGTGGTGCAGCTGCAGGACCTGCCGGAGCGCGAGCACATCGTGCACACGGCCAAGTCCGTCACCCGCCGCCAGCGCACGTTCGGGTTCACCGAGGAAGAGCTGCGGATCGTGCTGACCCCGATGGCCCGCGGTGCCGCCGAACCCATCGGGTCGATGGGCACCGATTCACCGATCGCGGTGCTGTCCAACCGGCCGCGGCTGCTGTTCGACTACTTCACCCAGCTGTTCGCCCAGGTCACCAACCCGCCGCTGGACGCGATCCGGGAGGAACTGGTCACCTCGCTGGGCTCCACCATGGGCCCGGAGCAGAACCTGTTGGACGCCACCCCGGCACACGCCCGCGCCGTGCAGGTCGACTTCCCGGTCATCGACAACGACGACCTGGCCAAGATCCAGCACCTCAACATCGACGGTGACATGCCCGGGTTCGAAACCGTCCGGGTGCGCGGCCTGTACCGGGTCGGCGGCGGCGGGCCCGCGCTGCGGCAGCGGCTGGCGGACATCTGTGCCGAGGTGTCGGCCAAGATCGCCGACGGGGCCCGGTTCATCGTGTTGTCCGACCGGGACTCGGACGCGGACTGGGCCCCGATCCCGTCGCTGTTGCTGACCAGTGCGGTGCACCATCACCTGACCAGGGAAAAGACCCGTACCCAAGTCGGCCTGATCGTCGAGGCCGGGGACGTGCGAGAGGTGCACCACGTCGCCTTGCTGGTGGGCTACGGCGCGGCCGCGGTCAACCCCTACCTGGCGATGGAGTCGGTGGAGGACCTGGTCCGCCGCGGCCTGATCGAAGGGGTCGCTGCGCAACAGGCGGTGCGCAACCTGATCTACGCGCTGGGCAAGGGCGTGCTCAAGGTGATGAGCAAGATGGGCATCTCCACCGTCGCCTCCTATTGCGGGGCACAGGTTTTCGAGGCTATCGGGTTGTCCCAGGACCTGGTCGACGAGTACTTCACCGGCACGGTCAGCCAACTCGGCGGGGTCGGCCTGGACAAGATCGCCGAAGAATGCGCTCGCCGGCATTCCTACGCCTACCCCCCGGGTGGGCGTCAGCACGCCCACCGGGACCTGTGGATCGGTGGGGAGTACCAGTGGCGACGGGAGGGTGAGCCACACCTGTTCGACCCGGAGACCGTGTTCCGGCTGCAGCATTCCACCCGCACCAAGCGGTACGACGTGTTCCGCCAGTACACCGACGCAGTGGACCAGCAATCCGAACGACTGATGACGCTGCGCGGTCTGATGAAGCTGAAGACCGGGCTGCGCCCGCCGGTGCCGATCGAGCAGGTGGAACCGGTCAGCGAAATCGTGAAGCGGTTCTCCACCGGGGCGATGTCCTACGGGTCGATCTCCAAGGAGGCGCACGAGACGCTGGCGATCGCCATGAACCAGCTGGGTGCCCGCTCCAACACCGGCGAAGGCGGCGAGGACGTCGACCGGCTGCTGGACCCGGCCCGGCGCAGCGCGATCAAGCAGGTGGCATCCGGGCGGTTCGGGGTCACCAGCATGTACCTGACGCACGCCGACGACATCCAGATCAAGATGGCGCAGGGGGCGAAACCCGGCGAGGGCGGGCAACTTCCCGCGCACAAGGTGTATCCGTGGGTCGCCCGTACCCGGCACTCCACCCCTGGTGTGGGGTTGATCTCCCCGCCGCCGCACCACGACATCTACTCCATCGAGGATCTGGCCCAGCTGATCCACGACCTGAAGAACGCCAACCCGGCCGCCCGGATCCACGTGAAGCTGGTGGCCGAGGTCGGTGTGGGAACCGTCGCCGCCGGGGTCAGCAAGGCCCACTCCGACGTGGTGCTCATCTCCGGGCACGACGGCGGTACCGGGGCCTCCCCGCTGACCTCGCTGAAGCATGCCGGGGCGCCGTGGGAACTCGGCCTGGCCGAGACTCAGCAGACGTTGCTGCTCAACCGGTTACGCGACCGCATCGTCGTGCAGGTCGACGGGCAGCTGAAGTCCGGCCGGGATGTCGTCGTCGCCGCGTTGCTCGGAGCGGAGGAGTACGGTTTCGCGACCGCCCCGTTGGTGGTCTCCGGCTGTGTCATGATGCGGGTCTGCCATCTGGACACCTGCCCGGTGGGTGTGGCCACCCAGAATCCCGAACTGCGCGAACGGTTCTCCGGCAAACCCGAATTCGTGGTCACTTTCTTCGAGTTCATCGCCGAGCAGGTCCGCGAGTACCTGGCCGAACTCGGGTTCCGGTCCCTGGACGAGGCCATCGGCCATGCCGAATTCCTGGACACCGACGCCGCCGTACGGCACTGGAAGGCCGACGGGCTCGACCTGGAGCCGATCCTGCACGTCCCGGCGTTGCCGGAGGGCACATCCCGGTACCAGACCGTCGAGCAGGATCACGGCCTGGCCAAGGCCCTCGATCACCAGCTGATCACCGCCGCCCAGGACGCCATCCAGCACGCTGAACCGGTGACCGCCACGTTCGCCGTGCGCAACGTCAACCGCACCGTCGGCACCATGCTCGGCCACGAGGTCACCAAGGCCCACGGTGCCGACGGGCTCGCTGCCGGCACCATCGACTTCACCCTGCGTGGCTCGGCCGGTCAGTCGTTCGCGGCGTTCCTGCCACAAGGCATAACCCTGCGGTTGGAGGGCGACGCCAACGACTACCTGGGCAAGGGGCTGTGCGGCGGGGTCGTCGCCGTACGCCCGGAACGCACTTCGCGGCTGGTCGCTCAGGACAACGTCATCGCCGGCAACGTCATCTGTTACGGCGCCACCTCGGGACAGGTGTTCCTGCGCGGCCGGGTCGGCGAACGGTTCTGCGTTCGCAACTCCGGTGTGCACGCCGTCGTCGAAGGCGTCGGCGACCATGCTTGCGAGTACATGACCGGTGGCATCGTCACCATCATCGGGCCCACCGGGCGCAACATCGGCGCCGGCATGTCCGGTGGGATCGCCTATGTGCTGGACCTGGACCCGGCCCAGTTGAACCCGCAAGCGGTTGCCGCGGGGGACCTGTTGCAGCAGAAGCTGTCCGAGGACGACATCGACATCCTGGCCGGACTGCTCGGTGAACACGAGGCGATGACCGGCTCGCCGGTCCCCGCCGAGTTGCTGGCCGAACGGGACACCTGGCCCGACCGGTTCACCAAGTTGCTGCCACGCGAGTACGCCAAGGTGCTCGCCGCCATGGAACAGGCCCGGGCCGGTGGCGACGGCGAACCGGACGACAACACACTGTGGAGTTCGATCATGGAGGCGTCCAATGGCTGATCCCCGTGGATTCCTGACCACCAGAGAACGTGAACTGCCCGCCCGCCGGCCGGTCCCGGTGCGGATCATGGACTGGCAGGAAGTCTACGAGCGGCGTGAGCTCGGGCAGATCGAACGGCAGGCCGGGCGGTGCATGGATTGCGGTATACCGTTCTGCCACAACGGATGCCCACTGGGCAATCTGATCCCGGAGTGGAACACGATGGTCTGGCACGGCGACTTCGCCGATGCCGCTGAGCGTCTGCACGCCACCAACAACTTCCCGGAGTTCACCGGGCGGCTGTGTCCCGCTCCGTGTGAGACCGCCTGCGTGCTGGGCATCAACCAGCCCCCGGTGACCATCAAGCAGATCGAAGTCACCATCGCCGACGAGGCGTTCGAGACGGGCCGGGTTCAGCCGATGCCGCCGGAACGGCTCACCGCGATGACCGTCGCCGTAGTCGGGTCCGGCCCGGCCGGGTTGGCGGTGGCTCAACAGCTCACCCGGGTAGGGCACACGGTGGCCGTGTACGAGCGGGCCGACAAGATCGGTGGCCTGCTGCGGTACGGCATTCCCGAGTTCAAGATGGAGAAGTCCGTGCTGGACCGCCGGCTGGCGCAGATGATCAGCGAGGGCATCCGGTTCCGGCCGGGCATCGCGATCGGCGAGAAGGGGCAGTTGTCCTACCGGGACTTGTCCCGCCGCTACGACGCGGTGGTCCTGGCCATCGGTTCCACCACCCCGCGGGACCTGCCCGTGCCCGGCCGGGAACTCGGCGGCATCATGCAGGCGATGGACTACCTGCCCCCGGCTAACCGGGCCGCCGTCGGACTGGACCCGGTGCACCCGCTGACCGGGCAGCCGCAGGTCAGTGCCGAGGGCAAGGACGTGGTCATCATCGGCGGCGGTGACACCGGCGCCGACTGCCTGGGCACCGCGGTGCGGCAAGGCGCACGCAGCGTGACCCAGCTGGAGATCCTGCCCACCCCGCCGCAGGACCGCCCCGACCACCAGCCGTGGCCCACCTACCCGGCCATCATGCGGGTCTCCAGCGCCCACGAGGAGGGCGGAGAACGGGAGTTCGCCACGTCGACCGTGCAGTTCCTCGGTGACGAGGACGGTAACGTCCGCGCGCTGCAGGTCGCCACGGTGCAGATGTCCGAGGGGAAGATCACCCCGGTTCCCGGTAGCGAACGGGAGATCCCCGCTCAACTGGTCACCCTGGCAATGGGTTTCACCGGCCCCGAAGCCGCAACCGCCTGTGAACAGCTTGGCCTGGAGCTGGACGGACTCGGCAACATCAAACGTGACGAGAAGTACGCCACGACCGCCAAAGGGGTGTTCGTGGCAGGCGACGCCGGTCGCGGGCAGAGCCTCATCGTCTGGGCGATCGCCGAAGGCCGCGCCTGCGCCGCGGCGGTCGACGAGTACCTGACCGGCTCCACCGTGCTCCCGGCCCCCATCCCGGCCACGGCCCGCCCGCTGACGGCCTGAGAAACCGCGCCGGCACGGACCCTGGGGAACGCATCGAAACGGACGGGCCCAACACTGCCGAAGCACGTGCACGGGCCGGTCCTGGCCCCTACGGTTGCACCATGCGTCGAGCGAAGATCGTCTGCACTCTCGGACCGTCCACCAACACCTACCAGTCCATCAAGTCGCTGATCCATGCCGGCATGAACGTGGCCCGGATCAACCTGAGCCACGGTTCCCACGAGGAACACCACGAGCGGTGCCAGATGGTCCGCCAGGCGGCGCAGGACGCCGGCCGCACAGTCGCGATCCTGGCCGACCTGCAGGGTCCCAAGATCCGGCTCGGCACCTTCGCCGACGGCCCGATCGAGCTTGTCTGCGGTGACACCTTCACCGTCACGACCCGCGACGTCGAGGGCGACAAGAACATCGTCGGGACCACCTACTCCGGCCTGGCCGGGGACGTGCGGCCCGGGGACAAGGTTCTCGTCGACGACGGCAAGGTGGACCTGGAGGTCACCGAGGTCCGCAACGGCACCGATGTGCTCACCAGAGTGGTCGTCGGCGGAACCGTGTCCGATCACAAGGGCTTCAACCTTCCCGGGGCGGCCGTCAACGTCCCGGCCCTGACGGACAAGGACGAACAGGATCTGCGGTGGGCGCTGGAGGAGGGCGTCGACCTGGTGGCGTTGTCGTTCGTGCGGGCGGCCGCCGACATCGAGTTCGTACACGAGGTGATGAACAGCGCCCGCCGGTACGTACCCGTCATCGCCAAGATGGAGAAGCCGCAGGCGGTGGCGGAGCTGGACGAGATCGTCGAGGCGTTCGACGGCATGATGGTCGCCCGCGGCGACCTAGGTGTGGAACTGCCCCTCGAAGAGGTTCCGCTGGTGCAAAAGGACATCGTCCGTGCCTGCCGGTACCACTCCAAGCCGGTCATCGTCGCCACCCAGGTGCTGGAGTCGATGATCAACGCGCCGCGCCCTACCCGTGCCGAGGCATCCGACGCCGCCAACGCGGTCCTGGACGGAGCCGATGCGCTCATGCTGTCCGGTGAGACCAGCGTCGGCAAGTACCCGCACGAGGCGGTGCGGGTCATGGACCGGATCATCACCTCCACCGAGCAGCGAGGGTTGCACCGGGTGCAGGCGCTGAACTTCCGGCCGACCTCCCGGCCGGGGGCCGTGTCGGTGGCATCCGTGCAGATCGCGGAGACCCTGCGAGCCAAGTTCGTGGTCTGTTTCACCCACTCTGGCAAGACCGCCAAGCGCATCGCCCGGTTACGGTCCTGGGTGCCCCTGCTGGCCTTCTCGCCGATCGAGGAGACGCAACGGCAACTGGCCGTGACCTGGGGCGTGGAGTCGCTGCCCGGGCTGGAGGCCCGGCATACCGACCAGATGGTGCTCCACACCGACAAGGCACTGCTGGCCAGCGGCCGGGTGCGCGAAGGTGACTACGTGGTCATCGTGGCCGGTGCCCCGCCCGGTGTGTCCGGGCGCACCAACCTGATCCGGGTGCACAAGGCGGGTGAAGCCATCCGGCGCGCCTCGTCCGAATCCGGTGGGTACGGTGCGGAGGGGAAGCTGTAGCGCGGTCCAGTGAGGCTTTCTCACCGGGGTTCGGGTGCTGGATGTGAGGTTGGTTGCGGGGCAGCATGACTGGTGTGTCGGTGGGGTCCGGGGGTCCAGAGTCGGTTCTGCTAATGTCCCTTCCCCTGGACAGGACCCCGACGTGCTGATCCTGTCGTGGCACTGGCGAGGTCCCTGGTGAAACCGTTGCCCGCGTTTCCCGGTGGTTGCCGGCCCACCGCAAACGCGTGGACACCCGCCCCGACAGACGGGCCGCGACCTGCCAGGGTTCCTGGGGGCCCTATGGGGGTTTGTCAAGCGGCTGGGGCTCGAGTGTGGACGGGTTGCTGGTGAAGGGGGTGCCGTTGCGGAGCATGGCATGCAGGACGTCGACGCGGCGTCGAGGCAGGCTGATCAGGGCGGCGTTGTGTTTTTTGCCTTGCGGTGCGTTTGCGGTCGTCATAGGGCGCGGGAGACGGGGTCGTGCAGGGACGCGAACGCGGATAGGAACAGGGCACGTGTTCGTGTTTCGTGTTCCCGCCCC
Source organism: Micrococcales bacterium (assembly GCA_002748415.1). Classification (GTDB taxonomy): domain Bacteria; phylum Actinomycetota; class Actinomycetes; order Actinomycetales; family CAWJMD01. Next base: position 172 of record PDSI01000194.1, on the reverse strand, counting down.
TTGTTCGGGTGTTCGCCGCGTATCGATGAGCCGCAGCGGTGGGTGAGATGGGGTCAGGCCGGCGTAGCCGGTACTGGTGTCCCAGGGGGTGCGGTGCCGCGTGTGTCGTCGCCGACTGTCGTGCAAGATCCTGGCCCCGGGGGTCCTGACCCCGACGCCCGGGGGTGCGGGG
>PDSI01000200.1 GCA_002748415.1 Micrococcales bacterium | reverse complement strand
GCTTCATCAGGTCGTCCGGTATGCCCGGAACCTGCTCCAGGAAGCTCTGCAGCTGTGGCAGTGACAAGCCGTCGCTGTTCACCGACACCGCTCCAGCGGTTCCCACGATCACTTCCGCGTCGGAGGTGTCGTCATCGGCGAGGTACACCAGCGCCACCGCATCCGGGTACGTCACGGTCAGGGTCGTGCCGTCGTAGCCGTCCGGGATCTGCACCTGCGAGCCGAGGTCCTGCATGTAGGACTTGGTTTTTTCTTCGTCGAACTCGAACCCCACGGTGAACGACTTGGAGACCAAGACCTCATCGGCCACCGCATCAACGCCCTCGGGCAGTACGGACGCCTCGGGCTGGGCAATGTCGAGCGGCACCATGGCGGCTGCCTCCTCAACAGAAGCGACCGGCTTCATCGAATTGTCTACCGGCTCATCGGGCTTCGGCTCACCCAGCCCGTACAACGCCTCTTCGAGTTCCGCCGCCTGGTCAGCGGTCAGCCTGACCGCGGCCACTTGCTCGCTGTGGAAAGCGCTGAGCAGGTCCGCGGCCACGGCCCGGCCGGCCGGGGTGGACAGCATCCCGATCCCGACGACGCCGGCTGCCGCAGCGGCCACGAGACCGCGTTTGCGGTGCCGCACCGGTGGCTCGACCGGCGCCGCACCAGCGCTCTGGACGATACTGCGAGGCGAGCCGCCGTCAGAGGTTGACCGAAGACCTGCCAACACGTCGAGGTGAGCGGTCACGGTCATCGCATCAGCGCGCAGCGTGCGGATCTCACGGGTGCACTCCAGGCACGCACGTACGTGTGCGGTGAGCTGATCATGATCCGGCGCCTCATGGTCGAGGTAGGCGCGCAACGTGCCAAGGTCCGGGTGGTTGCTCATCGGCTGGGCGCTCATGGGGTCTCTCCTTCCAGAGCAAGGTAAAGATGCTTGAAAGCACGTTCCGCGCGAGCCAGCGTGGTGCCGACCGACGACGCGGGAATCTGCAAGGTGGCGGCCACTTCCGCGTAGGAATGACCGGCGTGACGCAGCAGCAGCGCGTCGCGTTGTTTGACCGGTAGCTGGTCAAGGATCGTGCGGACTCGGGTGCATTCGTCGGAACGCACCACGACAGTCGCGGGATCGTCCGGAACGGCTGTGTTCTCGGTTTCGGCGCGAATTGTTCGCGCTCGCCATCGGCCCACATCACGGGCGCGGTTGAACGCAAGGTTCAAGCAGACCCGGCGCAACCATGCCGTGACCTCGGTCTCGGCGTGGCCGAGCACGGGATCCTTGGACAGTTTCACGAATGCCTCTTGAACCACGTCCTCGGCCTCCGAGGGGCCGACGACACGCGCTACAAGCCGCACCAGGCTCGGGCGGGCGGTACGGAACACCTCATCGAACGGCGATTGACGCGTCGTCTCCAGTGTGTGCTCCCTCGGTGTCTTCGTCACCAACGTCGCTGCCATACCTGGTGAACACCACCGACCCGTCGATTGTGACACCCGAGCCCGAAATGCAGTCGTACGGCTGGGTAGCGTTCCACCCGTCCCGCCCCTATCGACCCCTATGGCGCCGTCAGGGGACGTCTGGCGCCGGCGCGCCGCTACCCGACGTACCCTAACGACACCATAGGGTCCAGATTGGCCGATTCACGATGCCGGGAACCGCAACTCGAGCGGCTCCGAAATGCCCTCTACGGACACCCCGAAGAAGTCGACGGCGCAGTGAGACCAGCTGGTTACCGAGCGGCGATGTGATCGCCTACCGCAACGGCAGCTATGTCAGGTTTGTCGCTTGAGGCACCAACCCCGCGAATGATCGGACTACGGCGTGTTCACCTGGAGGCCGGGGACGCGTGAGAAGTGTTTCGGGTTCTTGGTCAGCAGCGGCATTCCGTGGTGGAGGCATACGCCCGCGATGAGACTGTCGGCAGGCCCGATGGGTTGGCCTGCGGCCCACAGTTGGCAAGAAACCGCGCCGGCCGCACGAGCCGCCCCGACGCCCAGGGGGAGAGTTCTGTTGGCGCAGAGGCGTTCCACGACGGCGCGGTGGCTCTCGTCCGTCAGCTCGATGGTCGTGCGCATACATGCATACAAACATGCAGTCCACCACCACGCTGGTGGGTCGTCCAGTGTGTTGCGGTCGGTGCTGGAGAACGTGACAGCCGTGTGGGCTGTCACCGACACAAGTCCACGGTCCCCGCAGGCCGGTCTAGGCGGCTGCGAGCTCAGGTGGGATCGGCGACGATGGGGAAGCAAACGTCGGTGACCCAGTTGTTCGGGTCGGGGTCCTGGGCGGGGCTGACCCGGTAGTTGTTGAACATCGCTGCGGTGGTGAGACCACGTTCCGCGATGAACGCACCGAGCGCACTGGTCACCGCGGGCATCTGGCTGTAGCCGCCTTTCATCCTCGCCGTCACGATGTCGCGGGCCGGCTCGGTCCGGCACGCCAACGGTTCGACGGCATCGAAAGGCTCGGTGACCTGAATCCAGACCTCCACGTCGGGGTCGGATTCCCGGAACTCACTGTCGTAGAAGGTGGCTCCGGCGATGCCGGCGGCGGGGAAAGCCACACCGGCCTGTTCGAGCAGCGGCATCATCTCTTCCCACAGCGTCGTCTCGTCCGCATAGCTGGGGACCACGCGCCGCAGGGTCGCGAGGGTCATCTCAGGAAGCGTGGTCACAGTGGCCGTGGTCATATCGGGGTGTCCTCTCAAGGTGGCGTTGACCAGGTCGAGAGCGACGCACTGCGCCTGCAAATCCTCGCGGCTGCGCGCAAGCCGGAGGCGTTGAGCGTCGATGGCCTCTTCGACCTCGGTGGGATCGGTGGACGGCGACAGCAGCCGGGCAATGGACTCGACCGAGAAGCCCGCGTCCCGCAACAGCACCGCAAGCTGGGCGTCCCGAAGTTGCTCGGGACGGTAGTAGCGGTGACCGCTGACCGGATCGACGAACGCCGGGTCGAGCACGCCGTGGTCTTGGTAGTGACGCAGCATCCGCACGCTGATCCTCGACAAGGTCGAGAAGGTTCCGATGCGAAGCAGCCCTTCGTGGCCATCCATGTGTTGAGCGAACACCCTGACACGATGGCAGATTCAAGTCGCGCCCGCTGGCCGCTAGTTCGGACGGCGTCGAGCCTTCCGAGGCAGCGACGCGCTGCCACCTACGTACACCCTGACTGAGCAGAGTCACCAAAGCCCAACCGAGTCCGACTTCTACACCGCTCAGCTCCGTCGGGGCCGGGCGAGCTGGGAGGCGGACACGAGGCGAACATGCCTGGGGTGCCGTTCGCAACCGACGCAAGCAACACAACTGCGTCGCCGGGGTGCATACTTACGTCATCAACAACTGAATTGACGTTCCAAGCTGTATGACGAAGTCGGTGTGAGTCCGACGCTGCCGCGCAACGGTGATCCTCCCTGAGAGGTCAGTCCGGTCGATCTGCTGCTTGAGGAACCAGAGCCTGCGCGAGTCAGGAGGTTCCACCCTCGTGGGTGGTTCTTGCCTGCCTCCACGAGAGGAACAAATGAATGCGCCCACCACGGACGCAACCGCCCGGCCGGAAGCAGCGCCGCCTTCCCGGGATGCGTCCGGAAGCCCGCCGCGATACCGCGGCACGGGATTGCTGCACCCACGCCTGACCGACCCGCTGGCCCTTCTCCTTGCCGTCGGCATCCTGGCGACCGGCACACTCGCCATCACGCTCGGTTCGGTCCACATTGGCACCGGCGCCATCTGGGACGTCGTGCAACTGAAGGCCGGTCTCGTGCAGGGGATCGACGTGCCCGTCTACCTGCAGCAGATCGTCTGGGATCTGCGGATGCCCAGGGTCGTCTTGGCCGCCTTGGTCGGGGCTGCCCTGTCGCTGGCCGGTGTCGCCGTCCAGGGTTTGGTACGCAACCCCATCGCTGACCCCTATGTCCTGGGAGTGTCCTCGGGCTCCTCGGTCGGAGCCGCCTTCGTGTTGCTCTTCGGCGGGCTCGGTGGCCTGGGCAGCGCCGCCGTCTCGGTCGGCGCTTTCGTGTCCGGCCTGTTGGCCATGACCGTCGTCTATCTGCTCGCGCAGGACAGGGGCCAGCTCGAACCCCTGCGCCTGGTGCTGGTCGGCGTCGTGCTGAGCTACGTGTTCTCCGGGCTCACGTCGTTCCTGGTGTTCAAAGGCGACCCCCGGGCCGCCCAGGAGGTGCTCTTCTGGCTGCTGGGCAGCTTCGGGCGGGCTCGGTGGAGCGGCGTCCTGATCCCGCTCGGTGCCCTGGTGGTCGCCGCTGTCATCCTGGCGATCCGGGCGCGGGCCCTGGACGCGCTGCTCAGCGGCGACGAGGCGGCGGCGGCCCTGGGAGTGGATCTTCGCCGGCTACGGCTGGAGCTCTTCTTCACCGCCACGGGCCTGACCGCCGTGATGGTGGCTGCCAGCGGGGCGGTGGCGTTCGTCGGTCTCGTGGTCCCGCACCTCACGCGGATGATCGTGGGGTCACTACACCGCCGGGTGCTACCGATCGCTGCCCTCGGCGGCGCGCTGTTCATGATGTGGGTGGACCTCGCCGCCCGCTATCTGGCAGCACCGCAGGAGATCCCCCTCGGCATTATCACCTCGCTGGCGGGCGGACCGCTGTTCGTTGTGCTCCTGCGGCGCCAGCAGAAGCGGCGGAGCCAACTATGACCGCCACGCTTACCGTTGAGGACCTCAGTGTGCGCCGCGGCGCCCGGCAGATCATCGACGCGCTGTGCCTACAGGTACCCAGCGGCAGCGTCACGGCGCTTGTCGGGCCCAACGGCAGCGGCAAATCGACCCTGCTCAAGGCGGTCTACGGGTACCTGAACAGCTCCGGGCGCGTCTACCTCGATGCCGAGGACGTCACCCGGATGAGTCCCCGGCTGCGGGCCCAGCGCATGGCGGTCACGGCCCAGGATGTTCCCCTCGACATCGACCTGTCGGTTGCCGAGGTGGTCACATTGGGGCGCACACCGCACCTGGGCGCCTTGAAGGCGGAGACCCACGACGACCGCGAGATCGTATGGGGCGCGATGGTCCGGGTCGGCGTCGACCATCTGGCTGACCGTCCCTGGACCCAGCTATCCGGCGGAGAACGTCAAAGCACCCTGCTCGCCAGGGCCATCGCCCAACAGGGCTCGATCCTGATCCTCGACGAACCGACCAACCACCTCGACGTTCGCCACCAGTTCGAGTTGCTCGACATCGTCCGGGACCTCGGCGTGACCACGGTCACCGCGATGCACGATCTCGACCTAGCGATGCAGTTCTGCGACCGGATCGCCGTCCTGAACGCCGGCGCGGTCGTCGCTGTCGGTCCCCCCACCGAAGTCCTCGTCGACGACATCGTCTCCGCGGTCTTCAACGTCCACGTCGACCACGTGGTCAACCCCCGGACAGGCCGCATGCAATTGCTGTTCTCCCGCCAAGGAAACAAAGGAAAAGAAGGAACAGGAGAAGAAAGATGACACAGCCGCTCCGACGGTCCGCCACGATACTTGTGGCCACCCTGGCCGTCGCCGTCCTACCGGGGTGCGCAGACGATGCGTCCTCCGGGAGTTCAGCACAGGGCTCCGGCACCGCCGCCGCACAACGCGACCTGCCACCGGTCACCGCCGACTACACCTGGCCTGAAGCCTCCGTCCCCGAAGGCCACTACCCCGTCACCGTCAAGTCCTGCGGCGAAGACGTCACCTTCGACAAGGCTCCCGAACGCGCGGTGGTCAATGACAACAACATGGTCGAGATGATGTTCGCGCTGGGGCTCACCGACCACATGGCCGCCTACTCCGCGGCCGGTCCGCGGCTGCGCATCGCCGCCTTCAAAGACGACTACGAAGCAGTCACCGATATGGGGCCCGAGTACTTCAAGCTGGAACCCACCATGTCCCAGAATCCCGACTTCGTCTTCGCCGGATGGAACTACGGCTTCAGCCAGGACGGCATCAACCCGGACGCGCTGGAACAACTCGGCGTCAAGAGCTATGTGCTGAACGAATCATGCCGCCGGATCGACGACACACTTGAGCCCGCCACCATCGAGGAGTGGTACGGCGACATGCGTAACCTCGCCGCCATCTTCGGAGTCCCGGAACGCGCCGAGGCGCTGATCAAGCACTGGGACGAAAGGCTCGACCGGGTCCAGGAGCACCTGCCCGAGAACTACACCCCGGTGCCCACCTTCAGCTACGGCTGGGGCACCGATACGCCCGGCGGCGGTCTGGGGCTCACCATCGTGCCCGAGCTATACCGCAAGGCGGGTGCCGTCAACGTGTTCGAGGACCAGCTCGAGATGTGGGGCGGCGTCTCCTGGGAAGCCTTCGTAGAGAAACGCCCCGAATGGATCGTCGTCACCGACTACGGCAGCGGCGACGAGGGCCAGTCAGGCGAGGAGAAGATCGCCTTCCTGAAATCGCAGAAGGGAATCGACGCCGTCCCCGCGATCAAGAACGAGAACTACCTCATA
>PDSI01000169.1 GCA_002748415.1 Micrococcales bacterium | reverse complement strand
CGCATGAGTTGTCCGGCGGTGAGCAGCAACGGGTGGCGATCGCGCGGGCCCTGGCGCTGGACCCGAGCCTGGTGTTGCTCGACGAGCCGTTCAGCCATTTGGACAAGGGACTCGCGACGCAGGTGCGCACCGAGGCGATGCAGACCCTTCGCGCCGCAGGGGCCAGCGTCGTCCTGGTGACTCACGACCAGGACGAGGCACTCGCCGTCGGCGACCGCGTGGCGGTGATGCAAGACGGCCGGCTGATCCAGGTCGCCACCCCGGCGCAGGTGTTCCACCGGCCGGTGGACGAATTCGTCGCCACCTTCGTGGGAGAGGCCGACTTCATGGCGGGCCACCAGAAGGGGGATACCGCGGCCACCCCGCTGGGGACCGTACCGGTGCCTGCCGGCCCGGCCGGTCCGGTCCGGGTCATGGTGCGTCCGCACGACCTGAGTGTCCGCCCGCTTCCGCAGCCAGGACAGGAGCAGGCTGGACCGGACGGAGTGGTGGGGCACGTGGTCCGTTCGGAGTTCCGGGGCGGTGAGCTGCTGTACGTCCTCGACCTGGGCGACGGTGTGACCGTCCGCGGGCTCGGCCCGCACAACGAGCCGGCGAAGGTCGGCTCAGCGGTCTGGGTGGGGACTCCACGAGAGCACCCACTCGCCACCTTCCCGGCCTGAGCTACCGGCGATGCGGCGGGTCGTCGTTGACCGGTCCGTTCCCGCGACCCGGTGCGGACACACACCGGAGCTGCCCAGGGCCTGATAAAGGTACGCATTGCCTGATGCCGCTTATCGGCACGATATTGAGGTTTTCTCACTGGGTTTTGTGGTTAAGGGTGAGGAGGACGAGTGCGGCGGCGAGGTTGTGGCCTTTGGCTGGGGTGAGGATGCCGATCCCGGCCCCCGGCGTTGTGGCCCTTGTCGGTCAGGGTCGGTAGGCCGGCCTTCGCGGCGGGGTACCGGGCCGGGAATCCGGCTGGGGTCGGTGAGGACCTGGGGGTGGTGCCGCCGGTGGTGGTGGTGTGTGCCGGAATATCACAGGTCGTGGCCGGTCCCCGGGGCGGGGTTCGGGTGCGGCTGGGTGTGGATCAGGGTGGGTGTCCAGGCATAGGTAGGCCCACCCGTCCCGGGCGTGCGTGGTCGAGGACGTCACCCAGGCCAGGTGGGTGTGCCCGGGGTGGTCACATCGATCGCTTCGTGCAGGTACCGGTAGGCGGTGGCCAGGGGTGATGTGGGCATCGCGGGCCAGGGTCCCCCGTGTCGGTGTTGTTCTTGGTGCCAGCGCAGCACCAGCACGTCGCGGCGCGTCTGTCGGGGGCGGGTGTCCACGCGTTTGCGGTGGGCCGGCAACCACCCGGGAAACGCGGGCAACGGTTTCACCAGGGACGTCGCCAGTGGCACGACAGGGTGAGCACGTCGGGGTCCTGTCCAGGGGAAGGGGACATGCGTCGGAACCGACTCTGGACCCCCGGACCCCACGTGCCCCCACCGACACACCAGTCACGCTGCCCGGCAACCAACCTCACGCCCAGCACCCGAACCCCGGTGAGAAAACCTCAGTGCATCCCTAGCTGATATGTAGTAGCCGCGGCGGTGGCGCCAGGGAGCAATGATCAGAACCTGTGGACGGCCCTCGGCGAGGTGACGTGAAGGCGGCGCACTTCCCGAGCAAGATCTGAAGCCCATGCAAGTTCTGATCGGGGTCGGCGTTGGAGCGCCGGCTCGGGAAGGTACGCCCATGCTCAAGGTAGCCGAAGAAGAGAACCAGACCAACGCGCACGCTCCGGCTGGGGTCGGCGGGTCGCTGCTGGATGAGATCGCCCGCGACGGCGCGAGGCAGATGCTCGCGGTGGCGCTGCACGCCGAGGTCGCCGCCTACGCCGAGGAGCTCGATGAGCACGGGCGCCGACTGGTGGTCCGCAACGGCTACCACGCCGAGCGGCAGGTAGCCACGGCTGCGGGCGCGGTTGCGGTCAAGCAGCCGCGGGTCAACGACAGGCGCGCCGATGAGGTGACTGGGCAACGGCGCCGGTTCTTCTCGGCGATCATGCCGGCGTGGGCAAGGAAGTCCCCGGGCGTGGCCGAGGTGTTGCCGCTGCTGTACCTGCATGGGCTGTCCAGCGGCGACTTCGTGCCGACGCTGGAGTAGTTCTGCGGCTCGGCCGCGGGCTTGTCCCCTGCGACGGTCACCCGGCTCACCAAGCAGTGGCAAGACGACGCCGCGAGCTTTGCCAAGCGCTCGTTGAAGGACACCGACTACGTCTACTGCTGGGTCGACGGCATCCACCTCAAGGTCCGCCTGGAACAAGACAAGGTGTGCCTGCTGGTGATGATCGGGGTCCGGGCCGACGGCAAGAAGGAGCTGATCGCAGTCTGCGACGGGTTCCGCGAATCCGCCGAGTCCTGGGCAGACCTGCTGCGCGACTGCAAGCGCCGGGGATGGGAGCCCCAGTGCTGGCCGTCGGCGATGGCGCGCTCGGTTTCTGGAAGGCGCTGCGCGAGGTGTTCCCCGACACCGAAGAGCAGCGGTGTTGGTTCCACGCCCAAGGCAACGTCCTGGCCGCGCTGCCGAAGTCGGCGCACCCGGGCGCGAAGGCGGCACTGGCGAAGATCTGCAACGCCGAGGACAAAGACCACGCCCGCGCCGCGGCCAAGGCGTTCGCCGACGGCTACGGGGCGAAGTGACCCAAAGCGGTCGCGAAGATCGCCGAGCACCTCGACGTGCTCCTCGCCTTCTACGACTACCCCGCCGAGCACCTCGACGTGCTCCTCGCCTTCTACGACTACCCCGCCGAGCACTGGATCCACCTGCGCGCCACGAACCCGATCGAAAGCACCTTCGCCACGGTCAGGCTTCGGCAGCGGGTCACCAAGGGACGCGGCTCCAGGGCCACAGGCGTGGCGATGGCGTTCAAGCTCATCGAGTCCGCCCAAGCCCGGTGGCGTGCCGTGAACGCGCCCACCTGGTCGCCCTGGTCAGGGCCGGCGCGGTGTTCAAGAAGGGCAAACTCGTCGAACGACCCGCCGACCCGACAACCGAATCAGGAGGTGATCAGCAAGTCGCATGACACACCGGACGGGTGCTGCACGAAGCTGACCTGCGCTTTCGCCCGCTGCCGCGGCCGCGCAAGACCACCCGACGCCCGTTCCCGGACTGGGCGTCCTACACCCCGAACTCGATCTGGATTTTCGACAGCACGCACTTCACCGCGTGCGGGATGATCATGCTGATCATCGAGGACCTGGTCTCTCGCAAGTGGATCAGCCATGTCGCCTCGGCCGAGGAGACCCACACCCAGGTCCGGCTCGGGTTCGAGAACGCGCTGGCCGCCGAAGGCCTGCTCGAGCAGGCCCTGGAACGTGCCGAAGCCCTCGGGGCGCGCCTGGACCCAGACGTCGATGACGGGCTGTCCCCGATCCTGCTGGCCGTCTCCGATAACGGGTCTCAGATGATCGTTGGGAACATCCGCAAGTTCATGGCCATGGTCGCGATCGCCCAGCACTTCGGCCGGCCCTGCACCCCGACCGACCAGTCCTGGATCGAGTCCCTGAACGGGACCATCAAGATGGAATACCCGCACCTCCTCGCGATACCGACCCCGGCCACGCTCCGCGCCGAGCTCGACGTCGTCCGGACCGACTACAACACCGTCCGGCTGCATTCCGGGATCGGCTACGTCACCCCCGAAGACGAACACACCGGCCGCGGCAAAGCCATCCGCCACGCCCGCCGCGAAGGCCTAGACACAGCCCGGCTGGCCAGGCTTGCCTACCACCGGAACAATCACCCCAACCCAGAAGGCCCCGATGTGGTCTGATCGACGGCCTCAAGTGCGACAAAGACGCTGGAACAGGTCACCTGACCCATCCCATAACACTCCCGGCTCCCGCCGGCAGTCTTCGGCCTGCCCCCTCACCGGTTCGTTTTCGAGTCAGTACCGCGTTAAAGAAGGGTCGCTAAGGAAGGGTCGATGTCGCGGACCCAAGCGAGCACCCCGCCGTCTAGGTGCCGGACGTTCTCCAGGCCGTGAGCCTTTAGGCTGGACAGGACGTCGGCAGAGCGGGCACCGCTTTTGCAGTACAGGATGATCGAGCGGTCGCGGGGCAGACTCTCGATGACCGCTGTTTCTGCGAAGCGGCCCTTGGGGACGAGCACGGACCCCGGAATGGACACGATGTCCGCCTCCTGCGGTTCGCGGACATCGATAAGCAGCAGGTTGCTCTCGGCCGCGAGCAGATAGGCCAGCTCCTGAGCCTGAAGCCCGGCATGCGCACTGTCGGTTCCGGGAGTGGCCTTAGCGCGAGTCTGCAGGCTCCGCCGGGGACAGCCACGGTCGTCGCAAGAGGGATGTCCGGCCGCGCCGAGATCGGGTACTCCCGCCACGTGGAGGCCAGTGCGTTGTGAACAAGGAGTCGCCCTGCTAGCGGGACGCCTGTGCCGGTGACGAGCTTGACTACCTCGCAAGCCATCGTTGCGCCGATAACGCCGCAAAGAGCCCCCATAACCCCACCCTCGGCGCACGACGGTGCGAGCCCAGCCGGTGGGGCCTCTGGATACAGGTCGCGGTAGCGCAGCCCACCGGCGAAAACACTGACTTGGCCCTCGAACCGGAACACCGAGCCCCATACGCTCGGGCGTTCCGCGACGACGCAGGCATCGTCGACGACGTAGCGCGTGTCGAAATTGTCTGATCCGTCAACGACGATGTGGTAGCCGGAGACTAGGTCGACTGCGTTGGACGGGTCGATGGCTGTGCGGTGGGTCTCTACGGAGACTAAGGGGTTGATCTCGCGGACCCGGCGCCAGGCGCTATCGACCTTGGGCCGGTCGGTGTCAGACTGTCCATGGATGACTTGGCGCTGCAGGTTGGACTCGTCGACGACATCGAAGTCGACGATTCCCAGGGTGCCGATCCCTGCGGCTGCCAGGTACATGATCACGGGCGAGCCAAGGCCTCCTGCTCCGATCACGAGCACTCG
>PDSI01000040.1 GCA_002748415.1 Micrococcales bacterium | reverse complement strand
TCAGCCCATTGATCACCCGGTACACCGAGTTCTCGTTCCCCGGAATCAACGACGACGCCAGAATGACCGTGTCCCCTGGCCCGATCTTCACCCTGTGGTCGTTACTGGCCATCCGCGACAGCGCAGCCATCGGCTCGCCCTGAGACCCGGTGGACATCAGCACCACCTGGTGGTCCGGCAACGAGTCCACCTGCTTCAGGTCGACCAGCACCCCGTCCGGCACGGTCAGGAACCCCAGGTCCGCGGCGATGCCCATGTTGCGCACCATCGAACGGCCCACGAACGCCACCCGCCGCCCGTGCGCAGCAGCGGCATCCAGTACCTGCTGCACCCGGTGCACGTGCGAGGCGAACGACGCGACGATGATGCGCCGCCGCGACTGCCCGAACACCCGGTCCAGCACCGGGCCGATTTCCCGCTCCGAGGTGGTGAACCCGGGGACTTCGGCGTTGGTGGAATCGACCATGAAGAGGTCGACCCCCTCCTCGCCCAGCCGGGCGAACGTCCGCAAGTCGGTGATCCGCTCGTCCAGCGGCAACTGGTCCATCTTGAAGTCGCCGGTGTTCAGCACCATTCCGGCCTTCGTGCGGATGGCCACCGCCAGGGCATCGGGAATCGAATGATTGACCGCCACGAACTCACAGTCGAACGGTCCCAGTTTCTCCCGCTGCCCCTCTTTGACCGTCAGCGTGGACGGGGTGATCCGGTGCTCGGTCAGCTTCGCCTCCAGGAAAGCCAGCGTCAGCTGCGAGCCGAGGATCGGGATGTCCGGGCGCATGCGCATCAAGTACGGGACCGCGCCGATGTGGTCCTCGTGCCCGTGGGTCAGGACTATCGCGACCACGTCGTTCAACCGGTCGGCGATGTAGTCGAAGTCGGGCAGGATCAGGTCCACGCCGGGTTGGTCGTCGTCCGGGAACAGCACCCCGCAGTCGACGATGAGCAGCTGGCCGTCGATCTCCAGCACGCTCATGTTGCGGCCGACCTCGCCGAGCCCGCCGAGCGCAACGATGCGCAGCGTGCCCGGCTTCAGCGGTGGCGGGGAAGGCAAGTCGGGATGTGGATGGCTCACGGGTGCGTTGTACTCCAGTCGTGGTCAGGAACGGGACAAGCCGGCCTCGGCCAGCCCGGTTCGCAGACTCTTCAGCATGTCGTCGGTGGCCGGCAACAGTGGCAGCCTCATGTCGCAATTGTCCAACACGCCCAGCTCTTTGAGGGCTGCCTTGGCCATGATCGCACCTTGCGAGGTCCGCATGAGTGCCCGCACGGCCGGGATCAGCTGCCGGTGAATCTGCCGGGCGGTGGCCAGGTCACCGGCATCGACCGCCTGGATCATCGACCGGTACTGACGGCCGGCCACGTGCCCGACCACGCTGACCAGGCCGACGGCCCCCTGTGCTAGGTGGGCAAGGTTCAGTTCGTCGTCGCCGCTGTAGTAAGCCAGGCCGGTGCGGCTCATCACTTCGGACACCTTGAACAGGTCTCCACTGGCGTCCTTGACCCCGGTGATCCGGGGATGCGCGGCCAGCTTGAGCAACGTGTCACGCTCCAGCGCCAGCCCGGTGCGGCCAGGGATGTCGTACACCACGACGGCCGCATCGACCGCATCGGCGACCGCGGTCATGTGCGCGATGACACCGGCCTGGGTGGGCTTGTTGTAGTACGGAGTAACCACCAGCAGGGCGTGTGCACCGGCTTGATAGGCCTGTTCGGCCAGTTCGATGCTATGCCGGGTGTCGTTGCTTCCGGTGCCGGCTGCCACTCGGGCGCGGTCACCCACCGCATCCAGCACGGCCCGCAGCAGCCGCACTTTCTCCTCGTCCGTGGTGGTGGGTGACTCACCGGTGGTCCCGGACACCAGCACGCAATCGTGCCCGGAGTCCACCAAGTACGTAGCGACGGCCGCGGCCGCGTCCAGGTCGACCTCACCGTGGCCGTTGAACGGTGTCACCATCGCGGTGCACACCCGCCCGAACGGTGCAGGCCGGTCGGCAGTGGAGTCGGGGTGAGCCGCCGGGACAGCACCGGCCGTAGACGCTGGGGAGGAACCGGTTGGGCCTGGTGAGCCCGGCGGAGTGGACACGCTCATATCGGCAGCCTATCGGTGGGCGGCCGGCATCCTTGGCAGCCGATTGGGGGCGGGTTGCCCGAAACGAGATCTTCGTTCGGCAACGAGTCATGGGCCGGGCAGCACATCATGGATCCGAGCACATCGGGACCCCAACAAGCCGCGGAAGGACATCGAGGTGCCACAGAATGAAGACGGTTGCTTCCCGCTCGGGGGTTCGGGAAGCAACCGTCTCGCGTGGTAATTCGCTGCAGCCGGGCGCATCGTTACAGCGATTCGCGCCAGTCTGTTGTGATCTGAATCACATAAGCTACAGCGTGACGCCAAGTCCTAGCCGACGTCCTCGCCAGGGTGAACACCGTTCGTCGGCGCATCATCGCCAGGCGCACCCGTCGCGTCATCCCGGGACTCGCCGTCCACGCGCCGCAGGCCGATCCCGTCAGCCAGCCGCTCGCGGCCGGCCCGCAGCTGTTCCTTCGCCTGCTCTCGGGCCGCCCTTGTGGCGGCCAATCTGTCTCGCAGCGCCTCGGAGAGTTGCTGAGCCCGCGACGTCGTGGTCATGTCCACGTATTCCTGCCCCGCCAGATCGGCGATGGCGCGCATGATCCGCTCCACGCAACACTGCGCGGCGACCGCATCGTGCGGGTCAGCAGCCGGGTCGATGCCGACCGGTGGCCCGAACCGAACCGCGACCGGCGCCACATTGGGCACCCGCTGGCCGACAGGGGCCACCGCATCGGTGTTGTGCATCGCCACGGGTATCACCGGGACTCTCGCGGTCAGCGCGAGCCGCCCCACCCCGGCGTGTCCTTGGTAGACCCGTCCGTCCGGGCTGCGCGATCCCTCCGGAAACACCCCCAAAGCCCGTCCGCGGGCCAACAAGCCGGTGGCGACCTCCAGCATCGACCGGCCCTGCTCACCGGAACGGTTCACCGTGACTTGCCCCAGCAGTTTGAACGCCAGGTGCGCGGCCAGACCCAGTGCCCCGGCGGAGTTCGGCTGGTCCATCGGCGCTAGATAGGTGACCTTGCGCGGAGTCACCAGCGACAGGAAGAACGCGTCCGACAGGGACAGATGGTTGCTGGCCAGGATGACCGGCCCGGTGTCCGGTACGTGGTGCACCCCACTCACGTCCGGGCGGAACACGGCGTTGAATGCCGGGCGCACCACACCGCTGACCGCCGGGCGGACAACCGTGGAACGCAGAAAGCTCGGGAGCACTTGGTCCCTCTCGACTGGGTGTGAGGCCGTTATCGCCCGCCGGGGAACCGGCCAGGCCTGTTGAGGTCAACCCTAAGGGTGCACAGCGGCTCCTGCCGCGCGCTCAGCGCATCCGTCATGGCACGATCCAGCTATGAGCACCCCGCCGTCCCCGGCGGCCCAGGCACCGCCACTGGCCGACCCGCGACCCACCACCAGCTTCAGCGCCGCCGCGCAGCCGTACGCCCACGACGCCGGCATCGGTGCGCCGCGGGTGTTGCTGTGCCACGGGTTCACCGGCTCTCCGCAAAGCCTGCGGGGGTGGGGGGAACACCTAGCCGGCGCCGGCTGCACGGTCCGGATTCCCCGCTTGCCGGGACACGCCAGCACCTGGCAAAGGTTGGAACGCACCGGGTGGCAAGACTGGTACGCCGCCGCGGAACGTACGCTGCTGGATTTGGCCGGACCGGCCCGCGAACCGGTTGTGGTCGGCGGATTGTCGATGGGCGGGACGCTCGCGCTGCGGCTGGCGGTGGAGCGGCCCGGCCTGGTGGCCGGCCTGATGCTGGTGAATCCCGCGGTCCGGCTGTCCGACCCGCGGCTGAAGCTGCTGCCGATGCTGAAACGGTTCACCCGCACCATGCCCGGCATCGCCGATTCGATCGCCGACGCATCCGTGCACGAGGAAGGCTACGACCGGGTCCCGCTGGCGGCGCTGGAATCCTCGATGCGGATGTACCGGGAGATCCAGCGACGGTTGCCCGAGGTGCACGCGCCGATGCTGCTGATGCACTCCGACATCGACCCGGTGGTTCCGGCCGACAACGCCGAGCTCATTCGCCACCGGGTGTCCTGCGCGCGTATCGACGATGTGCCGCTGCATCGCAGCTTGCACGTGGCCACGCTGGATTTCGACGCCGGATTGATCCACGAACACTGCGTGCGATTCATCGCCCAGCTCCACCGGAGTGAGGCGACCGGCGCGGCCGTCGACTGAGCCGGCCACCGGCGCACAATGCCAGCGTCGGCTCGAGCTGCAGAAGCGAACCGGTTGCGCGCCATTCGGTCGATTGGCACAAGCTTCCGCTGGGTGTCCCTGCAGTTTTGTCGCCAGGTGGTTTAGGCTGGCATCGCCTGCTGATCGCAGGGAACAATCACTCACGCCGACGTTTGCCGCACCGTCGCCGTGCAGTCGTGGGGAGGCTGGGATGAGCCGACGTGGCGCCGCGCCGACACAGTGTGAGCGGACACGTGTGCCAGCGGCGTGCGCAGGCACACGCTCGGTCGTTGAGGCGCTCCCGGCAGTTCGGTTCGCCGCAGATGCGCTCATGGACCGGACCCATTCGCCCGCCGTCCCTCGGGTGCCGAACACGGGGAAAGCAACGTGAACAGCGGGGCAGCCGGGGCTACCGGCCCGGACGATCGGGACATCGAACGGGCATGGGCGGAGATCGTCGCCAACTGGGACGTGGTCGCGCCGGCGAAGCCGCCGCTACGCACGGATGACCGGTCCGCGAACGCATCCCACTGCGGCCGTCCTGCAGCCGAGACGCCTGAACGTGAGCTGCGGCTGGATCGCAAGGACGAAACCGTCGGTGGCGCCGACCCGGTAGACCTGCACGGCTACGATCAAGCCGCGGCGCCGGCTGAGCAGCGCACCCCCGAGAAGCGCAAGGCCTCGCGTCGGGGATCCGGCGGCAGTTCCAAATCCACTCCCCCGCAGGGTCCGACGTCCGCCGGTCCCCGCGGCGATCAGGCTGCGGACCCGCCGGACACCGGACGTGATACGGACCGCCCGCACACCGCCAGGCACAGCGCGGATCTACCCGGCCGACCCGCGAACGACGCAGCTGCCCGCATCTGGCCATCCACGGATTCGTCCCCACGACGCGAGAACTCGGACCGCTCGAGTGACCGTGCGCCCGGCCGCCGGGCCGCCCCTCGCACCCGGCAGCCGGGACGGCGGCGTAAACCGTCCCGGCTGGATGCCTTGCGTTTCACGCGTGGCAGTGCCCGCCGCAGCAACGACCACCGGACCAGTTCCGACGCCGCGGTAGACCGGATGTTCGACGACCACTTCATTCCGGAGCCACCACCGCCGTTACCGAGGGGCAATCCGGTCACCTGGCTGGCCTGGATCGGGGTGATCGGCGGCCCGATCACATTGCTCCTGCTGGCGGTGCTCTGGCGCAATGCCCCGACGACGATCATCGTGATTCCCGTCATCGGACTGCTCGGCGGATTCCTGACGCTGGTGGCGCGATTGCCACGCGGGCGGCCCGACGACGAAGACCGCGGCGACGGGGCAGTGGTCTGAGCCCCGCCAGGTCGGACGTTGCAGCCAGAAGCAGATGCCGGCGATGTCGCTGACTGTAGCCCGGCCTGGTCCGCGAGTCCGGCGACAGCGTTCTCCGGGAAGGGCGCAGACACCAGCACCGCTACCCGGTGAGGCTCCTGCACACGATGTGGGGTGCGTGGATCCGTTAATCAACTCCGTGCTGCACCCGACGACGTCAGCGCACGGGCCCGAGGCAGCAGCAAGCCCGCTCCGGGGGCCTCCACCGGCACCCGTTCGGGTTGCCGGGATGGGCTGGGCTTGACCTCGACCGCTCCTGTGACGATACTGGCCGTATAGTTCCCCACCGACCCTCGTGGTTTGGTGGGGTTTTTTCCACGGCAGGAGGGCGCCAGTGCGTGCCTCGGTGGTGATCGACTACCAGAACCTCCACCTCGTGGGGTATGAAGTGTGCCGCGGAAGCGCAGGCGATCCTCACGAGTGTCTTGTCCACCCAATGCTGTTCGCACGCGAACTCCTGCGCGTCCGCAACGCGAATCAGAAGCCCGGTTACCCCGCCGCGAACCTTGCCGACGTCTGGGTTTATCGAGGGTTGCCCCAATCCGACTACGACCCCCAGCAGAACGCATGGAACCTTGCCCACAAGGCGGAGTGGGAGAAGAACCCGCGTGTGCACGTCATTCACCGACCCTTGAGGTACGTCCCGAAGTACGCCACCTACTCCACGCAATCAGGAACTGGTCGGGCCGGTGGCCGAATCGCGACCGATGCCGGCGGTCGGCGGCTCTATGCGAGCCGTAGAGAGAAAGGTATCGATGTCATGTGCGCACTCGCTGTCGTGCGTGAGGCTGCGCGCGACGATATCGATCTGGTCATTCTCGCCTCCCACGACAGCGATCTGGAGCCCGCGCTCGACGCGGCAATCGCCATGAGAACCGCCAAGATCGAGACCGCCCGATGGGATGGCTCCGCAAGAAAGCGTTTCGTCAAGCAACTGCGCACCACGCAGAGAATCTGGAACACCAAACTCGACCACACATCCTTCGAACGTTGTATCGACCCGCGTTCGTACTGAGCCGCCCGCCCTTGCTCGCATTGCCTGAACAGGATCGCGGTCCTGACGGCGTGGAAAGTGTGGAACCGCCGGCTCACACTCGCGCCGGGGTCCGTGGTCAAGAGGTTCCACTCCACTCGAACCCGACGGGGTGTTCGCTGCTTCGATTCCCGCTGGACGTGGCCGACGTCACCGTGGCCGAGGTGTCACGTTCGGCCACGATCGACTACCTCAGCGACGACGGTCGTGCGCTCGGGGGAGGTCGCCGGTTCAGACCAGCCACCAGCACGTGAAGTGTGAGGCAAACCACCTCCCGGATGAGTCACCCCGGTGGTTGGTGCACCGTCCATGCAACGGCCAGTCCCGGTCAGCAAACCCAGATCAGAAGTCCAGGAGGACGTCTCATGAAGGTCAACATGGGCGGCACCGACCGCATCGTTCGTCTCGTCGTCGCCCTCGTCGCGGTGGTTCTCGCTCTGACTGCTTTCAAGGGCAGCGGGATCGCCGTCGTGATGTGGATCGTCGCCGCGATCATGGCGATCACCTCGGTCGTGCGGTTCTGCCCGCTCTACGCCCCGCTCGGCATCAACACGTGCAAGACCACCGACCACTGAGCCGGCGGACCGGCACCGGCGCAACAGCGTTACCCATCGGCGCCGCCTGCCGGTGATCCCCGCAGCCGACTACGGTTGGGCTATGGGGATCATCCCTGAACCGGAGCCCGCACGGCTACCCGCAGGCGAGCCCGATCGGCTGACCGAACAGATCACCGTGGCACTGCCTGGTCTGCTCCGGTATGCCCGGATGCTGACCCGTGACCCGGTCGCCGCCGACGACCTGGTCCAGGACGTGGTCGTGCGGGCACTGGAGCGGTCGAGCACTTTCCGCGACGAGAGCACCGTCGATACCTGGCTGCACCGGATCCTGCACCACCGCTTCGTCGATCTCAGCCGGGCTCGGCGGGCCACCGCCACCGATCCGGAAGACCTGGCCGAGCGGGTGGAGCGGGATTGGCGGGACGAGGCGTACACCGTCGACGCCGAGACGGTCGTCCTGCGCGCCGAGACCGCCGAAGAGTTGCGCGACGCGATCATCCACCTGCCCGCCGCATACCGGTCCGCCGTCGTGCTGCACGACGTGCAAGGCCTCACCGGTGCGGCAGTCGCGCAAGTTCAGGAGGTCAGCGTTGCGGCCGCCAAGAAGCGGATCAGCCGTGGCCGGGCCATGCTGGTGACCCAGCTGGCCCGCGGCACCGAGCGGCGGGCGGCGCTCGACGGTGTCCCGTTGCGCTGCTGGGACGCCCGCTCCCGGGTGAGCGAGTATCTCGACGACCAGCTCGACCCGAGCAAGCGCCGGGCGCTCGAGACACACCTGGCAGTCTGCCCCACCTGCCCGAGCCTGTATGCGGGGCTGGTCGGTGTGCGCGCCGGGCTGGGTGCGTTGCGTGACCCGGACACGGTCATCCCGCCGGCGATCGCCGACCGGCTGCGCACCGGCAGGTTCGGCGCCTGAGCCGTGGACCCGGGTGCACGGCTGCACTGCCGGCGGCCAGGTCAGGGCACCGGCCCGATCACTACACCGGCCCGATCACTGCACCATCTGGATCAGTGCACCGACTGCGGGTTCACGGGAAGCCGGACGTCCGCGCAGACCGGGAGGTGATCGCTGCCGCGCACGCAATGCCCCACCTCGACTCCGGCCGGCCAGCCGTACCTGGTGACCCGCAGCGACGGGTCCACCAGCACGGCGTCGATGCGCCGGTGGGGCCGGGCCGCCGGGAAGGTGGGGTAGCTCCCCGCACCGGGGTCACGCGTATCCCGAGTGAGTTCTCGCCAGGAGGGTCCGCCCGGTTCTTCGTTCAGGTCGCCGGCCAGTACCTGGGCCGCCCGACCGTCGGGCCAGTCCCGAAGAAAGGGGACGTGTTTGGCCCGTTCCTGCGCCAGTACAGGCAGGTGGATCGAGGCGATCCGCACCGGTAGCCGCCCGGGTAGCCCGATTTCGGCGCGGACCAGCCCCCGCGGGCGCGGCAGCAGCGACGTCGCTTTCAGTCTCCACGACCGGGGGGCCTTGGTGAGCGGCAGTGCGTCGAAATCGTGCACTTCCGCCCGCAGGCTCACCAGGATCGCGACCCCCGCGGAGTCTCGCCCGCCGGCCAGCACATACATCCCGGTCTCGGCGCCCAAGTGGTCCAACAGGTAGCGCGAGAACAGCAGGCGTGGGCCTTCCTGCAGGCACAGGACGTCCGCACGCGCCCCTGCGATGGCCCGGTACACCAGCCGGTGCTCCCCCAGCAGGTCACGCACGTTCCAGGCCAGCACCCGCAGATCGTGCCGGGCCGGTAACACGGGGTGCGCTCGGGATTCCACCGAGGCACCCCCGGTGTCGGCGCTGACCTGGACGTCCGCGGCCGTCGGCGGCGTATCGAGGGCAGCGGGCGGTTCCCCGTCCTCGGATAAGGGTGCCGGCACGAGGCAAACCCTACCCAGGCAACGGCACCGCATCGCGGGTTGACCCCCGACGGGGCACCGGCAAGAATCCTGGGGTCCACACCGGAACGCGAGGGAAGCCGGTCCGAATCCGGCGCTGTCCCGCAACCGTGATCCATCGGCGCTGCCGTTGGTAAGCCGGGGTACTCGGGTCCGGCAGGTCGGCTCAACGAAACCGTCGAGGAACGCGGTGCGCAGCCGGCGGGGTCGCTACCTCGCTGTGCTCGGTGCCCAGGAGGTCACAGGTCCCATGAATACCCACCTAACACTGCCGGGAGCGCGGACCGGTACCCGCGCCCTGTCGATGGCATGCCGTTTCGGCTCGGCGACCGTCCTTGCCGTCGGTGCCCTGACGGTCTGCGCGACCGTAACCTGCGGCCCGGCCCACGCCACCACCGATGACGTCTACCGGTACTGGGGCTACTACCACCTGCAGGACGACACGTGGGCGTACGCGGATACCGGCGCGGGCCAGTTCACCCCCAAGGACGGAGCAGTGGAGGGTTGGCGGTACGCCTTGGGCGCCGGTGACGCTCCCCGCACCCCTAGAGACGTGCTGAGTTTCGAGGAGATCTGCGCGGACACCCCGGCCTCGGACGGGGAGAAACGGGTCGGCGTGGTGATCGACTACGGCCGGGCGGTCGACGCGAGCGACGGTGCGAACCAGGCCGATGTGCCTGAGCCGGTCGCCGAGTGCGTGGTGGCGGACGAGTCGGCCAACGGGGCCCAGCTCCTCGCCGCCGCGGAGCAGGTCAGCGAGGGCGACAACGGCCTGGTGTGCGCTATCGACGGTTACCCCAAGACCGGTTGCGATGCGAAACCGGTTCCTGCGGCGGATGTTCCGCAGCAGGCAACGGCCGCGGACGAACCGGTCGACATCGAGGTCACCTCCGATGACGCCGACGCAGCCGGCGGGGATGCGGCTGAGGGTGAAGCAGCTGAGAGTGCCGAGGAGACCGATACCGGGTCAGGCGTGCCCGGTTGGGTCGCGGGGCTGGCCGGACTCGGTGCGGTGGCTGCGATCGTCGCGTTGGTCGCCGGGCGGCGACGCCAGGCGCAGCTGATCGAGGACGCGCGTCGTCAGGCCGCACCTGACGGGACCGGTGAGCCCGGGCCGCAACAACCGGGACCGGCCGGCCACGACCCTGGGGCTCGATGAGCCGCATTACCGTGAGCCCGGGCCCTATCAGTGACCGCACCCAGCCGGACCGGATCAACCGGCAGCGATAGCGGCGCAGCAGTGTTGACGGGACAGCGATCTGAGCGGCCGTCATGAGGTTGCCCAGGCTCGTGCACCCGGTGGCGTGGTGGGTGTGGGCGTTCGGGCTGGTGGCCCTGGTGACCCGCACCGTCAACCCGTGGATCACCGCGCCGGTGATCTGTCTGGCGGTGCTCGTCTCATGGGTGCGCCGCCCGGTCGAGGCCCGGTCGGTGCTGCCGGTGTTCCTGTTCGTGGGTGCCGTGGGGCTGGTGATCAGGTTGCTGGCGGGCGTGTTCGTCGGTGGCGGCTCCGGGGTAACGGTGCTGGGTACGCTGCCCCGGCTGGAGTTCGGGGGGCCGCTGACCGCAGTGGGTGTGGGTGGGCAGATCACGGTGGAGGCGGTGCTGCGGGCGGTGTACTTCGGCCTGCAGCTGATGGCGATCCTGGCCTGCGTCGGCGCGGCCAATGACCTGGCCCCGCCGCACCGGCTGCTCAAGTACGTCCCGGCCAGCCTGTACGAGGTGGGCACGGCGGTGGTGGTCGCCGTCAGTTTCGCCCCCCAGTTGGCCGGTTACGCCCGGCAGATCCGGGCCGCACGCCGGTTGCGGGGACACGACGGGTGGGGCGTGCGTGAGGTATCCGCGTTGCTGGCCCCGGTGCTGGCCGCGGCGATGGACCGCTGCTGGCAACTCGCCGCGTCGATGGAGTCCCGCGGTTTCGGCCGGGTCAGTGCGGCCGGGCGGGACCGGCAACGAGGCAGGACCACGTTGACGTTCACCGGGCTGGTGACGATGGTGGCCGGCAGCTACGGGCTGCTGGGGATCGGGGTGGCCCGCTGGGTCGCACTGATGTTGGTGGGTTGTGGGGTGCTGGCGGTTGCCGCAGGTTTGGTGGTCGGGGATCGGTCACCACGAACCCGGTACCGTCCCGACCCGTGGGCTGCGCCGGAATGGGTGCTATGCGGTGCCGGTTGCCTCACAGCCCTGTTCGGTGTCACCGGTGCCGCTGCCGGCGAGGCATCGGTCCTGACCTCCCCGGCCAGTTGGCCGCAGCCCCAAGGGACCGTGCTGATCGCGATTGCCGTCGCCGTGGCGGCTGCCGCGTTCACCCCCACTCCCCCATTGCCGGTGCAGGTTTCTTCGCCTGTGCCACCCGGCGAGCCGGCTGCGACGGGCCCGGCGGAATCGAGTGCCACGTGATCGACTTCGACGACGTCAGTGTAAGTTTCGGCGAACACCAGGTGCTGGCCGGGGTGAACCTGCACGTCGAGGAGGGAACCTTGAACCTGGTCACCGGTGTGACCGGGGCAGGCAAGTCCACCCTATTGGGATGCGTGAACGGCCTGGTGCCGCACTTCACCGGTGGAACGCTGACCGGACGAGTGCTGGTCGACGGCCGCGACACCGCACGGTTCCGGCCCCGGGACTTGTCCGACGTGGTGGCCCTGGTGGGCCAGGATCCGGCTGCCGGGTTCGTCACCGGCACGGTGGAGGACGAGATCGCCTACGGAATGGAATCCACCGGGGTCCCGGCCGATGTGATGCGCCGCCGGGTCGAGGAAACCCTGGACCTGTTGGGCATCGCCAGCCTGCGGGCGCGTGACCTGGCGACGTTGTCCGGTGGGCAACAGCAGCGGGTGGCCATCGCCGCGGTGTTGGCCCCTGGGCCGCGGGTGCTGGTACTGGACGAGCCGACCTCGGCGTTGGACCCAGTTGCAGCCGAGGAGGTTCTGGCCAGCATCACCCGGGTGGTGCACGACCTCGGGTTGACCGTACTGTGCAGCGAGCACCGGCTGGAACGGGTGATCGCCTTCGCCGACACCCTGATCACGGTCGAACAAGGCCGGGTGTCGGGCGGCTCGGTTCCGGACGCGATACGCGACGCGGTGCTCGCTCCGCCGTTGGTGCAGCTGGGGCGGCTACTGCAGCTGGACCCACTGCCGCTGACCATCAGGGACGCGCGCCGAGCGACGAATGCGACGCGAGAAAAGCTGGTGAACAGAGATTCTGATGCAGCCCTGGAGCGAAATACCTGGCCCGCAGGCCCGGCTGGTCGTGCAGCACCTGCCATCCGGCTCCAGGGCGTGAGCGTGTACCGCGGCCAGCACCGGGCCCTGACCGGCGTGAACCTGGAGGCCGCACCGGGGCAAGTGGTGGCGATCATGGGCCGCAACGGGTCCGGCAAGTCGACGCTGCTGGGCGCCTTGGCCGGGTTGTATCGCCCTGCGGCCGGGCGGGTTCGGGTCGGCGGACAGAACCCGGCCGGACTGCCTGCCGCGCAGCTGGTCCGCCGCATCGCGCTGTTGCCCCAAGAACCGAACCTGGTGCTGTACGGGGCCAGCGCTAGGCACGAGGCATCCACGGCCGACCGCGACGCGGGGCTGCCGCCGGGCACCACGCTGGCCCGCTGGTCGGACCTGGCCGGGGCCGGCACCGAGGCCGCCGACCCGGATACCCACCCCAGGGACCTGTCCGAAGGGCAACGGCTGGCGCTGGCGTTGGCGGTGCTGCTGGCCCCGGACCCGCCGGTCGTCGCCGTGGACGAGCCGACGCGTGGCCTGGACTACCTGGCCAAGAACCGATTGGTGGCCTGGCTTGCCCGGTTGGCCACCGACGGGCGGTGTGTGTTGGTGGCCACCCACGATGTCGAGTTCGCCGCCCAGTGCGCGAACCGGGTGGTCCAACTGGCCGACGGCGAAGTCGTGCTGGACACCGAGGCGACCAGGGCGCTGGCCACCTCCCCGGCGTTCGCACCCCAGGTAGCCAAGGTGCTGCGTCCGCTGCCCATCCTGACCGTCGAGCAGTTGAGCGCGGCGCTGGAGCCGGACCCATGAGACGATCCGGCCACCCGATCCCGACACCGGCGCCGTCCTCGTTGCCCGCGTCCTCAGCGCGGTCGTGGGCCTCGGCTCGCGGCTGGTTCGCGTTGGCGGCCGTGTCGCTGGTGGGAGTGGCCGCGTTCGGGTGGCCGTTCCTGATCGAGGCCGACGCCGCTCATGGCTCGTCGCACTCCCAGGATGCGCCGTGGGTGTTCGCCGGGCTGCTCGCGGTACTGGCGGCGGTGGTTTCCGCCGAACTCGGCGGCGGTCGTTTGGACGCGAAAGCCGTTGCCGTGCTGGGTGTGCTAAGCGGAGCCACCGGTGCGATGCGGGTGTTCAGCGCGGGCATGATCGGGCTGGAACCGATGTTCTTCCTGCTGGTGCTGGCGGGGCGGGTACTGGGGCTGGCGGGCGGATTCCTGCTGGGCAGCACGGCGATGCTGGCCGGTGCGGTCATCACCGGCGGTATCGGCCCGTGGCTGCCGTTCCAGATGTTCTGCGCCGGCTGGGTCGGCATGGGCGCCGGCCTGCTGCCGGCACTGCGCGGCCGGGCCGAGGTGTGGATGTTGGCCGGCTACGGCCTGGTGGCCGGGTTCGGCTACGGGATGGTGATGAACCTGTGGTTCTGGCCGCTGGCCACCGACCCGGACACCGCCATCGGCTATGACCCACAGGCCGGTCCGGCCGCCAACCTGGCCCGGTACGGCGCCTTCTACCTGGCCACGTCGCTGGCCTGGGATTTCCCCCGTGGGGTGCTGACCGCTGTCCTGTGCCTGCTGGCCGGGCGGCCGGTGTTGACCACCTTGCGGCGCAGCCTGCGACGAGCGCACTTTCAGCCGGCCGGCAACTCCTCCGGTGCCGCTGCCGATGCCGCCACCGACCCGCCGGGCGCGACCGGATGAGGCGTAGCCACCCGCACTGACGCCCAGCTGTCACGCTGGTGGGCTGGCACGGGATTCCTGCCGGGCGTGGGTCGCGCTCAGCGAACGCCAGCGCCGCCATGACGGGCGACCGGGATTCCTGCCGGGCGTGGGTCGCGCCCCTTCTCCCTCGTTGTCCGGACTGTCGATGGACTCCCAGATGTTCCTGGTGGAGCGCAGCCGCTGGGTATCGCCTCTCGTAACGCCCGAATAGCCCGCCCGGATGCCCCGACGACCGGTATCACCCCCGTCGGCGTTCCACCCACACCGCCCAGATCGACCCCTATGGCGCCGTTAGGCGACGTATGGCGCCGGCGCGCCGCTACCCGACGTACCCCAACAGCGCCACAGGGTCCAGAACGACCGGTTCGACGTCTCCGCCCGCGCCCGAAATGGGTGGCCCGCGTGGCCCGCCCTCGCCCGGCACCATCCACCCACGCTGAGAGGCCCGATTCCCTGGTCTGCGGACTGTCACAAACTCAAGTCCCGAGCAGAGCAGGCACGCCCGCGTAGACGCCGGCCAGCCCGGCACATG
>PDSI01000036.1 GCA_002748415.1 Micrococcales bacterium | reverse complement strand
CGTGGCAGCCGATCGCCGCCGCGGCGACTACCCTGTCGGATTGTGAGCGCTTCTGCCCGTGTCTTCGTCTCCACCCTGGCCGGAGCTGGCGTCTTCGATCCGCAGGGCGACCGAGTCGGCAAGGTCCGCGACGTGGTCCTGTTGATCGCCACGGCCAGAATCCGCCCGCGCGCCGTCGGGCTGGTGGTCGAGGTCCCCGGCCGTCGGCAGGTGTTCCTGCAGCTGTCGCGGGTGACCTCGGTGGAGGCCGGCCAGGTCATCATGACCGGGGTGCTCAACATGCGCCGGTTCCAGCAACGCAGCACCGAGAGCCTGGCCCTGGCCGAGGTACTGGACCGCACCGTGACTCTCCTCGACGGCTCCGGAACGGGCATCGTGGAGGACCTCGGCCTGGTCCAGCAACGCAGCAAGGAGTGGGAGGTCGCCCGGGTGTCGGTGCGCCGCGGGGCCAACCACCGGGGGTTCTCGGACCGGTTGCGCCGCCGCCGCGGTGAGGTGGTCGTCGTCGACTACCGGGACGTGACCGGGCTGTTCACCGTCGACGAGTCGCAACCGGCGGTCATGCTGGCCGCGCAACTGGAAGACATGAAACCGGCCGATATCGCCGAGATGCTGCACTCGATGCCGCCGAACCGACGGCTGGCGCTGGCCGGTGAACTGGACGACGCGCGGCTGGCCGATGTGCTGGAGGAACTGCCCGACGAGGACAAGGTGCTGATCCTGCGCGGGCTGGACCGGGACCGGGCCGCCGATGTGTTGGAGGAGATGGAGCCGGACGACGCGGCCGACCTGCTCGGGGAGTTGAGCACCGATCAACAGGAACACTTCCTGGAGGCGATGGAACCGGAGGAGGCCGAGGACCTGCGCCGGCTGCTGACCTACGAGGAGCGCACCGCGGGCGGCATGATGACCTCCGACCCCATCGTGCTGCCGCCGGAGGCCACTATCGCCGAAGCGCTGGCCATCGTGCGCCAACAGGAACTGTCCCCGTTCCTGGCGGCGGCCGTGTTCGTCTGCCGGCCCCCGTTGGAGACCCCGACCGGCAGGTACCTGGGCCTGGTTCACACACAGCGGCTGCTGCGGGAGCCACCGCACGAGCCCGTCGGCAATTTCATCGACACCGACATCGCCGCGCTGGGCGGCGAGGCCAGCCTGCAGACGGTCACCCGCCGGCTGGCCACGTACAACCTGATCTCGCTGCCGGTCACCGACACCGAGGGGCGTCTCATCGGCGCGGTGACGGCCGATGACGTGCTGGACCACCTGCTGCCGGAGGACTGGCGCACCATCGACGATGCCGAGCACGACGCCCGCACCGCGGAGATGCCCTGATGGCAGACGGCCGGGATTCCATCGCTGAGGGCCCGCCGGGCGGGCGCCGCCGGCGGCTACGCAAGCACGTCAACCGCGAAGCGTTCGGCGTCTGGTCGGAGCGGTTCGCCCGGTTCATGGGCACGCCGCAGTTCCTGGTGTACATGTCGGTCTTCGTCGCGTCGTGGCTGGCGTGGAACACGCTCATGCCGCAGTCGGCCCAGTTCGACCCGCGGGCGCTCAACTACACGCTGCTGACGCTGATCCTGTCGTTGCAGGCCTCCTACGCCGCGCCACTGATCCTGCTGGCGCAGAACCGGCAGGACGACCGCGACCGGGTGAGCCTGGAACAGGACCGGCAGCGGGCCGAACGCAACCTGGCCGACACCGAATACCTGGCCAGGGAGGTCGCCGCCCTGCGGCTGGCGATGCGGGAGGTGGCCACCCGGGACTTCCTGCGCTCGGAGTTGCGGTCGTTGTTGGAGGACCTCACCGAGGCCGGCGACCACGAGCAAGCCGGCGGCGATACACCGTCCGCCCGGCACCGCAAGACGGACCAATCGTGAGGAATGCGGCCTTACCGGTCGTTACCGGTCGTTACCGGACCACTCGGTCGGGGTAGCCGGGGCCCCGTGCAGCGCCGCTGAACTGTAGTTGATCGGCGGCGATGCCGATGACCCACCCATGACGACCCCGGATGCCGCTGCCCAGGCGATGCCGCGCAAACGGCTCGGCGACGTCCTGGTCGACGAGGGCGTGCTGACCAACGAGGACGTCGAGGCCGTCCTGGCGCATCAAAAGACGATCGCTGGGCCGCGCCGCAAGCTGGGCGAGCTGCTGGTCGAGCTGAACTTCTGCTCCGAACGCGACATCGCCGAGGCGCTGGCTTCCCAGTTGAACCTGGCCATGATCGACCTGTCCCAGCGCCCGCCGGACCCGGAGATGATCCGCGCGCTGCCGCAGAAGGTCTCCGAACGCCATTCGCTGTTGATGATCGACCGTGAGGGCTCGACCGTCGTGGTCACCAGCGCCGACCCGACCAACGTGCTGGCTCTGGACGACGTCAAACTGCACACCGGGGCCACCGACCTGATCGTCTGCGTCTCCACCGCCAGCCAGATCAAAGACCACATGGCGCGAGCGTTCTCGCTGGGCGCGGACACCGCCGGTGTGGAGTCCATGGTCAAGGACATGGGCGAGGAGGACGACTCCAACGAGAACCTCGTCGGCGCTGCCAGCGAGGACGACGCGCCCATCGTCAAGCTGGTCAACCGGATTCTGGCCGACGCGGTGCGGTTGCGCTGTTCGGATATTCACGTGGAGACCCAGCGGGACGTGCTCCGGGTGCGGTACCGGGTCGACGGTATTCTGCGCGACGTCATGAAGGCGCCAAAACGTGCTGCCGGAGCGGTGATTTCGCGGATCAAGATCGTGTCCGGGCTGGATATCGCGGAGCGGCGGATCCCGCAGGACGGCCGGTCCCGGATCATCGTCGGCGGGTCGGCCATCGACTGCCGTGTCTCGACGCTGCCGGCGCTGCACGGAGAGAAAGTGGTCATCCGGCTGCTGACCCGTGGCGATGACGTGCCGTCGCTGGAGTCACTGGGTTTCGAGCCGGCCCAGCTGGAGGTGTTCCGGCGCAGTCTCGGTGTACCGCAGGGGCTTGTGCTGATCACCGGGCCGACCGGGTCCGGTAAGACGAACACGTTGTACGCGGGGATTCACGAGATCTCCGACCCGGAGAAGAACATCATCACCCTGGAAGACCCGGTCGAGGTGCAGTTGCCCGGCATCACCCAGGTGCAGGTGAACGTCAAGGCGGGGATGACGTTCGAGCGGGGCCTGCGTTCGGTCCTGCGCCAGGACCCGGACATCGTGCTGGTCGGTGAGGTCCGCGACAAGGAAACCGCGGAGCTGGCGTTGAAAGCCTCGATCACCGGGCACCTGGTGTTGACCACGCTGCACACGAATTCGGCGGTGGCGGCGCTGACCCGGCTGGTGGACATGGGTGCCGAACCGTTCCTGGTGGCCTCGTCGCTGACGTGCGCGATCGCGCAGCGGCTGGTGCGCACGCCGTGCGAGAACTGCGCCGAGGGTTACATTCCCGACGAACGCATCCTGGACCGGCTGGGGTTGACCATCGAGGACATTCTCGATGCGACGCCACTGAAAGGCCGTGGTTGCGACGAGTGCGGCGGCACCGGCTACCGGGGCCGCACCGCGGTGTACGAGGTGCTGGAGGTCGACCGTCCACTGCGCGAGATCCTGATGAAGGACCCGTCGGAGACGGCGATCTCGGCGCAGGCGAAAAGCGCCGGCATGCAGACGCTGCGCCAGTCGGCGCTGACCAAGGCCATGCGCGGCGACACCACGTTCGAGGAGGCGCTGCGGGTGACGCAGGCCGACGCCGAGGGCGGCAAGCAGTGCCCGCAGTGTTCGGAGAAGGTCGGGGTGGACTTCCTGGTCTGCCCGTTCTGCGAGTTCGTGCTGCATGTCGGTGACTGTTCCGGGTGCGGGCGACGCCTGGACCCGACGTGGAAGCTGTGCCCGTTCTGCCGCACCCGCACGCCGACCGGTGGGCAGCCGGTCCAGCCAGCGGGCAACTCCACCGACCTTTTGGACGCCGAGTACGTGGCCGACCCGAACGAGAACGAGGAGCGCCCGGATCGTCGCCGGGCGGACCGGCGCGCCCAGGACAACGCGGGCTTCGGAGTTCCGCCGCAGGGCTACGCCCAGGACGGTTAGGACCACGACGGCTAGGAACACCGACTGTCGAGCAGAGGATCGTCGAGTGGGTCAAGGGCTGCGACCAGCCGACACGGTGGCCAGCCTCATCGCGCGAGCACGCGGGGCCGCGACCGAGGTCCACGTCCTTGACCGGGTGAATACACTGTAGTTATTCGAATACATTGTATTCAGGGGGGAACGATGTCCACGAGCGTGCGCATCCCCGAGGAGACTCAGCAGCGACTTGACGCCCTGGCGGCCCGGACCCACCGGTCCCGGTCGTTCTACCTGCGCGAGGCGATCGAGCGAGGCTTGCCTCAGGTTGAGTGGGAGTACGACATCGCCCAGCGGGCCGGTGAAGTCCGATCAGGGTCGGTGAAGTCCGAGACTCTGGCCGAGGTGGTGGCCGACCTTGGCTTGGACGCTTGAGCTGCACCCTGCGGCGGCGAAGCAGTGGCGCGCCATGGCGCGCCAGGACCGGCCGATGGCCAAGCGGGTCGCCAATGACCTGGCCGACGTCGAGCAGGCCGAGGCCGCTCGGGCACGCGGGAAGGGCTTGACGGGTCCGCTGACCGGGTTGTGGCGCTACCGGATCGGGGATTGGCCCGTGATCGTTGACATCCACGACGACCGCATGGTCATCCTCGCGCTCGACATCGAGCACCGGTCCCGGGTGTACCGATAACCGTCGAGCGGACCCGCGCGGCGCCGGCACTGAC
>PDSI01000122.1 GCA_002748415.1 Micrococcales bacterium | reverse complement strand
CGGCGTACCCACCGTCGCCGGTCATCAGATGCATGGCCTGCTCGCGCTGCCCGGCCAGCGCAGCCTTCAGGATCCCGGCCGCCTGGCGGTGGAAGTCTGCGTGCAGGCTGATGACCAGGTTGCTGCGGGTGCGGTCGATTGCGGCCGCGTCACCGGAATGCAGCCACTGTCCGAAGGCGCAGGAGCTGTCGCGGTGCACCGTGGCAACGTCGATGCCCTTCGGCGGCTGGCCGGTCTCGATCGCGTTCTGCAGGTGTTCCTTCCAGCGTGCGTGCGCGGCCACGGCCGCCCGCAACGGATGCACCTGAAGGCCAGGGGTCAGGTCGAGTAGGCCCGAACGTTGTTTGGCGCTGGCCACGCGCAACGTCTGCACCGTGCGTCGAGCCCGTTGCACCACGTCGCTGGTGGCAGCCGTCGCTGCCGCGGACTGCTCCGCCGCTGCTCGCAGGTCCCCGGTTGCGGCGGCAGCCGAGCCGGCCGAGGCGGCTATCTGGTTCATCAGGTCGGTCTGGAACTCCACGGCCGCGGCGATCGAGCGTTGCAGCTCTTCCACTTTGCGCAGCACCGCATCGATGCGTTCGACCGACTGCCTGACCTCGGCGCTGTCTCTGGCCAGGTGGCCGAGCTTGCCGGTGATCTCCTCCGTGGCCTGGTTGGTCTCGTCGGCCAGGCTCTTGACCTCATCGGCAACCACCGCGAAGCCTTTGCCGGCTTCACCGGCACGGGCCGCCTCGATGGTGGCGTTCAGGGCCAGTAGCCGGGTCTGGGCCGCGATACTGGTCACCGTCTTGACCACCCCGTCGATCTGGGCGGTCGACGCATTCAACCGTTCCGCGCTCTGCAGTACCTGACTGGTTGCCGCGGTGGCCTCGCCAGCAGCCTGGGTGGCCGACGTCGCCGACTGCGCTACCTCGGCCATCGCCGCCGACAAGCCCTCCGCCGAGGACTCGACACTGCCGGTTTGATCGGCCACTCTGCTGGTGGCCGCATCGGCGCTGGCCGCCGCGAGTTGCGCCTGGGCCACTGCGACGTCAAGCACCACCATCGCTTCGGCGATGTCTTCGGTGGCGAGCAAGACGTCGTCCCCGTCGGCTAGGACGTGCCGCACCGACGACTCGTCCACCACCGGTGTGGGCTGCGGCGTAACGGGTCGCCGGGGGCGGATCGATGCCATGGTGCGACTCCCGATGATCGGAGTTGGGTTACGCAGAGTTATCGTATGCCCGATTCGGGCACTTGACGCCGATGTGCGAAAGGCGTCCGGTCGGGTGACCGGGCGCCACTCAGGCTCCGACGAGCTGGCGGAACGGGTCGATGGCGAAATACAACACGAACAGGCCGGCAACAACCCACATCAGCGGGTGAACCTGACCCGCTTTGCCGCGCACCACCTTGAGGAACGCGTAGCTGACGAACCCGGCTCCGATGCCGGCGGCGATCGAGTAGGTGAACGGCATCAGGATCATGGTCAGGAACGCGGGTATCGCGATCTCCAGGTCGTGCCAATCGATGCCTGCCACCTGCTGCATCATGAGGAAGCCGACCAGCACCAGGGCAGGTGCGGCCGCCTCGTGCGGGACCACCTCGACCAACGGCGAGAACAGGGTCGCCAACAGGAACATCACCCCGGTCACCACGGCGGCCAGGCCGGTCCGGGCGCCTTCCCCGACGCCGGTGGCCGACTCGATGTAGGAGGTGTTGGAGGACACCGCACCCGCCCCGCCGGCGATGGCACCGACGGAATCGACGATGAGGATGCGCTGGGTATTGGGTGGGTTGGACTCCTCGTCCAGTAGGCCGGCCTCAGCGCCGATGGCGACCATGGTCCCCATGGTGTCGAAGAAGTCGGCCAGCATCAGGGTGAACACCAGCAGGCACACGGACACCACACCGATGCTCCCGACGGATCCCAGCAGGCTGAACTGTCCCAGCAGACCGAAGTCCGGGGTGGACACCAGCGCGTCCGGGAACGCCGGCACGTTCAGGCCCCAGCCACGGGGGTTGGCCAGCTCACCGCCGACCACCTGCGGCCCGATCTGGGCGGCCGACTCGATGACAACGGCCAGTGTGGTCGCGCCGATGATGCCGATGAGGATCGCACCGGGGACCCGCCACAGGTACAACGCGATCATGGCGAACAGGCCGGCGACGAACACCAGGACCGGCCAGCCGGCCAAGAAGCCACCGATGCCCATCTCCAGCGCGACCCCGCCGGTGGATTTGCGTACGAAACCGGCATCGACCAGGCCGATCAGTGCGATGAACAGGCCGATGCCGACGCTGATCGCGGTCTTCATCTGGGCCGGAACGGCTTTGAAAACCGATCGGCGGAATCCGGTGAGCACGAGAAGCAACACGATGATGCCTTCGAGGACGACCAGCCCCATCGCGTCGGCCCAGGTCATGCCGGGCAGCTTGGCGATGCCGAAGGCCACGAACGCGTTGAGCCCGAGCCCGGTGGCCATGGCTAGCGGATAATTGGCGATCACGCCCATGAGGATGCTCATGACGCCTGCGATCAGGGCCGTTGCCGCGGCGACCATCGGCAGATTCGGTTCGGTGCCGCCGCCGAGGAACCGGCCGGTGGAGTCGGTCTGGGTGCCGATGATGATCGGGTTCAGCACGACGATGTAGGCCATGGTGAAGAAGGTGGCCAGACCACCGCGGATCTCGGTGAGTACCGACGAGCCACGATCACTGATCCGGAAGAAACGGTCGAAGGTGCCCATCGCGCTCGACTGGGTATGGGAGCCCGGAGACAGCTGAGTTGCCATGTCTGGACATTCTGTCACGGAATGGTTGTGGAGTCGGCCGACTGCGTCGCACGTCGGTCGCGGCACGCACGCGGGGGTGCCGATGTGTGAGCAGCTTCACGATTCGCCGGGGCAGCCTGCCGACGGGCCGCCGACTGCCGGCGGAGCTACAGGCCGGTTGCCAGCCGCCGCAGGATGGCCTGTGCGCACTCCTGCGGGTGCTGCTCCGGCAACCAGTGTCCAGCGTCCACCGGTACGAACTCGTAGTCCCCACTGACGTACTGCGCGGTCAAGTGGGCGGCGAGTTCGCCCAGGTACGGGTCATGCCGGCCCCAGACATAGGTGGCGTTGACGTTGCATCGCTGTAGCGGTCCCTCGAGACCGGCGGCCGGGTTCGCCCGGTACCAGTTCAACCGGCTGCTCCATTGAGCTACGGACAGGCCCTGGACATAGCGCTCAGCCCGCGGGCCGATCTCCCGGGCCAGCCTCCCGGACAACCAGGGCAGCACCCGTTGCGGCAGTACGGGCAGGGCGAAGGCGCGCACGTACCAGGACTTCCTGGCTTGCGGTCCCTGCCTGATCGCCACTGCCATCGCCTGCGGGTGCGGAGTGGAGATGGCGGTCACGGTCAGCACGGTGCTGGGGTGAGCCCCGGCCGTGACCCAGGCGAGCGTACCTCCCCAGTCGTGACCGACGAGGTGCAATCGTTGTGCACCGACGGTTTCGGCGGCAGCCAGCACGTCACCGACCATGACGTCGAGCCGGTACTCGTCGACGGACTGAGGGGAGTTGGTGTCCGCGTAACCACGCAGATCCGGCGCCAAGGTACGGTACCCGGCCTCGTTCAACGCCGGGGACACACCGTCCCAGCAGTGCGCGTTCTGCGGGAATCCGTGCAGGAGCATCACCACGGGGCCGTCCAGCGGGCCGCAGTCCACGACGGGGAATACCAGGCCGTCGTTTCGGAACGCGGTCACCCGGGTCTTCATGGACACCGCATCATTGTTTCGTGTCACGATGCCTGCAAGCCAATTGAAGGGCGCGGGGCCGGCGTTCGTGGCGCACAGCGGTGTCCGCCGCGCCATCCAGCGGCGATCGGTCACTGGACCCCGACGGGGGATCAGGGGAGCGAGATTCCCCGTTGCCAGGAACGTGCACTCAGCCACAGCATGATGGCCAACACGGCAACCGAAACCGGCACGAATCCGATGGGCATCCAGCTGTCCCCCACCTGCGCGCCGTACACCGCAGGGTCAGGACCAGTCAGTTCCAAGCCTGAGCGCACCAGCGGGGCCAATTTCACCGAGTCGTATCCGAACACCAGGCCTACCGGGACCACGAGCAGACCCACGGCGTTCAGCAGCTGAATGCAGATGTAGCTGAGGATCCACAGCACGAAAGGTGCTGCCGCGCCCATTCGGTGGAAGCGGGGCTGGGCACCGATTGAGG
>PDSI01000121.1 GCA_002748415.1 Micrococcales bacterium | reverse complement strand
AACGTCACCAGAGTCGCCCACGCGAACTTGCCGGTGAAGATCCTGCCGCCGGCGATGGGAAAAGTCTGCGTCAAATAGCCGTTGCGGGAGAACGACGTTCGCCAGAAGTCCACCGTCAGCAGCAGCCACACAACGGGCAGGAAGCCCGCCAGCGCGATGATTGCCAGTATCCGGAGCAGCGTTGCCAGGTATGGGATGGTCAGTGCCTCGGCCACCGCCGCCGCCAGGGTCACGATCGCCAGGATGACAAACGATGCCCCCAGGTAACCTCTGGTGCGCAGGTATTCGTGCTTGATCAGGACGCTGAGCATCGGTAGACCTCCCGGAACAAGTGATCGATGCTGAGGTTGTGCTGAGCCCGCAGGTCGTCGACTGCTCCGCTGAGCAGATTCCGGCCGGACCGCATGAAGACGACCGAGTCCAGGATTGGCTCGAGGTCGTGAACGAGGTGCGTGCAGATGAGGACGGTTGCGTCGGGCTCAAGGTTGCGCACAATACCGTCGAGGATGATCTCCCTGGCGGCGGGATCGACCCCGGAGATGGGCTCGTCCAGCAGGAATACCCGGGCATTGCGGGACATGGCCAGCGCGATCTGCGCCTTCTCGCGCATGCCCTTGCTCATCTGCCGCAACCGCATGTCCGGGTCCAGCCCGAAGAAGCCCAATTGATCCAGCGCCTTGGATTCATCGAAGTCGGCGAAGAAGTCGCGGTACAGCCGCAGGCACGAGCGTGCGGTAGCCCCGTCCGGCAGGAAGCTGGTGTCGGGCAGGAACGAGACCAGGCCTTTGGACAGCGGCCCTGGCCGGTGCCCGAGGATGCGGACATCGCCCTGATAGTCCGCCCACACCCCACCCAGCACTTTGAGCAGTGTTGTTTTGCCACAACCGTTTTCGCCCAGAAGCCCGACGATTCGACCGGGTGGAAGAGCGAAGGAGAAGTCGTTCAAGGCACGGGTCGATCCGTAGTGGACGGTGAGGCCGGTCGTCTGGGCGAGAGGCTCGGTGCCGGTCATAGGATCACCGTTCACCGGCGCCGACGGCGAGGTTGTGACTGCCATTGGTGGTCCACCTTTCCTGGATGAGAGATGTGGCCTCGTCGAGGGTGAGGAAATAGCCGCGTGCCGTTTCCACGAATGCGTCGACCGCATCGGTAGCCAACCGGTGCCGCAGCGACGCGACTCGCTGCGGATCATCGGTGACGAACCGGCCGGCGGTGCGCTCGGAGCGGCACAGTCCGTCCCGCTCCAGCTCGGCCAGCGCCCGCTGCACGGTATTGGGGTTGACGCTCAATTCAGCGGCCAGCTCGCGCACCCCACCGATGCGCTCGCCCACCGGCCACTCGCCGACGACGATGCGGCGCTGGAACTCGGACACGAGTTGGAGCCAGATCGGCCGGGACGTGTCGAACTCGATTCCGTCCCGGCTACCTGCAGGGGGTGACATGGGTCAGCTTCCGTGAGTAGACAGTATTACTGTACTAAGTGCTTAATACAATGTCACAGCAGCTGGCGGGCGTCAAGTGCAGTCGTCCAGCCTGCTTCCCAGTCAGGCCTGGGGCAGTCGTTTCGTCGTGCCGATGCGTGAGGGTGGCGGCACGACCGGGCCGGCGTTGCCGTCTGGGGCCTCGTCCACGTCGACGATCACCGGGGCGTGGTCGCTCGGTTTACTGCCCTTGCGGGCCTTCCGGTCTACCCACGCGGCCCGGACGCGCTGGGCAACGCCGGATGTCGCCAGGACCAGGTCGATCCGCATGCCCAGGTCCCGGTGGAACATACCGGCGCGGTAGTCCCAGTAGCTGAAAATCCTTTCCTGTGG
>PDSI01000233.1 GCA_002748415.1 Micrococcales bacterium | reverse complement strand
TCGCGGCCGGGTGCTTGCCGTGCTGTCACGCGGGCACGCCGAGGTAGCGGCGGAAGGTGAACACATGTGGCTCGTGCACGCGGGCAACCGGGTCGATGCGCACGACCGGGCCCGGGCACGCTTCCCCCGCCAGCAGGTAGCGGTGGTCGAGCAGCGGATGCGGGCGCTGCTGAGCGAATTACAGCCGGCCGGTGTGGTCAGCGCGGCCGCCGCCGGGGCGGACCTGCTGCTCCTCGACCAGTGTTCCCGGCTGGGACTGAGCTACCGGGTGGTGCTTCCGCTGCCGGTGTCGGACTTCAGAGCGCGATCCGTCGCCGACCAAGGGCAGGCCTGGGTGGAACGGTTCGACCGGCTCGTTTGCGCGCCGCTGGTCACCGTGATCGATCTGTCGCAAGACCCGGCGTGGTACCTGGCCGGCAACGACGTGATCCTGGACCACGCGGCGCGGGAAATGGCCTGCGGCGACCAGGCGGAGCCTCACCCTGGCACCACCCCTGGAAGCCCCGCACCGGCAGGTGCCACCGAGGAGCTTGTCGCGCTGGTCACTGCTCCGGCATGGGATACCGACAGTGCGACCGCGGACTTCGCCACGAAAGCGGCGGCCCGAGGCCTGACCGTGCTGCGCATCGATCCGTCGCCAGCCGGCGACCCTGCCTGAGCGGCCCCTGTCACATCACTATCCCTTTGATCGATTTGTGTGGATAGGCTGATTGGTACCGCGCCAGGAGGCAGCTATGCAGATGGGTGACCCGGCTGTTGCGCCGCCGGTCGGTGAGCGCTGCCTCGTGCGGGTGCTCGGTCCGGTGGCATGCGCGGCCGCTGCGCAGGTCCGCATCAGCCAGTCACAGGTCCAGCTGTTGGCCTTGCTGACGGCGGTCGGACGCGACGGGGCCAGCAGCACCCGGCTGTACGAACAGTTGTATTCGGGGCACGTGATGCGCAGCGGGGAACAGACGGCGGTCATGCGGGTGCACCGGCTGCGCGCGAAGCTGTACGAGGCGGCCGGTGTTCAGGTGATCACCAAGGGACCGACGTACCGGCTGACCGAGGACTGCCTGGTCGACTGGTGGCAACTGGAGGAAGCGGTACGGCTGAACGACATCCGCGCGATGCTGCTGGCCGGATCGGGTTGGCAGGACCCGTTCGGTGGCCTGACCGAGGACGCCCCGGAGATCTCGCTGGCCCGCGAACGGGCCCGTAGGTGTCAGCGGCAGGCTTTGTGTCTCCTGGCTCCGAAAGCACCGCTCAACGAGCTCGAGCCCGTCCTCGCCGAACTCCAGCAGCGTCTGCGAGACGCTGCTTTCGACGAACAGCTGGCGGCCGCGGCGGCGACCGCGGCCTACCGGCTGGGGCGGCAACCGGAGGCGTTGGCGATGATCGCGCGCTGCCGACGAGAGCTCCGGGACGCCTACGGGCTGGACGGGGGCAGGACCCTGGGCGCCGTCGAGCAGACCATCCTCAACCATGACTTCGACCGGGACCCGGTTCCGGTACCGCGCACCGCCGGTCACCGACGGGCGTCTTCCGTGCCCGCGAACGAGCGTTTCGTCGGCCGCCGGGTTCCGCTGGAGCAGTTGGAGAACGCGATCCTGCGGGGCGGGGGAGGAAACGGTGCCGCCATGATGGTGACCGGCCCCGCGGGAGCCGGCAAAACGGCACTCGTGCGGGAGCTGGCCCACCGGTTGTCCGAGCGGTTGGACGTTCGGCTGGGGGGCAGCAAGGAGGCGGACAGCTCGCCGATGACACCGGGGCACGGTCCGTGGCTGGACGCCCTGCCGGATCTCGCCGACGCGCTGGCCCGGCTGCAGCGCAGCGAGAGTGTCGACGAGGTCCGGATGAGGTTCTGGGACATGGTGTACGAGCGCCTCGAGCAGCTGGGCCGCGGCGGTGGGGCCGTGCTGATCCTGGAGGATCTGCACGCAGCCGACACCCAGTCCCTGGCATTGCTGCTGCACCTGGTGCAGACCGGTGTCCCGCCCGGGGTCGGCATCGTCACCACAACCAGGCCTGCGGCGGCGGTGGAGACGGTGAAATCGTTGATGGATCCCTGTCTGAGCCTGTCTCCGTTGACGCTCAACGACGTGTCCGAGCTGGTCGCCCTCGAACACCCGGACGAGGGCGTGCTGGCCTGTGACCGCTTCGCTCGCAGGGTCCACGAGCTGTCCCAGGGCAATGCGCTGGTGGCCACCGTGCTGAGCCGCGACGCCAGGCCCGGGCTCGACCCGGCCAGCCTCAGCTACGCGGGCACCCCCAGCGGAGGAATCGGTAATCATCTGGACCAACTCGTCACCGACCCCACACTGGCGCAGATCCTCGGCGTCGCATCGTTGATCGGATTCGATTTCGAGTCGGACATGCTCGCGGAAGTCCTGATGCTGGACCACGCCGACGTCGTCGACCGTTTGACGGCGGCGAACGAGCTTCACCTGTGCCACCAGACCGGCGAAAACAGCTGGCAGTTCGATCATCTGCTGATCGCGGAGCACTTCGGCACCCGAATCGGAGTGCTCCGGCCGCTGCTGTGCTCGCGGCTGGCGACGCACCCACGAGCCCCGGCCCGCGGCGTGCTTCGCTACATTCACGGAGCCGGGGAGCAGCTGGACCGGGATTTCATCGTCGGCGCGTTGACCAAGGCAGCCTACGAGCTGCGCCGTCAGCTGTTGTTCGAGGAGGCCACCGCGGTACTCGAGTTGCTGCTGACCCATGTCCAAGGACTGGAACGTAACGACGTGCTGATCCGGCTGGCCACCACGACCTGTCGCAGCGGCCAGCCGGATCAAGCTCGCCGCTACCGGGGTCAGGCGTTCGCACAAGCGCAACAACACGACGACCACGACCGGATGCTCGAGACCGTCGTCGCCGGCCTGCCGTCCGGGGAATACGTTGCGGGAGAGGGCGATCGGCTGGACATGCTCGGGCAGGTCGATCCCGCGCGGGTCGACCCGGCGAGACGCTGGGAGATCGAGTACTGGCGGCTCCGGCTGGCCAGACTGTGCAATCGATCGGACATCGCGCGTCAGGTGATCGCGCAGAGCGCCCAGACCCCTGCTGACCGGACGGCACCGTTGTTGCATCTGGAACGCCTGGCCTTCGCGGCCGGATCCCGGCGCGCCACCCGGATACGGGCGGATCTGGAAAACCTGGCCGAGCGGATGGAACCCGGGCCGGACCGAGTGCAGGTCATGGTCCGGTTACTGCTGGCCGCCATGGCCGAGCAGCAAGAAGACGCCGGCGGGGACCTGTTCGACCGGGTCGATGCGGAGGTCAGGCGGTGGGGGTCGGCTCGGACGCGGTGGCTGCTGGAGGTGATCGCCGCCACCATGGCCAGGGTCGGGCAACGAGCCAGCGCCAGTACCCACGACTCCGCGCGGCAGGCCGGGTTCCGGTACGGAGTGCCCGACGTCGTCGGCAGCTGGATCGTGCAGGTGTGGGCTGATCTATGGCTGGCGGGCCGGCACACATCAGCACTGCGCCTGTTGGACGCCAGGAAGGCCGTGCTGGCCGACAATGTGGCCTGGCGCGCCGCAGCTGCGCTGGGGGCTGCGCACGCGGGCGACGAGTCGCGTTGCCGGCAGGAGGCGGACCGCGTCGTCACCAGCATCCGGGCCGAACCCGACTCGACGTGGAACCCGGTGGCCGCCGCGGTCCTGATCGAGGCCGCCGACGTGCTCGCGGACGCGCAGCTGGCTCAGG
>PDSI01000037.1 GCA_002748415.1 Micrococcales bacterium | reverse complement strand
CCGCGCAGCAGCTGCACGCCCGGATGCGGGCCGGCGGTGCCCGGATCGGCTTGGCGACGGTGTACCGCGGCTTACAGGCACTGGTGCACGCGGGGGCGGTCGATGTGCTGCGGATCGAGGACAACGAGGCCCGCTACCGGTTGTGCGCTACCAGCGAACACCACCACCACCTGGTGTGCCGCGGCTGTGGGCGCGTCGAGGAGATCGCCGAAGCCTCGATCGAGCACTGGGCTGCCGCGGAAGCAGCCCGCTTCGGGTTCACCGACGTCTCGCACACCGTCGAGGTGATGGGGCTGTGCCCACAGTGTCGTGCCGAAGGGTGTGACCGTGCCGGCCCGCCGTCAGGGCGAACCAGCCGGTGACGGCCGGTCCTGCGCCGTCCCGTAGCGTCGGTCGCGTCCCGCGTAGGTGAGCACGGCATCCCATAGATCCATGCGCTGGAAGTCGGGCCAGTACTTGTCGGTGAAGACCAGTTCCGCGTAGGCGGCCTGCCACAGCATGTAGTTGGACAGTCTTTGTTCGCCGCCGGGGCGGAGAAAGATGTCGACGTCAGGCATGTCGGGCTCATCGAGGTGCCGGGCCAGGATGCGTTCGTCGACCCGTCGCGGGTCGAGTTTGCCCTGCTGCGCCAGCGCGGCGATTTCCGCGGCGGCATCGGCGATCTCGGCTCGGCTGCCGTAGTTGATGCACATCCCCAGCGTCATCACCGTGTTGTCCCTGGTGAGTTCCTCGGCCACCTCCAGTTCGGAGATGACGCTGCCCCACAACCGGGGCCGCCGCCCGACCCAGCGCATCCGAACGCCCCAGTCGTGCATCTGGTCGCGGCGGCGCCGCAATACTTGCCGGTTGTAGCCCATGAGGAAGCGCACCTCTTTGGGTGAGCGTTTCCAGTTCTCGGTCGAGAACGCGTACACCGACAGGTATTTCACCCCGATCTCGACCGCCCCCGCGACGATCTCGAACAGGGTCGCTTCCCCGGCCTGGTGCCCGTCGGTGCGGGTCAGCCCGCGTTCGTTGGCCCACCGGCCGTTGCCGTCCATGACGATGCTCACGTGCTTCGGGACCGCGTCCGCGGGCAGTTGCGGGGGCCGTACCCCACTGGGGTGGGCGAACGGGGCGTTCGGGCGCTCCTGGCCTGGCTGGTACCCCCGGCCGCGGCCCGGACGGGGCGGGGCGTAGGGGGATGTGCGGGACCGGGGCATCACCTCAGAACCCGCTCCACGTCAGGCGCGGCCTCCTCACGCACCACATGCCGCAGGGAACGCACACCTCGTTCGATGTGCCACTGCACGTAGGCGTTGACCAGCCCGCCGGCTGATCGTCTGGCCGCATCGTCGAAGGTCTCGGCCCGGGCCCAGTCGCCGCTGAGCAGCGCGGCCAGCAGCGGCATCGCCTCCGGGTGGGGTGCGGCGGCGCCGGGTGGGCGGCAGTCCCGGCAGACGGCCCCTCCGGCGGCCACCGCGAAGCCACGGTGCGGGCCGGTGGCCCCGCATCGGGCGCAGTCTTCGAAACTGGCTGCCCAGCCGCTGACCGCCAGGGCGCGGACCAGGTAGGAGTTCAGGGTGAGGTCGGGTTCGTGTTCGCCCCGGGACAGCGACCGCAGCGCACCGGCGAGCAGGATGAACAGCTGGGTGGCCGGTTCCCGCTCCACCTCGGTCAACCGTTCGGCGGTCTCGGCCATGACGGTCGCGGCGGTGTAGGTGGGGTAGTGGGCACCGATCTGGCGCCCGTAGGCACCCAGGGACTCCACCTGGGTGACGGTGTCCAGGTTGCGGCCGTGCCACAGCTGGGTGTCGATGAGGGTGAACGGCTCCAACCGGGCACCGAACCTGCTGGACGTACGCCGGACTCCTTTGGCGACGGCCCGGACCCGGCCGTGACGGCGGGTGAACAGGGTGACGATGCGGTCGGCCTCGCCCAGCTGGTGGGTGCGCAGCACGATCGCTTCGTCACGGAACAGGCTCACCCGCCTATTGTGCCGTGATCACGGGTCAGGGACTGACCTCGCCGGGCCGGGCCGGTGTGTCGCGCCAGGCCCGGTTGACGGCGGAGATCAGCGCCTTGAGCGAGGCGAGGGTGATGTTGGTGTCGATGCCCACCCCCCACAGGATGCGGTCGCCGATCTCGGCCTCCACGTAGGCGGCGGCCTGCGCGTCGCCGCCGGTGCTCATCGCGTGTTCGACGTAGTCGAGAACAGTGGCCTGGATGCCGGTCTGGCTCAGCACCTCGAGAAAGGCGTCCACC
Organism: Micrococcales bacterium; assembly: GCA_002748415.1. GTDB lineage: Bacteria > Actinomycetota > Actinomycetes > Actinomycetales > CAWJMD01. The sequence continues at coordinate 1,065 of PDSI01000037.1, read as the reverse complement.
GGGCCGTTGCCGACCGCTTGGTAGGTCGCCGTCACGCCCCGGTCCCGCAGGTCGGCGCTGATGTCGGCGGAGCCTTCCGAGCTGTACCGGGTTTCCACCGATTCCAGCTCGAAGCGTCCCCAGCGTTCACCGTTGGCCGAGGGCAGGTACTCGTCCTCGAAAACGGCCCACAATTCGTCGGCGGACATCTCCCCGCCGGCGTCGTCGGTGTGCCGCTGGATGATCTGGCTGAACTCGATCTGCAACCGCCGGGGCAGATCCATGTTGTGCTCGTTCTTCATCATGTAGGCCACCCCGCCCTTGCCGGACTGGGAGTTGACCCGGATGACGGCCTCGTAGGTCCGCCCGACGTCCTTGGGGTCGATAGGCAGGTACGGCACCGCCCAGTCGAACTCCTGCACCGGGACTCCGGCGGCATCGGCATCCACCCGCAGGTGCTCGAAGCCCTTCTTGATGGCGTCCTGATGGGAACCGGAGAACGCGGTGTAGACCAGGTCGCCGCCGTAGGGGTGACGCTCGGGAACCTTGAGCTGGTTGCTGAACTCGACGGTGCGCCGGATGGCGTCGATGTCGGAGAAGTCGATCATCGGGTCGACACCCTGGGTGTACAGGTTCAGCCCCAGCGTGACCAGGCACACGTTGCCGGTGCGTTCACCGTTCCCGAACAGGCAGCCCTCCACCCGGTCGGCCCCGGCCAGCAGGCCGAGTTCGGTGGCCGCGACGGCGCAGCCACGATCGTTGTGGGGGTGCAGGCTGAGCACGAGCTCGTCCCGGCGGTGCAGGTTGCGATGCATCCACTCGATCGAGTCCGCGTACACGTTGGGGGTGGCCATCTCGACGGTGGCCGGCAGATTGACGATGAGCGGGCGATCGACACTCGGGTCGATCACCTCGGTGACGGCGGCACAGATCTCGGCGGCGTAGTCCAACTCGGTGCCGGTGTAGGACTCCGGCGAGTACTGCCAGTGGATCTCGGTGTCCGGGGTATGGATCTCCTGGTACTTCATCGCCAGCCGGGCGCCTTGGGTGGCGATGTCGGTGATGCCGGCACGGCCGGTGCCGAAC
>PDSI01000117.1 GCA_002748415.1 Micrococcales bacterium | reverse complement strand
GAGTGCATGCCGCTGTGGCCCCCCATGACCGACGGCACGAACGCGTAGACCAACCCCACCCACGCCGTCAGCGCGAACGCGTGCAGGTACCCGAAGAAGAAGCCGGACCACATGACCACCCACACGAACAACGAAGCGTCGGCACCGGAAGGCACGGTATTGGTGGCGACGACGACGCCGATAAGCAGCGGCGACAACCAGGTCGTGACGTAGAGGACCGACGGGGTGACTCTAGCTGCGAAGCGTAGGTAGCCGAACGACACCATCGCCGACAGGGCGACGGCGGGAATGGCCAGCCAGACCCGGTCGCGGCCAGGTATCACCAGTGTGATCGACACCAGCAGTGCGCCGAAACCGAAGAGCATACCGGCAGCATGCGGCTGAGCGGCACCGATGTCGCCATGGGTGATGACCCTGTCGATCAGGGGTTTCAGCCGGGTGGTCAGCACGTTTCTTTCATCGACATCCCGATGAGCCGACTTGACCGATGTACCACTGATGCCGCGTTCCGGCGGACGGCAGCGGGCATCCTCGGATCACCGGACGTCTCAGGTACGCAACCGGGGTACCGGGTCCTCGCTGAACGGCCCGACCACGGCCAGCGAACGCGGCCGTCCGGCCAGCTCAGCGGCCAGCTGCTGAACGTCTTCGGCGGTGACGGCACCGACCCGGGCCAACGCATCGTCCAGCGTCACCAATTCGCCGTACACCAACTCGGCCTTGCCCAGCCGCGACATCCGCGACCCACTGTCTTCCATACCGAGCACCATGCCACCGCACAGCTGCCCCTTGGCCCGCCGCAGCTCATCGGCGCTCACCGGGGCCGCGGCCAGCGACTCCAGTTGATCCTGGAGCAGATCCACCACCTCGGCCACGGCCGAGGGCGTGCAGCCTGCATACATGCCGTAGTAGCCGGAGTCGGCGTACCCCGATGCGAAGGAGTACACCGAGTAAGCCAATCCGCGTTTCTCCCGCACCTCCTGGAACAGGCGCGAACTCATCCCCCCACCGAGGACCGTGCTCAGCACCGACAAGGTGAACCGGCGGCTGTCGGCGGCCAGGATGCCCAACCCACCGAGCACCAGATGAGCTTGTTCGGTGGGCCGGTTGACGGTGCGGATGCTGCCCTGTGTCGCCCCGGCCGGGGACTGCGCGTTCACATCGACGCCGTGAATGCGCGGCGGTAGCGGTACCGCGTCGCCGGCGCAGGGCCACCCGGCTGCGGCCAGCGCAGCGACGACGTCGGCGCACAACCGGTCGTGGTCGATGCCCCCGGCGGCGGTGATGATCAGCCCGTCGGGACGATAGTGGGTGCGGTAGTGCTCCCATACCGCGTCGCGGGGCACGTCACGGATGGCCTGCGGTGTACCACCGATGGGCCGGCCCAGCGGGTGCGCACCCATGACGAGCTCGGCGAACCGCTCGTGCACCACGTCGGAGGGGTCGTCGTCGTTCATGGCGAGCTCTTCGAGAATGACGCCGCGTTCGCTGGCCATCTCCTGCTCGTCCAGCGTGGCTGAGGTGACCATGTCGGTCAGCACGTCGGTGGCCATCGGTACATCCACGTCCAGCACGCGCGCGTAGTAGCAGGTGTACTCCTTGGAGGTGATGGCGTTCACGTCGCCGCCGACCTCGTCGAACGCGGTGGCGATGTCCAGCGCCGAACGCGTGCCGGTGCCCTTGAACAACAGGTGCTCCAGGAAGTGGGTGGAGCCCAGGTGCCCGTCCGCTTCGTCTCGGGAGCCGACGCCTATCCACACCCCGAGGGTGGCCGAGCGCAGGCCCGGCATGTGTTCGCTGACCACCCGCACACCACCAGGCAGCAGGCTGCGACGGACGAGAAGTCGGTCCTCGGTGCCAGCGGCCGAGAGCGGCTGGGCCGGGGTGTGCTGGGACATCGTTCTCCGCGGAATGGCTGATCGGTGGACAACAGCCAGTGTCTCCCACCATGACCTCACAGCGCGAACCCGGCGAACCCACTCGGCGCAGTTGGCGCCCAGACCACGTCCTCGGCGTCACCGGCCGGCATCCGCAGTCCCGGACGGCCTGCTTCGAGCCGGACCGGCACGGGTCACGGCAGATCGACGACGAGTCGACCGACGACAGCACAGGGGCGGGCGGCGGTAGGGTCGGGCCTTGTCGGTTTCCGCACCAGAGAGGTCTCCGTCGATGGCGCACAGCCCCGGCGTGCCGGTACTGGACAACACCCGGCCCGGCTGGTGGCGCAGCGCGGTCGTCTACCAGGTCTACCCGCGTTCGTTCGCTGACAGCGACGGCGACGGCATCGGTGACCTGCCCGGACTGCTCGGCAAGCTGGACTACCTGCGGGAGCTCGGGGTCGACGTGGTGTGGGTGTCCCCGTTCTACCCCTCACCCATGGTCGACAACGGCTACGACATCAGCGACTACCAAAGCGTGGAGCCGCTCTTCGGCACGCTGCACGATGTCGACCTGCTGATCGAGGGCCTGCACTCGCGCGGGATGAAACTGATGATCGACCTGGTGCTCAACCACACTTCCGAGGAGCACCCGTGGTTCATCGAATCCCGTTCCAGCACAGACAACGACAAACGCGACTGGTACTGGTGGCGGCCCGCCCGGGAGGGCCACGAACCGGGCACCCCGGGTGCCGAGCCGACCAACTGGATGGGGTTCTTCTCCGAGAGCGCCTGGCAGCACGACCCAGCCACCGACGAGTACTACCTGCACATTTTCACCCACCAGCAACCGGACCTGAACTGGGAGAACCCACGGGTCCGCGAAGAGCTGTACCGGATGCTGCGCTGGTGGCTGGACCGCGGAGTGGACGGCTTCCGGATGGACGTCGTCAACCTGGTCTCCAAGGAAACCAGCCTGCCTGACGGGCAACCGATCCCGGGCACCCGGTTCGGCGACGGCAAGCCGTATTTCGTGTGCGGGCCGCGGATCCACGAGTTCATGGCGGAGTTCAACGCCGAGGTGGTCGCCGGCGCAACGAAGGTGCTGATGACGGTCGGCGAGACACCGGGAGCGACCACGGACGATGCGCGCCGCTTCTGCGACCCGGAGAACGCCGAGCTGGACATGGTGTTCCAGTTCGAGCACATGCAGGTGGATCGCGGCGAGGGCGGCCGTCACGACCCGCTGCCGATGGACTGGCCGCGGATGAAAGAGGTGCTGGGCCGCTGGCAACGCGAACTCGCCGATGCAGGCTGGAACAGCCTGTACTGGAACAACCACGACCAGCCCCGGGCGGTCTCCCGGTACGGCGACGACGGCGAGATCTACCGTGAGCTGTCCGCCAAGACCCTCGGTACCGTTCTGCATTGCCAGCGGGGCACGCCGTTCGTCTACCAGGGCGAAGAACTCGGCATGACCAACTACCCGTTCACCGCCATCGATCAGTACGACGACGTGCAGTCGCGGAACTGGTTCGCGCACGCGCAAGAACTCGGCATCGACGAGCAGACCCGGCTGGCCGCGCTGGCGGCCCGTAGCCGCGACCACGCCCGGACCCCGATGCAGTGGGACGACTCCCCGAACGCCGGGTTCAGCACGGGAACACCGTGGCTGCCGGTGAACCCGAACTACCTAGACATCAACGCGCAGCTGCAGACCGAGGACCCGCATTCGGTGTTCGCGCACTACCAGGCGCTGATCCGGCTGCGGCACACCTACCCGGTGCTGGTCGAAGGCGATTTCACCCTGCTGCTGCCCGAGCACCCGACAGTGTTCGCCTATACCCGGCGGCTCGAGGACGGCGACGGCCGGCACGAACTGCTGGTGGCCGCCAACTGCGGCACCGAGGACATCCTGCCCGGCCGGCTTGCCGAGGAGCCCGAGTTCGACCGCTGGCAGGATGCGGCGCTGCTGCTGGGCAACTACGCCGACGGATCAGGTGGCCGGACCCCGGACTCGTTACGGCCGTGGGAGTCCCGGGTCTACTACCGGAGCAGCTGACACCCAGCGGACACGCTCCACCGACCACGAACGGGGACCGGCTCATGGCGAGCCGGTCCCCGTTGCGCTGCCGCGCTCAGGCGGTCACGGTCAGGCGTCGGTGGTGGCCGGCTCCTTACCGGCCGGGGTGCCCCCGGAGTCCTGATCGTCCTCCGGCAGCACCACGTGCAGTGACAGCTTGCCGCGTGGGTCGATCTCGTTGATCTCGACGTTGACCTTTTGGCCCACCCCGAGCACGTCATCGACGTTCTCCACCCGTTTGCCGCCCACCAGCTTGCGGATCTGGGAGATGTGCAGCAGCCCGTCCTTGCCCGGCGTCAGCGACACGAACGCGCCGAACGAGGTGGTCTTGACCACGGTGCCCAGGTACCGCTCGCCCACCTCGGGCAGCTGCGGATTGGCGATGGCGTTGATCATCGACCGGGCCGACTCCGCGGACGTGCCGTCGGAGGCGCCGATGTAGACGGTGCCGTCGTCCTCCACGGTGATCTGCGCGCCGGTGTCCTCCTGGATCTGGTTGATCATCTTGCCCTTCGGGCCGATCACCTCACCGATCTTGTCCACCGGCACCTGCACGCTCAGCACCCGCGGAGCGTGCGGGGACATCTCATCAGGCGCGTCGATGGCCTCGTTCATCACGTCCAGGATGTACAGCCGGGCTTCCCGGGCCTGGGTGAGCGCACCGGCCAGAACCGAGGCGGGAATGCCTTCCAGCTTGGTGTCCAGCTGGATAGCGGTGACGAACTCACGGGTGCCGGCGACCTTGAAGTCCATGTCGCCGAAGGCGTCCTCGGCACCCAGAATGTCGGTCAGCGCGGCGAATTCGGTCCGGCCGTCGACCTCCTCGGAAACCAGGCCCATCGCGATGCCGGCGACCGGCGCGCGCAACGGCACCCCGGCGTTCAGCAACGACAGCGTAGACGCACACACCGAGCCCATCGAGGTGGACCCGTTGGAGCCCAGTGCTTCCGACACCTGCCGGATGGCGTAGGGGAACTCCTCACGGCCGGGCAGCACCGGCACCAGGGCCCGCTCGGCCAGCGCACCGTGGCCGATCTCGCGGCGCTTGGGCGAGCCGACGCGACCGGTCTCGCCGGTGGAGTACGGCGGGAAGTTGTAGTTGTGCATGTACCGCTTGGTGGTGGTCGAGGACAGCGAGTCGATCTGCTGTTCCATACGCAGCATGTTCAGCGTGGTCACACCCAGGATCTGGGTCTCGCCACGCTCGAACAACGCCGAACCGTGCACCCGCGGCAGCACCTCGACCTCGGCGCCCAGCGGACGGATGTCGCGCAGCCCGCGGCCGTCGATGCGGATCTTGTCGCGCAGCATCCGCTGCCGCACGATCGACTTGGTCACCGACCGCAGCGCGGCGGACAGTTCCTTCTGCCGTTCCTCGAACTCCGGGTTGCGCTCGAGCAGCTCGTCGAGGACCTCGTTCTTGATCTGGTCCAGCCGCTCCTCGCGCTCCTGTTTGCCCGCGATACGCAGCGCCTCGGACAGCCGGTCCGTGCTCACCTCCTGCACGGCCGCCAGCGCATCGGGCTGGTACTCGGGGAAGGTGGGGTATTCGGCCACGACACGGCCTTCGGCGACCTGGGCCTGCGCCTGGCACAGCTGGCGCAGGAACGGTTTGGCGGCCTCCAGGCCCTCGGCCACGACCTCCTCGGTGGGCCGCTGGGCACCGGCGGAGATCAGCGCCCAGGAGTTGTCGGTGGCCTCGGCCTCGACCATCATGATCGCGACGTCGCCGTCCTCGGTGACCCGGCCGGCCACCACCATGTCGAAAACGGCCCGTTCCAGTTCGCCATAGCGGGGGAACGCCACCCACTGCCCGTCGATGAGCGCCACCCGCACCCCGGCCACCGGGCCGGAGAATGGTAACCCGCTCAGCTGGGTGGACAACGACGCGGCATTGATGGCGAGGACGTCGTAGGGGTCACCAGGGTGGACGGCCAACACGGTGACGACGACCTGCACCTCGTTGCGCAGCCCGGACACGAAGGTCGGGCGCAGCGGCCGGTCGATCAGCCGGCAGGTGAGGATGGCCTCGGTGCCGGGGCGGCCTTCGCGGCGGAAGAACGAGCCGGGAATGCGCCCGGCAGCGTACATCCGCTCCTCGACATCGACGGTGAGTGGGAAGAAGTCGAAGTGTTCTTTCGGCTGCTTGGACGCGGTCGTGGCGGACAGCAGCATCGTTTCGCCGTCCAGGTAGGCGCAGACGCTACCGGCCGCCTGCCTGGCCAGCCGGCCGGTCTCGAAGCGGACGGTGCGGGTGCCGAACGTGCCGTTGTCGATCACGGCTTCGGCGGCGGTGATATCAGGACCCTCCAACGGGTGCCTCCTTGGTATCGAAGTGAGGGCACGTTCGCTGGGTGTCCGGTGCTCGATCAAGGCCCGCGGAACCACTGGTTCCGAAAGCCACTACCGAGGACCGGCCGGGCTCACGTGCCGGGACAACAACAGCGCGGCCCCTCCGATTCGAGGGACCGCGCGTGGCGTCAGCGGCGCAGGCCGAGGCGCTGGATGAGCGACCGGTAGCGCTCGATGTCGGTGTCGGCCAAGTGCTTCAGCAGCCGCCGCCGACGGCCCACCAGCAGCAACAGGCCGCGGCGGGAGTGATGGTCGTGCTTGTGTTCCTTGAGGTGTTCGGTGAGGTCGCGGATACGCTTGCTGAGCATCGCGACCTGGACCTCAGGGGATCCGGTATCGCCGTCGCTGGTGGCGTAGTCGGCGATGATCTGTTGCTTCGTGGCAGTATCCAACGGCATGTACTCTCCCTGAGGTTTGTTGCGCGGCGCGCCGGGGCTGGTCCACCCGGGCTCTGCGGAATCCGCGGCCGATCTGACGGCGTTTCAAGGTTACCAGCGTGCGCCGCTTCCCCGAAACCGTGACACACAGTGACACGGTTTGGGCGAACAGTGTTCAAGGCGTGTCGCGTTTGCTCCAACGTGACCCTTGTTAGCAGAATGCTCTGTATAACACGCGAATCGTTACGCCGTGGATATGACCTGCACAGTACCGCACGCACACACTAGTATCGTGCGAATAGTCATGCGCCGCTACTGGCCGCGGGGGCGACGTCGTACCGGTAACGAGTGGCTGGCGCCGCTTGGGCGGCGGCGCACAGACAGGGGGTCTTTGTGCACTTTCGAGGGTCGTCGACGCGCGGCAGGCCGGACAGTTATGTACTGCGCCGAGAGTTGATGCCGCCACCGCTCGAACCGACCGGGCCGGGCCAGGCCACAGCTGTCGTGACCGCTGGCGCGGCAGCGCACAACGGCGCGCGGGAACCGTCCGGCAGTACCCGGCCCACGCACAGCGCGTGGCCCACCGGCACTGTGTGCTCAAGTGACGCCGGAAGCAGCGCCAGCAACGGTACCGGCGTCGTATCCACGGACCGGCCGACGTTCGCCAGCAGGCTACGCGGGCACGCCAACGCGTTCGGCCTGTTCCGGCTGGTGATGGCCTCGATGGTCATCTTCTCGCACGCCTTCTATCTGGGGCACTGGGGCGAGGATCCCACTTTGGTCTGGTCCAACCACCAGTCCGACCTCGGCAACCTGGCCGTGCTCGGCTTCTTCGTCATCAGCGGCTATCTCATCGCCAAGTCCGCGATGAGCACTAACATCATGAGCTACTTCTGGCGCCGCGGCTTGCGTATCTTCCCCGGCTTCCTGGTGGTTCTCGTGGTCGGTGCGGTGATACTCGGCCCCTGGTTCTACTACCGGTTGCACGGGTCCATGGCCGGGTACTGGACGTGGGAATCCCCCGGACCGTGGACCTACGTGCGGGACAACGCCAGCCTGAAGATGCGCCAGTACGGCGTACACGACGTGCTCCTGCAGACCCCGTACGGGCAGCGCAAAGAAGCCAGCGTCATCAACGGCAGTCTGTGGACGCTGTGGTACGAGTGGCGGATGTACGTCATCGTCGGGCTGCTGGCGTTCACCGGATTCACCCGTCCGAAGTTGCGCTGGATCATCCCGGTGGGCACCCTGGCCGTCTTCGCCGCCGGTGTGCTCTCCCCGCACGTGCCCCTGATCGAGACGGTCAACTACAAGATCATGGGCGATGTGAAGGGGTTGCAGCTGGCCTCGATGTTCCTGGTCGGCAGCACCGTTGCCGTGTACGCGGACCGGATCCCGTTCAACCGGCCGGTCGCGCTCATCGGCGGGCTGGTCGCGGTGATGACGTTCTTCACCGCCGGCTTCACCACCATCGGCTATGTCGGGATGGGGTACTTCGTGCTGTGGGCCGCGGCCGCGGCGCCGAAGTCGTGGTACCGGATCGGCACCCGCAACGACATCTCCTACGGCGTGTACATCTACGCGTGGCCGACCCAGATGGCACTGGCCTACTTCGGTGGGGACACCTGGGGCTACATCCCTTACGTGGCCGCTACCTTCGCCATCACCATCCCGCTGGCCTGGCTGAGCTGGAAGCTGATCGAGAACCCGATGCTGCACCTGAAGGACGCCGGTCCCGGCAAGTGGGGCAACCAGCTCACCCGGTGGATCAAGGACCGGCGCGCCCGGCCGAGCGCGCCCGGCAGCGAATACGTGGAGCAGGATCGCGAACCTGTCAAGGTGTGACCGGGACCGCCCCGCTCAGCTGCTTACGTCCGGGTCCGCGGGTTCACCGGCGAGCACCGTGCGGACCCCGGCGACATCCTCGCGCATCTGGGTGATCAGGTCCTGCATCGAGTCGAACCGCACGGTCGGGCGTAGCAGTTCCACGAACTCGACCACGATGTGCCGCCCGTACAGGTCCAGGTCGGTCCGGTCCAGCACGTAGGCCTCCACCCGGCGCAGCCGTTCGCCCGCGAACGTGGGGTTGGTACCCACCGAAATCGCCGCGGGCAGCCGATTCGCCCCCGCCCCACACCGGCCGGGCAGGGACGGCTCAGCGTGCTCGGCGTGGTCGATGCAGGTCACCCAGCCGGCGTAGATACCGTCCGCCGGGATCATCCCCTCGGCGTCCTGTCCCAGGTTGGCGGTGGGAAAGCCCAGCTGCCGGCCACGATGGTCACCGTGGACCACCGCCCCGCACACGCAATGCCGGCGGCCCAGGATTCTCCCGGCGGCGCGGACGTCGCCGACCCGCAACAGTTCCCGCACCCACGAGGAGGACCAGCGCCGGTCCGCGTGCCGCCCGTGCACGGTGCCGTTCACATCCTCCATCGTCATCACGTCGAAGCCGTACTCGCTGCCGAGCACGCGCAGCATGTCGATGTCGCCACTGTTGCGGTGACCGAACCGCACGTCGTGACCCACTACCACGGCGGCGGCACCGAACGCTTTCACGAAGGTTTCCTCGACGAACTGGCGAGGGCTGTGCCGGGCGAGTTCGGGGGTGAACTCGAGCTCGAGCAAACCGGCGAGGCCGGTGCCGGCCAGTAGGTGGCGCCGGGTGCGGCGGCCGGTGATGATTTCGGGCGCTCGCCCTGGGTGCAGCACGGCGAGCGGGTGCGGATGGAACGTGACGGCGACCGGTGAGACCGAACGGCGCGCGGCTTCCTCGACCACGCGTTGCAACACCTGCCGGTGCCCGGTGTGTACGCCATCGAAATTGCCGATGGTGACGGCCGAGTCGCCGAGGTCGCCGGGAACCTGGTCTAGGCCGGTCCACACCTGCACGCGGGCCTCGCTCTCGCTGAGTGGTACTTGCGCGTCTACTGTGCCAGCACGATCTGGGGTGCGGCGACCTGGCTGCCGCGTTTCCGGTCGTCACGCAGGATGGCGCACAGCTGCCCCGCCGGGCCGACCGCTGCCACTGCCCCGGCCCGGCCGGTGGGTTGCAGCATCCGCCCGTGCCGCAGGTCGAGCACCTCTTGTTCGCTGACGTGGCGAACCGGGACGAAGGCCGACGCCGCATCGGCCATCGACCGCAGCGGTAGCGCGCCACCACGCTCAACCTGCTCGATCAGGGTGTCCAGCCGGCTGGCCTGCGCCAGCCCGATTGCGCCGACCCGGGTACGGCGTAGCGCAGTCAGATGCCCGCCCACCGCTCGCCCGCCCGGATCGCGCAGCGCGCGTCCCAGGTCCCGGGCCAGCGCCCGGACATAGGTGCCGGAGGAACACCCGACCCGGACATCCAGGTCCAGGAAACCGTCGACGTGCCGCTGGTCGAGGATGACGAACTCACGCACGATCACCGCGCGCGCCGGCAGCTGCACGTCCTGACCTGACCTGACGCGGTCATGGGCTCGCTCGCCCGCGACCTTCACCGCGCTCACCGAACTCGGCACCTGCTGAATCGCCCCGGTGAGAGCAGCGACGCCGGCCAGCACGTTGCCGGCCGTCAGCGCCGACGCGTCGCCACCACCCAGGCGGGGGTCGATGACCGGCTCCCCGTCGGCGTCGTCGGTGCTGGTGGCCGCGCCCAGCCGAATGGTGGCCAGGTACTCCTTGTCGGCACCGAACATGTAGGTCAGCAACCGGGTGGCCCGGTTCAGGCCGAGGATCAGCACTCCGGTGGCCATCGGGTCCAGAGTTCCGGCGTGGCCCACCTTGCGGGTACCGGCCAGCCTGCGGACCCGGGCGACCACGTCGTGGCTGGTCCACCCGGCGGGTTTGTCGACGACGAGGATCCCGTCTGCGACCGGGCTGTGCTGCCGATCAGCCGCAGGCATCGGCCAGGTCGCCGTGATACGCCAGCACCAGCGGCTCGCCGACGCAGATCACGCTGGTGACCCTGGCGGGCTGGCCTTCCTGCGGGACCACCGCGGGCGCACTACCGAAAACGCGGGACTCGGCGCCCAGCAGTTGCTGCAGGAACCCGGGGGTCCGGGCCTTGACCACCTTGGTGTCCGACGGGTTGAGCTCGTTCAGCTCGGCGGCATGCCGGTAGGCCTCTTCGCGGCCGAGTTCCTCGTCGATGAGGCCCTTCTGCTTGGCCTGCTTGGCGCCGAAGATGTAGGCGCCGAGGTCGTCCTTGATGACCTGGGCGGAGATATCCCTGCCGCGCGAGACATGGTTGACGAAGGCGTTGTATTCGTCGTCCAGACCAGCCATGAAGGTGGCTTTCTCCTCAGCGGTCATGTCCCGGAACGGGTCGCCGAAGTCTTTGCCCTTGCCCTTGCTGAGGTACTGCCTTTCGATGCCACCCTTGGTGGTGATTCCTGGGGTCAACAGGGTGCCGTCGATGGCGGTGACATCCCGGTAACGCTGGAACGGCCCGGCGATCACGCCGATACTGCCGACGAACGTGCCGTGGTCGGCGATGACCTCGTCAGCCCCGGCCATCGCGTACATGCCGCCAGAGGCGGACATACCACGAACGTAAGCCATCACCTTGCGGCCGGTGCGATCCTGGTACCGGCTGACCGCATCGGCGATGGCGCGGGATCCGTAGATGGTGCCGCCGGGGGTGTTCAACTCCAGGATCAGGCCGTCCGTGTCGTCCTTGTCGAGTTCGTCGATCATGTCGGCGACCTCGTAACCGTAGGTGCCGATGTCCAAGCCGGCGCCGTCGCCCTTGCTGCCCAGGATGGGCCCGTTGACCTCGACCACCCGAAGGGTGCTGGTGGCCCCCTCTTCACCCCAGACGTGGTCGATGGGCTGGTTTTCGGCGGTGTTGGTGTTGGCCGCTGCTCCGGCCAGGCCCACGAACATCAGGCCGCTGATCAGCGCTCCGACCACACCGAGAATCAGCAGCATGAGGCCGGCGCCCAGGCCGGCTCCGGCGCCCAGGCCGAAACCGCGGCGGAAGCCGCCGCGCTCCCGCGGTGGTGTGACCGGGGCCGGTGCGGACGGCCATTGCTGGCCGTAGCCGGGAGGCCCAGATTGCGGCGCCGCGACGGGTGTCGCCCCGGGCCCACCCTGCGGGGCCGACTGCCAGCCCTGCGACTGTCCGGACTCGGCACTGTTGGCTGATTGGTCGTTTCCGCCGTTCGGGGTGTCTTTGCTCACGAGGTCGTCCTGGTGGTGTCGGGGTCGGATGTCGGTTCGTACCCGGCTCGGCCGGGGTGGTGATGCTGGTGCGGCTCGTCCGGTTCGTCGTCGTGATGACGGTAAGGATCGGCGTCGCCGGCGTACCTGGCGGTGGCGGCCTGTGCCGCCAGTCGTTCGTCGTGGTGCCGAGCGGTACGCAGCAACTCCTCGATGGCGTGCGCGTTCTCTTCCACCTCGTCGGCGACGAACTGCAGGGTCGGGGTCAGCCGCACCCCGATCTGCTTACCGACCTCGGAGCGTAGCATTCCCTTTGCGCTGGCCAACGCCGCGGCCGTGTCGGCGCGCTGGTGCGCGTCCCCCAGGACGGTGTAGTAAACGGTGGCGTGCTGCAGATCGCCGGTCACCCTGGCGTCGGTCACGGTGACGAACCCGAGCCGCGGATCCTTGACCCGCCGCTCCAGTGTCTGCGCGACAACGACCTTGATCCGGTCTGCCAGCTTGTTGGCGCGTGCTGAATCGCTCACCGTGTCTCTCCTCACATGCTGGTGCCGCCACCATGATGCCTCACCAGATCCGTCGACCGGCGGCAACCCCATGTGTCCGACCTGGGTGATATGCGATACACAGCTACCGGTGCCCGCACCCGTCCACCGGTTGCCCCGGGCAACCCAGCACCGGGGATCCGCTGCTCGTCCTGGTCGCCGCACCCGGGCAACCGCAACCGGCACCCCCGGCGGCTCACCCGCACGGGTGGAGCCGCCGGCCGCGGCGATGACGCGCACGAACGCGGACTCAGACGCGTTCCTTCTCCCGCATCTCGAACGTCTCGATCACATCGTCGATCCTGATGTCGTTGAAGGACCCCAGGCCGATGCCGCACTCGTAACCCTCACGGACCTCGGTGGCGTCGTCCTTGAACCGGCGCAACGATTCGATGGACAGGTTCTCACCCACCACGGCGCCGTCGCGGACAAGCCGGGCCTTGGTGTTGCGCCGCACGGTGCCCGATCGCACCAGACAGCCGGCGATGTTGCCGAACTTGCTGGACCGGAACACTTCTCGCACTTCGGCGCTACCCAGCTGGACCTCTTCGAACTCCGGCTTGAGCATGCCCTTGAGGGCGTTCTCGACCTCGTCGATGGCCTGGTAGATCACCGAGTAGAACCGCATCTCCACGCCTTCGCGGTCGGCCAGGTCGGTCACCCTTTCGGCCGGGCGCACGTTGAACCCGATGATCACGGCGTTGTCGACCGTCGCCAGGTTGACGTCGTTCTGGGTGATGGCGCCGACGCCGCGGTGGATGATCCGTAGCGCCACCTGGTCGCTGACGTCGATCTTCAGCAAGGCCTCTTCCAGCGCCTCGACCGAGCCGGACACGTCGCCCTTGATGATGAGGTTGAGGGTTTCGACCTTGCCCTCGGCCAGCGCCTCGTTGAGGTCCTCCAGGCTGATCCGTTTGCGCCGCTTGGCCAGCATTGCCGCTCGTTCGGTGGCCTCGCGCCGTTCGCCGATCTGGCGAGCGGTGCGGTCGTCCGGGGTCACCACGAAGGTGTCCCCGGCGCCGGGCACCGACTGCAGCCCGAGCACCAGGACCGGCCGGGACGGGCCCGCCTCTTCGATGTTCTCGCCACTCTCGTCCAGCATGGCGCGCACCCGGCCGTAGGCGGAGCCGGCCACGATGGCATCCCCCACCCGCAGGGTGCCGGATTGCACCAGTACGGTCGCTGCGGCGCCGCGGCCCTTGTCCAGCTTGGCCTCGATCGCCACGCCTCGCGCTTCCTTGTCCGGGTTGGCCTGCAACTCCAGCGCCGCGTCGGCGGTCAGCAGGATCGCTTCGAGCAGTCCGTCGATGTTGAGGCGTTCGCGGGCGGAGACGTTGACGAACAAGGTCTCGCCGCCGTAGTCCTCCGCAACCAGGTTGTACTCGGTCAGCTGTTGTTTGACCTTGTCCGGGTTGGCGTCGGGCTTGTCGATCTTGTTGACCGCCACCACGATCGGCACGTCCGCGGCTTGGGCGTGGTTGAGCGCCTCGATGGTCTGCGGCATCACACCGTCGTCAGCAGCCACCACCAGCACGGCGATATCGGTGACTTTGGCGCCGCGAGCGCGCATAGCGGTGAACGCCTCGTGGCCGGGGGTGTCGATGAACGTCAGCGCCCGTTCCTGCCCGTCGAGACTGGTGTGCACCTGGTAGGCGCCGATGTGCTGGGTGATGCCGCCGGCTTCCCCGCCCATCACGTCGGAGGCCCGGATGGCGTCCAGCAGTCGGGTCTTGCCGTGATCGACGTGGCCCATGACGGTCACCACCGGCGGCCGCGGCTGAGCGTCGCCTTCCTCGTCGCCGGCATCGATGTCCAGGTCGATGTTGAACGACTCGTACAGTTCGCGTTCCTCGTCCTCGGGGGACACCACGCGCACGTCGTAGCCGAGTTCGGCGCCGAGCAGCTTGAAGGTGTCCTCGTCCAGGCTCTGGGTGGCCGTGGCCATCTCTCCGAGGTGGAACAACACGGTGACCAGGCTGGCCGGGTTGGCGTCGATCCGTTCGGCGAAGTCGGTCAACGATGCGCCCTGGCGCACCTTGACGATGACGGAGCCGTCGCCGCGCGGGACGCTCACACCGCCGACGGCGGGCGCCTGCATCGCCTCGTACTCCTGGCGCTTCTGCCGCTTGGACTTGCGGTTCTTGGCCGGGCGGCCACGTCCGAAGGCCCCCTGGGTGCTGCCGCGACCGCCGCGAGCACCCTTGCCGGCGCCGCCGCCGAAACCGCCACCGGCACCCGGCCCACCGCCACCGGAGCGGTTGCCGCCGAATCCGCCGCCGCCGGGACCGCCGCGGCCACCGGGGCGGGCACCGCCACCAGGACCACTACGGCCAGGTGCCCCGGCGCGGCTGGTGGCGGACTTGCCGGGCATCATCCCCGGTGTGGGACGCGGGCCGCCGGGCCGCGGGGGTGCTCCATCGCCACCGGGGCGCTGCCCACCGCCCGGGCGGGGCATGCCCTGGCTGGGCGCGAACGGGTTGTTACCCGGACGGGCACCGGGCCGGGGCGCGGCACCTGGCCGGGGCGCCCGGTCCTCCCGGGGCGGCCCGTCGGCCCGGGCGGCCGGACGGCCCATGCCCTGGCTGGGGGCATACGGGTTGTTGCCCGGACGGGCACCCGCCGGGCGGGGCGCACTCGGCCGTGGCGCACCAGGCGGTGCGCCCGGGTGCGGCGCCTGCCCGCCGGGCTTGGGCCCGGGCGTCGGAGCGGGTGTGGGCGGGCTTGCGGGCGCTGGTTCCGCTTTGGCGGCGGGGGCTGCGGCCGCGGCGGCGGGCTGTGGGGGAACAGCCGGCGGCGCCGGTGGCTGCGCCTCGGCGGCGGCAGCGGGCGGGGTCGCAGCCTCGGCCGCGGAATCCGCCGCGGCCGCAGGTTCCGGCTGGGCCGCGGGGGTGCTGCCGCCGCGGGCCGGAGCTGTCGGTTTGGGCGCGGAGTCCCCGGGGGTTGGGGTTGCCTGTTTGCGGGTTGCCTTCTTGGCCGTCTTCTTCGCCTTCTTGGCGGCGGCGGCCTCGACCTCGGCACCCAGCGCGTCCTTCAATCGTCGTTGCACGGGGGGTTCGATGGTCGATGACGCCGACCGGACGAACTCACCCAGTTCCCGGAGCTTGGCCAACACGACCTTGCTCTCCAGACCGAGCTCTTTCGCGAGCTCGTAGACCCGAACCTTAGCCACATCTCTCCTGTCTGGCCCGGGCCTGAGTGGCGACGGACCGTTGTTACCTCGGGGGCGTGCTCATCGTTGGCTGCTCATCGCGTGTCCATCAGATGTGTCCCACTCCGTCTTCGTCGGCGTGCTTACGGACGCTAGTGCGCGCACATACTCGCGCACCGGCGTTGTACTGACCGGCCCCTGAATACGCAGGGCACGCAGGAAGGCCCTGCGACGCTCAGCGCGTTCGACGCATTGCTCGCTCAGGTGGATCCAGGCGCCGCGGCCAGGTTGGGTGGCCGCCGGGTCCGGGACCACCGTCCGCTGCCCCTGTCGGAGCTGAGCTGCGACGACCCGCAAGAGCCGGTGCCGCTCGCCCCGGTTCCGACAACCGACACAGGTTCGGATCGCGGCCTGACGGCCGGATGTCGATGCATATCCAGGTGAACCCATAGCGAAGGGCAGAATGGCACGACCGGCGCGGATCAGTCTAGCGCGTCCTCACCTCGAGGAGTAACCACGGATACTCGGGCAACCGTGGCTACCGGGCGTGATCCGAGTCGCCGGTTGCCGACGTCGCGGCACCGGGAGCACCCGCCGGCTCGACGTCCGGGCGGATGTCGATCCGCCAGCCGGTGAGCTTGGCGGCCAGCCGCGCGTTCTGGCCTTCCTTGCCGATGGCCAGCGACAGCTGGTAGTCCGGCACCACGACCCGGACCGACTTGGCGGTCTCATCGACCACGCTCACGCTGGCCACGCTCGCCGGTGACAGCGCGTTGGCAACGAACGCCGCCGGGTCCTCCGCGAAGTCGACGATGTCGATCTTCTCGCCGCCGAGTTCGGTCATGACCGCCCGGACCCGCTGCCCGTTGGGTCCGATGCAGGCGCCCTTCGGATTCACCCCGGCAACGGTGGAGCGCACCGCCATCTTGGTGCGGTGGCCGGCTTCGCGAGACAGCGCGACGATCTCGACCGTTCCGTCGGCGACCTCGGGGACTTCGAGCTGGAACAGCTTGCGGACCAGGTTGGGGTGGGTGCGGCTCACGGTGACCGACGGTCCCTTGGGGCCGCGGCCGACCTTGACGACGAGGACCCGCAACCGCGAGCCGTGGCCGTAGTCCTCACCCGGTACTTGCTCTTGCGGCGGGAGGACGGCTTCCACCGAGCCGAGGTCGACCTGGATCATGCGCCGGTCGCGACCTTGCTGGATGACCCCGGAAACGATGTCGCCCTCGCGGCCCTTGAAATCACCGAAGACCTGCTCGTCCTCCAGGTCGCGCAGCCGCCCCATGATGATCTGACGGGCGGTGGCGGCGGCGACCCGGCCGAAGCCGCTAGGGGTGTCGTCGTATTCCTCGTCCTCGGGTCCGTCCGCAGCCCACACGACGACATGGCCACTCTTTCGGTCCAGCTCGGCGCGGGCGTTCTTGGATGCGCCCTCGGTGTGCTGATAGGCATGCAACAGCGCTTGTTCGATCGCTGTCACGACGGTGTCGAAGGGTATGTCCTTCTCCCGCTCCAGTGCCCGCAGGGCTGCCATGTCGATGTCCATCGGCGCTGCTCCTGTTCCTACTCGCTGGTCACGTCCTGCTGGACCGGGCGATCGAACTCGACCTGGATGCGCCCGACCCCCAACTCCTGCCACGAAACCATCCTGGCCGAGCCCGACACGTCGAACTGCACTCCGTCGTCGTCGACCTTGGTGACCCGGCCGGTCACTGTCTGCGGTCCGACCGGAACGCGGACCATCATGGTCCGGGCCCGCATCCAATGGCGCCGTTCGGTCAGCGGCCGGTCCACGCCGGGCGAACTGACTTCCAGGACGTAGGGCTGATCGCCGAGGACATCGGTGTCGTCCAGCGACCGGCTGACCGCTGCCGATGCCTGCGCTACGGCTTCCAGATCGAGCGGGCCGATGCGATCGGCCGGCAGGTCGACAAAGACGCGGAGGAGTTTGCGCTTGCCGGCCGCGGCCACGCTGATCGAGTCGACGGTCAAGCCCGCTGTCGCCACAGCAGGTTCGATGACGGGGCGGAGCGTTTCAGGTGTCACCGCGACTCCCCCTATTCTCGACTCTGCAAAGGCGCTGAACGGCACCAGCTGGAGCTACCAGTTTACTCGGAAATCAGCAAGCCATAGATCCGTGTCATTCACGGAAGGCAGGAGTTCTTCGTGACAGGCAGACATGGTGCAGACAGCCAGGATCTCACGGTATACACGACGAAAGTGTTCTCCCGCCGGGGGATTCTGGCCGCGACAGCCGTCCTCACACTCGCGGGCGGCCTCACCGGGTGCGCGTCCTCCTCGACCGACGTGCGGTTGGAGGCAAGGGACCCGGTCACGGTGGAGGGCGGTGCCGACGAACAGCTGCGCCGGATGGCCGCCCGAACTGTCGGCGGGCTGCGCGCCGATGCGCTGTCCGTGCAAGGCCAGCTGGGCGAATCGGCCGCGCTGTCGGCCGCGCTGTCCAGCTACGATGCGGCCCTGGCCGGCCTAGGGGAGACGCAGACGGCACCGCCGGGAGCCGGAAACACCGGCAAACCGACGAGCACTCAGGCCACGAATGCCGGGCGGCCACGTCCGGCGCCGTCAGCGCCAGGTGCGCCGGACACGGGCAATGCCTCCAGCGGCGAGCCCACGACGGGAGGCGGCGCGGCAGGTCTACCGGAGCTGGCGAAGGCCAACGCACGCACGGCCGCCGAGTTGTTGGGTGCCACATCCGAAGCCGGCGGCCCTCTTGTCCGGTTGGTGGCCTCGGTGGCCGCCGCATGCCTGGTGCACGCGACCGCGATGGGTGGACAGGTCCGGCCGCCCTCGGCCCGGCCACCGAAGACACCCTCGTTGGCCGATCCCGGATTCGAGGGCTGGTTGGACAGCACCCAGGGCGGCACGCCACCCACCGGCGGCGGCGCACAGACCACCGGTGCCGGCGGTACCCGGTCTGCGCAGACCCAGCCGTCGGCCGGTGTCGCCTTGCCGGCCAACTCCACGGATGTCACCGCAGCGGTCTCGGCCACCCGCCAACGACACTACGCGGCGGAGTACGGGTATCCGCTGATCGCCGCGGTCGTCACGACGCCGGAAAAGCCACTGGTACGCGCGCGCCACCATCGGCAGAGTGCCCACAACCTGGGGGTCACCGCCGCCCGGGCGGGGGTGAGGCTGGACCCGGCACGTGCCGCCTACGAGATCGACCGGCCGGCCGATGAGAAGGCCGCGGCGGCGCTCGCGCTGGGCCTGGAACTGGACTGCGCCGACGCGTACTCGGTGGTCGTAGCCAGGCTGAGCCCGGACGAGGCGACGACGCGCGCGTTCTTCGTCGACGCCATGGTCGAGCACGTGGTTGCGGCCATCGGCTACGGTCCGGTACCCGCGCTTCCCGGCTTGGCCGAGCACCGGTAACGTCTCTGACCGGGTCCGCGCGCTCCTGCACCGACCGAGCGGACGGGGCAGGACACCCAGGACGTGCCCCAGGTCGGGCGGGCACTGGGTGGCTGCGGTCCACCTGGCGATCGTTCCGGTACGTGAATGCGACCATGCCATGTCACGATGCACGGATCTGACCGAAAAGTGCGGATTTTAGTGTTCCGCAAAAGGTGATCACCAGGAATGCCGGAGAATGGCCCGTACGGCCCGGGCCGGGGGCGATATCCGGGTGGCGCGGCCGCGCAACCCGGGCCAGCTCGGCAACGCGGAACTGGCCTGGATTTGCTGGCGATTGCGACCGAGATCGATTGTTGTGCGGTCAACTTCATCGCCGGTTGGCGGAACACTGGACCGCTGCTAGTATTTGGCTCGTCCTTGGGGGATACAGGCGATGCAGACGGGGAGTCCGCGTTCGATGACCAGGCGAAGTATCGTTGTGTTCGGCCTCGCAAGCGTCCTCACCCTCAGTGGTTGTGGGCTTTTCGGAGGGGACGGTTCAGACAAATCTGAAACCGACGCCAGCCCCAGCGCCTCTTTCGTCGACAAGTCCTTCACGTTGAACCGCGAACTCAACATCTCCAAGCGCCATCCGAACGGCACGGTCCTGGAGATCACCGCGTTGAACGTCAAGGGACGGGTCATCAACGTCGACGCGGAGTTCTTCAACAGCGGTGGGGAGTCCATCGAGATCCAGCTGGACGGCTCGGAGGCGCTGCGGCTCAAAGACAACGTGGGCGGCTTCTACCGGCTGGTGCCACCGGAGGACGTCTCCGGCAACTTGATCGAAATCGCACAAGGTGAGAGCGTCGGTGGCACATGGAGTTTCCTGGGGCCGCTAGCCAGCGGAGCGACCTCGTTGACCTTCTCAGTGAACATGCTCGGCGACGAGAGTGACCCGGACCAGTTCGATAGCGCCGTTCAGCCTGAGTTCTATATCGATATGCCGTTGCAATGACGTCTGCGAGGAGCATCGTCATGGCGGCAGGCGTGACCATCGCGGCCGGCATGCTGGCGGCATGCTCGAGCGAAGAGCCAGCTGCTTCTTCCGTCGAGCCCACCACGACGTTCACCCGTGACGGCAGCGCCTGGCAAGGGAGCAAGGTGAGCCATGAAAAGCCTGCGGGGACAACAGATCTGACCCGAGGTGGGGCAGCGGCCTCCACGACACTGGAGCGGCGTGCGATCGAGTTGTTCAGCCAGCTGGACGCCGAGCAGCGGGAGGGCGACGCCGTCATCGATCTGCCGGAGAACGCGCTCTTCGACTTCGGCAAGGACGAACTCAAACCCGATTCGGCACAAACCATCGCCGACCTTGTCGAACTCGCAAAGCTCACCGGCGACACTCCGATACACATCACCGGACACACCGACGGAGTCGGCAGCGACGAGGTGAACCAGGCGCTCAGCGAGCAACGAGCCCAGACGATGGCCGACACACTCATCAGCAAGGGCGTCCAGGAATCGCGCATCACCTCGAAAGGAGCCGGGTCCTCCCAGCCGGTCGCGGAAGAAGGCGGCGCCGACGACAAACAGGCGCGAGCCAAGAACCGCCGCGTCGAGGTGCTCTTCGAAGGACTCGACATCGAGCAGTGAGGTGCCCCGCCTCGAGCAGTGCGCCCGCCACGTCACCCGGCCGCGACGTCCCAGGCCAGCCGGATGAGCAGTACCCCGGAGACCAGCACGAAAACGGTCCGAACGAAGCGGGATCCACCGGCCACTGCGGACCGCGCTCCCACGTAACCGCCGACGACATTGGCCGTGGCCATCCCTAGTCCCAGGCCCCAAATCACGTGCCCGGCCGGGACGAACACGCACAGCGCGGCGAGATTCGTTGCCATGTTGACGATCTTGGCCTTCGCGCTGGCCTGTAGGAATTCGTACCCGATCACCCCGACCAGCCCGAAAAGCAAGAACGAGCCGGTTCCGGGCCCAAGAATGCCGTCGTAGAACCCCACGACAGCCCCGACGGCCGCGGCCACCCCGAGGTGCTGCCGGCGCCCGAACCGCAGGTGTTGTGCCTGCCCCAGTGCGGGTTTCGCCAAGGTGTACGCCAACACCACCGCCAGCGCGACCACGATCACGGGCCTGAACACCTGCGTCGGCACCAGGTGGGCGGACCACGCCCCGGATGCCGAGCCCAGCCCCGCGAACACCGCCATCGGCACTGCCGTCGCCAGGTCGGGATGTACCCGACGGTAGTAGGTGATCGCGCTGGTGGTGGTTCCGGCGATGCTGGCGAGCTTGTTGGTAGCCAACGCGCCGAGCGGGTCCACCGTCGGCGCAATCAGCAACGCCGGCAGCTGGATCAGCCCGCCGCCACCGCTGACCGCGTCGACCCAGCCCGCCATCAGCGAAGCCAGCAACAGCAGGCCGACGATCTGCCAGGTCACGAGGCGCATCCCGCAACACCGGCCTGGTGACCGCTGCGGGCTTCGGTCTCCGTGTCGCGACCCGTCACCGGGACCTGCCCGCCCGGACCTGTCGCGCGACCTCCTCCACGACATCGTCAACCGGCACTTCACGGCGATCTGCGCTCCACCGGTCCCGCACTTCGACGAGACCGTCGGCAAGGTTCTTACCCACCACCACGATCGTCGGGATGCCTAGCAGCTCAGCGTCTTTGAACTTCACCCCGGGGCTGACCCGGTGCCGGTCGTCGAGAATGACCTCACAACCGGCGTCGTCCCATCGTTCGGCCAGCCCACGCGCGGCCTCCATCAGGTCGCCACTCTTGCCGGCGACCACGACGTGCACATCGGCCGGGGCCAGGTTGCGCGGCCAGCGTAGCCCGAGTTCGTCGTGGCAGGCCTCGGCCACCGCGGCGACGGCGCGAGAGCAGCCCACCCCGTAGGAGCCCATGGTCACGGTCACCAGCTTGCCGTTCTCGTCCAGCACCTTGAGGTCCAGTGCCTCGGCGTACTTGGTGCCGAGCTGGAAGATGTGCCCCATCTCGATGCCGCGGGCCAGTTCCAGGGGCTGCCCGCACTGCGGGCACTCGTCCCCGGCGCGCACCTCCGCGGCCTGGATCACCCCGTCGTGTCCGAAGTCCCGTCCCGCCACCAGATCGAAAACGTGGCGGCCGTTTTCGTTGGCGCCGGTGATCCACGAGGTCCCGCTCACCACCCGCGGGTCGACCAGGTACCTGACCTTGGACGCAGACTTCTCCCCCAGCCCGGTCGGGCCGATGTACCCACGAACCAGCGCCGGGTGGACAGCGAAGTCTTCCTCGGTGAACGGCAGCACCTCGGCCGGGGAAACCTGCGCCTCAAGGCGTTTCATGTCCACCTCACGGTCCCCAGGCACCCCGACGGCCAGCGGCTCGTGGGCACCGTCCGGATGCCGGAGCATCACCACGACGTTCTTCAACGTGTCCGCCGCCGTCCACGGCCGCCCATCGGCTCTGGGGAACCGCTCGTTGGCCACCGCCACCAGCGTCTCGATGGTGGGCGTGTCCGGGGTGTCCTCCACGTGTGCGGCCGGCGCATCGCCGAACGGAACACTCGCCGGCGCCGGGACCGCGACGGCCTCGACGTTGGCGGCGAACGCACACGACGGGCAGCGCACGTAGGTGTCCTCGCCGGAGGCGGAGTCGGCCAGGAACTCCTCCGAGGCCGAACCGCCCATCGCACCGGAGGTGGCGGCCACGATGGTGTACTGCAACCCCAGCCGGTCGAAGATCCGCACGTACGCCGCTCGGTGCGCGTCGTAGGACTTCTGCAGCCCGGCCTGATCCACGTCGAAAGAATAGGAATCCTTCATCACGAATTCCCTCCCGCGCAACAACCCGGCCCGCGGCCGCGCCTCATCGCGGTATTTGACCTGAATCTGGTACAGCACCAGCGGCAGATCCTTGTACGAGGAATACAGGTCTTTCACCGCGAGGGTGAACATCTCCTCGTGCGTCGGGCCGAGCAACAGGTCACTGTCGCGACGATCCTTCAGCCGGAACAGGTTCGGCCCGTACTCGGTCCACCGGCCGGTCGCCTCGTAAGGCTCACGCGGCAACAGCGCGGGAAACAGCAATTCCTGCGCACCGAGGGCGTCCATCTCCTCGCGCACCACGCGTTCCACGTTGCGCAGCACCCGCAACCCCAGCGGCAGCCAGCTGTGGATGCCCGGTGCGGCGCGGCGGACGTACCCGGCGCGCAGCAACAGCTTGTGGCCGGGCAGCTCCGCATCCGCCGGGTCCTCGCGCAGGGTACGAAGGAACATCGTGGACATGCGGTGGATCATGGAGGCCAAGCGTAGCCGCCCTGCGCGCGGCGTCCGAACCGATCGGTCCAGGCGCCGGCGAGCCTGGAAGACCGGGGTTAGAACCAATACCGTTCAGTTAAGAGAGTATGGGTGTAGTTTGGTGGTATGCCGCGTGCGGGGTGGAAGAAGCCTGGGTCTGAGCGTCGGCTCTCGGATCTTGTGTCGGTGGGAGTGCTGTCGCGG
>PDSI01000138.1 GCA_002748415.1 Micrococcales bacterium | reverse complement strand
TGCTCGCCTACCTGACCGAGGACACCTCGGTCGTCTCCGCCGCCGATATCCAGGCGGCCTTGCCCGACGCACTCGCCGAGCGCGACCTCACCATGCTGGAACCCGCCGAGGCGCAAGACTCCGACGCCATCGTGGTCACCGCGAAAACCGCCGAGGACTGGGGCCTCACCACCATCGGCGATCTGGCCGGGCACAACGATCAACTCGTCATCGCCGGACCGCCGGAGATGAGCAAGCGCCCGGCGGGCCTACCCGGCCTGGAGAAGAACTACGGGGTGAAACCCACCGAGTTCATGCCGATCAACGACGGCGGCGGTCCAGCCACCGTGAAGGCACTGGTCGGCGGGAAGGCCACTGCCGCGAACATCTTCTCCACCTCACCGGCGCTGCACGCCAACGACCTGGTCACCCTGGAAGATCCCGAGAACAACTTCCCGGCCCAGAACGTGGTGCCGGTCCTCACCGCGGAACCGGCCGCGGAACAGGAACTGGTGGATGCCTTGAACGAGGTGTCCGCCGAGCTGACCACCGAGGACCTCATCGCCTTGAACACAGCAGTTTCCGGTGACCAGAAGCAGGAACCCGAGCAGGCGGCAAAGGAGTGGTTGCAGGAGAAGGGCCTGCGGTAACCGGTGATCACCTTCGATCACGTCACCAAGACCTTTGCCGGCGGGACGACCGCTGTCGATGACCTGACGCTGACCGTCGAACAGGGCCAGTTCGCGGTGTTCGTCGGGCCGTCCGGATGCGGCAAGACCACCTCGATGCGCATGATCAACCGGATGGTCGAACCGTCATCAGGCGCGATCACCGTTGCTGGGAAAGATGTTTCGCGCACCAATGCGGTGCAGTTGCGGCTCGGTATCGGCTACGTCATCCAGCATGCCGGGCTGCTGCCGCACCGCACGGTGCTGGACAACGTCGCGACCGTCCTATTCCTGAAGGGCGTCCAGAAGAAGCAGGCCAGGGCCACCGCGCTGCAGACCATCGAACGGGTGGGACTCGACCCGGCGCTGGCCGGCCGGTATCCCTCGCAGCTGTCCGGCGGGCAGCAGCAGCGAGTCGGAGTCGCCAGGGCGCTGGCCGCGGACCCGCCGGTGCTGCTGATGGACGAACCGTTCAGCGCCGTCGACGCCGTGGTCCGCGACGAGTTGCAGGCCGAGATGCTGCGTCTGCAGGCGGAACTGAACAAGACCATCGTGTTCGTCACCCACGACATCGACGAGGCGGTCAAGGTGGGTGACAAGATCGCCGTCTTCGGCGCCGGTGGGGTGTTGCAGCAGTTCGACGAGCCGGAGACGGTTCTCACTGCACCGGCGAACGAGTTCGTCGCTTCCCTGGTAGGCCGGGACCGCGGCTTCCGGTCGCTGTCGTTTCATGCACCTGGCGAACGCACCCTGAGCCGGTTGCCCACCACCACGGTCGGTGCCCGGCACCAGGGCGGCTGGGCTGTCGTCGTCGACGATGCGTACTGGCCGCTCGGCTGGGTACACGGGACCATCGAACGCGTCGCCGAGGAGGACATCATCTCCTCCGGGACCGTGGCCCGCACCGATTCCAGCCTGCGCCAGTTGCTCGATGCCGCGTTGTCCTCCCCCGGCGGGGTGGGAGTCGTCGTCGACACCGACGGCGTACTGGCCGGCGGCATCCACGCCGAGGAGGTGCTGCGGGAAATGCGAGAGCAGCGGGATTTGGAGATCACCCTGCCCGAAACCCATGCCGAGCCACCCAATTCCGAGACGGTCGGGGCCGTGAGCGGCAACCACAGGGCATCGCGCCCATGAGTTGGCTGATCGACAATTTCGACACCGTCCTCGGCCTCACCGGCGAGCACGTGTACATGGGGGTGCTGCCCACGGTGATCGGCCTGGTTCTCGCGGTGTTGATCGGCCTGGCGCTGCGGGAACGCCCACTCGGCAGGCGCGTGGTCACTGTCGCCGCCAGTGTCGCGTTCACCATCCCGTCGCTGGCTTTGTTCATCGTGATTCCGGCGATCATCGCCACCCGTTTCCTGGACCCGCGCAACGTGGTCATCGCGCTGTCCCTGTACTCCACCGCGCTGATGGTGCGGGTCGCGTTCGATGCGTTGGACGCGGTGCCCGAGGCGGTGCGGGATGCGGCGACCGCCAACGGCTTCTCGCGGTGGAAACGCGCGGTTCAGGTAGATCCCGTGTTGGCGATCCCGACGCTGGCCGCCGGCGCCAGGGTGGTGTCGAGCACGAACATCTCGATGGTCTCGGTCGGCGCGGTCATCGGGGTCGGCGGGCTCGGTGAGCTGTTCACTACCGGCTACCAGCGGTCCTACCCCGAACAGATCATGGCCGGCATCATCGCCATCCTGGTGCTGGCGTTCGTGGTGGACCGCATCATCGCGGTGATCGCCTACCTGGCCACGCCGTGGCAGCGGGCCGGCGATGCAGCAGACCGCAGCCCGGGCGGTGGCCCGCCGGCTTCCAGGACAGGCGTGGTGACCGACGAGGCGGCCCATGTTCGCTGACATGCTGGCCTACCTGGCCGACCCGGCGCACTGGTCCGGCAGCAGCGGTGTGCCGATGCGGATGGCGGAGCACCTGTGGTACACACTGCTGGCACTGGGCTTCTCGGCGGTCGTCGCTGTTCCGCTCGGACTGCTGATCGGTCACCTCAGGGTCGGGCAGACGGTGGTGGTGGGCACCGCCAACGTGCTACGGGCGTTGCCCAGCCTGGGTGTCATGACGTTGCTGGTGTTGCTGTGGGGACTCGGGTTGGTGCCGCCCCTGACCGCGTTGGTCCTGCTCGGCATCCCGCCGCTGCTGGCCGGGGTGTACTCCGGCATCGCCAACGTCGATCGGTCCGTGGTGGATGCCGCCCGGTCGATGGGCATGACGCATCGGCAGGTGCTGTTCGACGTCGAGGTGCCGAATGCGATGCCGCTCATCGTCGGCGGGTTGCGGGGGTCCACGCTGCAGATCGTGGCTACCGCGACCATCGCCGCGTATGTGAACCTGGGCGGCCTCGGCCGGTACATCTTCGACGGGCTGTCCGTCTACGACTACGGGCAAGTGCTGGTGGGCGCGGTGCTGGTGGCGGTGCTGGCGCTGATTCTCGATGGGGCGCTGGTGTTGCTGGGCCGGGTCGTGCACCCCCAGCACGGCGTCCTCGGCCGGTTGGACGCGGACACCAAGCAGACCATCGATGCTCGCTGCGGCAGCTGAGATCACGCT
>PDSI01000021.1 GCA_002748415.1 Micrococcales bacterium | reverse complement strand
GGGCCGTCTTGCGCACCAAGTCGCCCTCGCGACCCAGCAGGCCAACGGTGGCAGAGGCCGCCACGATGTTATGGATGGCCACCGGGTTTCCGCCGGCGCCACCGAGCGCCTGCAGCGCCACTACCTTCTCCGGCGCAACCCCGATCTGCTCACCAGTGGCGAACTGGAACAGCGAGAACGTCATGTTGGAGATCGTGTTCGAACCGGCGATGAACGCGCCGAGCGCGCCGATCCATGGACTGAACACCGGCCAGTTGGCACCGGCCAGCTCAGCAGCCCCCTCGGCCAGAGTCACCGGCATACCGTCCAGACCGGACTCGGTGAAGTCCGGACCGGACCGGATGAGCACCCTTACCAGCGGCAGAGCGAACAGCAGCGCAACGGCGGTGCCCAGGAGCTGTTTGCCGGCCGCGGACCAGGTGCTGCGAATCTGGTCGCCGGTCATCCGGTGCAGTCCGTAGGTGACCAGGCATCCGACGATGAACACCGTTCCGGGTGAGTACAGCAACTGGACTCTGGTGGAGACCTCAGTGCCGAGAATGTTGTCAGCCGGCCAGGTGGCCAGCGGCGAGTCACCGGTCAGGAAGTCCTTGACCGGTGCGACCAGCCTGGTGAACAGCAGCAGAGCCGCGATGACGATGTAGGGAACCCAGGCGGTCACCGGGCTCATCGGGCGGCTACTGATCGACAAATCCTCCTGGTGCAGGTTGCTCAGCCATCGGCTGTCCCAGCTTTCCCTGGGGCCGAAGTCGAACACGTTCTTCGGCTGGAGGAATCCGCGTGAAGAGGTGAATACCACCAGCGCCAGACCCACGAGGCCACCGACAAGCGACGGGAACTCAGGGCCGAAGAAGCGAGCCACCAGCACGTACGGCACGGTCATCGCCAGCGAGGCGTAACAGGCGAACGGCGCCACCTGAAGACCTTCGGCAAAGCTACGCCGGGGACCAAAGAACCCGGTCAACATCACGGCAAGGATCATCGGGATCAGGAACCCGACCATCCCGTGCATCAGCGCCACCTGGAAACCGATCTCGGACACGAACTCCGGGTAGTCCATGCCGAGTTGGGCCGCCCGCTCGTTCACCCCGGCTCCGTCTTTCAGCCCGGTACTCACCCCCACCAGGATCGGCGTCCCGACCGCCCCGAACGAGACCGGGGTGGATTGAATGATCAGTCCGATCATGACCGCCGCCATCGCCGGGAAACCCAGTGCCAGCAGCAGCGGTGCGATGACTGCCGCCGTAGCGCCGAATCCGGAGGCGCCCTCGAGGAAAGAGCCGAACAGCCACCCGATGATGATCGCCTGCACCCGCCGGTCCGGTGAGATCGAGGTGAAACCGGCGCGGATGCGGTCCATGGCGTGGCTGGAGATGAGCGTGGCCAGCAGCAACAGCGCACCGAAAACGATGTACAGCAGGGTGGCCGCGACGATGAGCCCCTCCACCGTTGCCGCCGCTACCGCGACCGGCTTCATCTGCCACACCAGCACCGCGACCACGACCGCGGAGACATAACCCACGGGCATGGCGTATTTCGCGGGCCAACGGAAACCGGCCAGCAATATTCCAACCACAACAATCGGTGCAAGGGCGAAAATACTGAGCGCCGCGAGATTGTCGGTCATTGTCCAGCTCCTTTGCCGTGGACTTGGCTCATCGTGCCACGACTGAAGTGACCGTCGCCAGTCCTCTTTCTCCAAGACCAGTCGGCTCCGCATTGCGGAGCAAGGGGCGACCCCCGCGAATCACATTTGGTTAGGCAAACCATATTTCGTTCGCACGTGCGGCTTAGTGCCCAGGCCGAGTTCGGGTAGAGGGCATTTCTTGAACGGGTAAATGCTGCCCAGCACGCGGCCTGTGCAGCGTCCGGCCTCGAACCGACCGACAGGCCGACAGGTCAGCCGGGCGCGCGGCTCAGGCCTGAGCTCGCAGGCGGGTGCGGACAGCGCCCTGAAGCCGGGCCGCCTGCCGGCGACGAAACCGCCGGTCGAGGCCGACCTCGACAACACTCACCCCGGCCGGCGGCCGGGCCAGCTGAGCCCGGAGCCCGTCCTCATCACGCACCACCACGTGCGGTACCGCAAAGCCCGCACAGAGTGCACCGATGCCGTTGCCGTGCGGGGTGCCGAAGAAACGCTCGAACGTGTCGCGGCCGAACCCCGGCACCTGCCCTGCCGGTTCGAGCAGCTCAAAGATGCCCCCTCCGTCGTCGTTCAGGACAATGATCTGCACGGCAGGCACGGCAGCACGCTCCATCTGCGGGACACTCAAGGACCCGACATCGTGCAAGAAAGCAAGATCTCCCGCCAGCACGCGAGTCCGCCGGCGCATCCCAACGGCGACACCGATCGCGGTACCGATGGTTCCGTCGATCCCGGCCAGCCCTCGGTTGGCCCACACCGGAACACCCGGCGGTAGACGGTGTGCCACCAGGTCGAGGTCACGCACCGCATTGGAGGCGGCCACCACCATGGCGTCCTCGGCCCGGCATGCCTGCACTGCGAGCTCCGCTACCCGTAACGGCGACAGCTGTTGCGCATGAGACGGTTTCACGCCAGCGGAATCCGACCCGGCCGAATCGAGTATCTGTTCGGCGGCGGCACCGGCGTGTTGCCAGATACGCAGCCAGTCTGGGTGCACGCACGTCTCGCTGGCGTCGACCCGGCCCTCCAGCCGTTGATGCACGCGGGGGGGCCCGGCTTCGCCTGGCCGCGCCACGTGGATTACTTCGACGTCCGGCCGGTTCAGCAATGCAGTGACCGGTCTGGACAAGGTCGGGCGCCCGAAGGTAATGACGCGGCTGATATGTTGTGCCACAGGGGTATCCAACAGGAGTCGGTAGGCAGGGATAGCGTTGAGGCTGACCTTGGTCGCGCCCGGTCGAGCGAAAGCGCCACTGGAAGGCTCGGCGAACAACGGCCAGCCGGCATCCTCGGCCAGCACGGTCGCCTGCGGTCCGGCACCGTCGCCGGCCACCACAACGGTCGCAGCCTGTGCCGGCAGAGTATGTGTCGCTGCGCCGGGCATCGGGGCAGACGCATTACCGGAGCCCGTTGCGGGCAGGGGCCGGGCCCCGGAAGGCGAGGCATCCGCACCGGTGGGTACCAACGGCTCGACGAACCCTAGATCCAGGTGCACCGGACCCGGCCTAGCCACCACCGCGGCACACCCGGGCGACCCGGAAGCTGCCGCAACAGCCCTCGCGGCGGCTGTGGCCCAGTCGTCGCAGGCATCGACTCCGGCCACCACCTCCAGCCCGATTCGCAACCGAACGGCGTCCCCGAACACGGTGCGTTGGTGCTCGGTGGTCTGACTGGCCCAGGTGCCGTGCAGGTGCTCAGGGCGGTTGGCCGTGGCGAGGATCATCGGTACTGCGCTGTGCCAGGCCTCCCAGACGGCCGGGTGCAGATTCGCGACCGCTGTACCTGAGGTGGTCACCACCACCGCCGGCGAACCGCCGGCGGCACCCAGGCCCAACGCCAGGAAGGCCGCGGCGCGTTCGTCATGTCGCACATGCACTCTCAGCAAACCCGCACGTTCAGCCTCGGCGACAGCGAAAGCCACTGGAGCAGAACGTGATCCCGGACAGATCACGATGTGCCGGACGCCGGACGCGCGCCAGCCGCCGACCAACGCCCGAGCGTGCGCGAACGAGGACGCCTGCCCTTGGCTCACGGACGAATCACCACCCTGCGCACTCTACTGGTCCGCAGCGACGGCAGACGTCAATCCGGTAGGGGTGACCGGGACCCTCATCCGCCGGCACACGAGCATGCGCGCTCATCAGCGGCCTACTCGGTTGACCGGCTCTGTTGGCGGGGCAATTCCGGCTGTTCAGCCTGCGCCAGCAGGCCGTGGCAGCGTGATAGGCGATCCAGCCACCATTGCCGCCGGGGCTCAGGCGCCGCCAGCCTTTCCAGCTGGCGGGTGTCCGGGACGTGCCGGCGCGCCGGTAGACACCCCGCCTCGACCACGGCACCGTGTTCAACCACGTCCTCGCCGAGGAGTTGGACCGTGGCCAGCCCGGCTGCCAACGGCTCACCCGACTCGTCGCGCATGCTGTCGAGCCGGCCGAGGACGGCGGCCGCCACGATTCCGGCAGACATCCCCACGCTTGTCTCCAGTGCCGAGGACACCACTGTCCGTACACCGTGTCTGGCGGCCAGGTCGGTTCCGACCCGCACCGTGCTCGCAACCCCACCCAGCGGTGCGACCTTCAGCACGACGTAGTCCACCGCACCGCTTGCCGCGACCACATAGGGGTCCTCGACCCGGCGGATACTCTCGTCCGCGGCCAGCGGCACCCGGACCCCCCGGCTGTGCAGGGCATCCCGGAGATCGATGAGTTCGCCGACACTGGCACACGGTTGTTCGGCGTACTGCAACCCGATCGGTGCCAACGATTCGAGCGCGGCCATGGCGCCCAGCACATCCCACGCACCGTTGGCGTCGACGCGGATGTGGGCGCCGTCGCCCATCGCTTCGCGAACGGCCAGCACGCGGGCCACGTCATCAGCCAAGGCCTGACCCCGCTGAGCTACCTTGACCTTGGCCGTCGTGCAACCGGGAAACCGGCCCAGCACGTCGGCCACCTGCCCGGCAGGCACGGCAGGGACGGTCGCGTTCACCGTCACCGAGCCGGTACCCGGGTCCGGCCAGGATCCCCAGCCCGCCTCGACCGTCGCTGCCAGCCAGGTCGCGGCCTCCGCATCGGCGTATTCGCTGAACGGGCCGAACTCGGCCCAACCTGCGGGCCCCTTCACCAACACGCTCTCGCGTCGGACCACCCCACGGAACCGCACCGCCATCGGGACGCTGACAACGTGTGCACTGTCAAGGATCTCCGCCAGCGGCGGCAGGTGAACAAGGGGCGGTGTCATGGGGCAATCATGACCCGAACAGCGCCGATAACCGGATACCGTTTCGGCATGGCTGGAAACCACACGCGTAAACCTCCCGATACGACTACCGTCAGTGAAACGTTCGACAGCACAGCGTGGTCGGCCGTGGAGGGCTTCGAGGATCTCAGCGACATCACCTATCACCGTTGTGTGCAGCCGGGTCCCCGGCGCGGCACCGTGCGGATCGCATTCAACCGGCCCGAGGTCCGCAACGCTTTTCGTCCACACACCGTGGACGAGCTCTATCGGGCGCTCGATCACGCCCGGATGTCGCCCGATGTCGGCGTCGTGCTACTGACCGGAAACGGGCCGTCGCGGCGCGATGGCGGATGGGCGTTCTGTTCCGGTGGTGATCAACGGATTCGCGGTCGTTCCGGGTACCAGTACGCCGACGGCGAGCACGCGGATTCGGTGGACCAGGCCCGGGTGGCCGCGCACGGCGGCCGGTTGCACATCCTGGAGGTGCAACGCCTCATACGCACGATGCCCAAGATCGTCATCGCCGTGGTCACCGGCTGGGCCGCCGGGGGCGGGCATTCCCTGCACGTGGTGTGTGACCTCACGATCGCATCGGCAGAATACGCCCGGTTCAAGCAAACCGATGCAGATGTCGGTTCTTTCGATGCCGGCTACGGCAGCGCCTATCTGGCACGCATGGTGGGACAGAAGAAAGCCCGGGAGATCTTCTTCCTGGGCCGCACGTACTCGGCCCAGGAGATGGCCGACATGGGTGCGGTGAACATAGTCGCCGCGCACGCCACCATCGAGGCCGAGGCGCTGCGAGTGGCCGCGGAAATTCTCCGGAAATCCCCTACTGCGCAACGCATGTTGAAGTTCGCGTTCAACCTGATCGACGACGGGCTGGTGGGCCAGCAGGTCTTCGCCGGCGAGACCACCCGGCTTGCGTACGGCACCGAAGAAGCACTTGAAGGGCGAGACTCGTTCCTGCAGAAGCGGGATCCGGACTGGTCGCCCTACCCGTGGTACTACTGAGCACCGGACACGCCATGACCTCGACAAACCGCCAGGTACTCCGGTTCGACCCGGCCACACTGTCTGCGGCCGACGCCTGCGCGCTGGCCGAGAAGGCCCTGACCGGCACTGGGCCCGCACTCGTGCCGGACGGTCCCGCGGTATCGAGTGTCCACTCGGTGACCTCCACGGTTGCCTTGCTGTTGCCCACGTCCGGCTCGACCGGGACACCGAAGCTGGTGGAGCTGTCCGCCGGTGCATTGCTCGCCTCAGCAACTGCCACCACCAGCTACCTCGGCGGGGCTGGCGACTGGTTGCTGGCACTGCCACTGACCCACATCGCGGGCTGGCAGGTGGTGATACGTGCGGTCAGCACCGGGGCATCGCTGCACATGCTCCCAGCGGACCGGCCTTTTACGGCGGACGCTTTCACCGAAACCGTTCGTCGTCGTCCGCCCAGGTACCTGTCTCTTGTCCCCACTCAGCTGAAACGTCTTCTTCAGCAACGGGATTCGACGGCGGCGCTGGCACAGTGCGATGCCGTCCTGATCGGTGGTGCTGCCGTTGACTCCCGGCTGACCCAGCGGGCCCAACGGGCAGGAATCCGAGTCGTTCGCACCTACGGCATGACCGAGACATGTGGCGGATGCGTCTACGACGGCGTCCCCCTGCCGGGAACGCACCTGAGTGTGGAACAGGCAACGAGCCGGGTGTGGTTGAGCGGTCCGATGCTGGCCCGCGGCTACCTCGGTGACCCCGAACGGACCGCAGCCACGTTCGTGACCCGCGACGGGCAGCGCTGGGTGCGGACCGGCGACGCCGGTCACATCGGCCCGGACGGCGCGCTGCACATCGACGGGCGCCTGGACAACGTCATTGTGACGGGCGCGGAAAAGGTGCATCCCGGCGCCGTCGAACGAGTACTGCGTCCGCACTTGGGCCACGTCGCCGTCGTCGGCCTGCCAGACGAACAGTGGGGTCAGCGCGTCGTCGCGCTCGTGACAGGCCGGCCCCGGCAATCAGACATCGAGGACGGCACCGCCGCCGTGCGGGCACAACTCGGGCCGGCCGCGGTCCCCAAGCAGGTGCTGATGGTCGATGAGTTGCCCGTCACCGCGTTGGGCAAGCCGGATCGGGTGGCGACAGCGCGAATGGCGGCACCGCACACGAGAAACCCAAAGAAAGACCTTGGTGCTAGAACGGTCAGCTAGCTGTTCTCTGCGTGACAATCATTGGACCGCGGGTCAAGGCCACTACCGCCTATAGTTCCTCCTGGGGCGCAGACCCAGACGAAGCCACCCCGCATACGTGCCGTTCCGGTTTCAGGGCCTGACCCACAGACTGGGCACGCCAGTCAGCGAACACCCACTGTCGAGTACAACCCGGGAGAATTTGGTGACCAGCGCTTCGCAGTGGTGGCAGGGGGCCAGGCCGCGAACCCTTCCAGCCGCGATCTCGCCGGTGTTGGCCGGCACCGGCGCAGCCGCCGCCCTGGGGTCCGCGTCCATCCCACGGGCAGGGTTGGCCATGATCGTCACGCTCGGGCTGCAGGTCGGGGTCAACTACGCCAACGATTACTCCGACGGCATCCGGGGAACCGATCGCAGGCGGGTCGGCCCGATGCGTCTGGTCGGTTCCGGCGCGGCAGCACCGCCTGCCGTGAAACGGGCTGCATGGCTGTCGTTCGGCCTGTCGGCGATCGCGGGTGGGCTTCTCATCTGGCTGTCGGAACAATGGTGGATGGCTGCGGTCGGAATGGCCTGCATCCTGGCCGCCTGGTACTACACCGGTGGCCGACGCCCCTACGGCTACCGCGGCCTCGGCGAAGTCATGGTGTTCATCTTCTTCGGGCTGGTCGCGGTGCTGGGCACCACCCTCACCCAGGCGAAGCGGATCTCCTGGCCCACATGGTGGGCCGCGTGCGGGGTAGGAGCCCTGGCCTGCGCCATCCTGTTGGCCAACAACCTACGCGACATCCCCACCGACCGGCGGGCCGGCAAATTCACCCTGGCGGTGCGGATCGGCGAGGACCAGAGCCGCTGGCTGTTTACCGGACTGGTGATCGCGGCCGCCCTGACCATCGTATTGATGCTGCCGCAGAATCCATGGGTTGCCCTGGGGCTGTTGGCGTTTCCGCTGGCCGCCGAACCGGTACGAGCTGTGCTGATCCATCAGGACTCCGGGCCGGGGCTGATCCCGGTACTGGGCGCCACCGGGCGGCTTCAGCTGGCCTACGCCGCCCTCGTCGGCGCCGGACTGGCCCTTGGCTGAACCGGTCGCTTCCGGCCGACAGGCCCGTTCAACCGAGCAGATCGCGGAAGTCCTGCGCACTCAGCGCCGGCACCGACAGCTGCGCATCGTCGATCACGGTACGGAACAACTCCCGTTTCCGGCGTTGTAGTTCGACGACTTTCTCCTCAACCGTATCGGCGCTGACCATCCGGTACACCATGACGGTCTTGTGCTGGCCGATGCGATGCGTGCGGTCGACGGCCTGCTGCTCGGCTGCGGGATTCCACCACGGGTCCATGACGAAGACGTAGTCGGCCTCGGTCAGGTTCAACCCGAAACCACCCGCCTTGAGGCTGATCAGGAACACCGGCTGATTACCGGCCCGGAAGCCGTCCAGTACGGCGGCACGATTACGGGTCGTGCCGTCCAAGTACCCGGAGTCGATTCCTTCGGCGGACAGCCGGTCCCGGATCATCCGCAGGAAAGTGGTGAACTGGCTGAAGACCAACGCGCGGTGCCCCTCCGCAGCCAGCTCCTGGACGTGCTCGACCAGGGCATCGATCTTCGCCGATGCCAGGTCGGCATACCGGTCGTCGACCAAACCGGCCGCCAGCGACAACTGCCGCAGCCGGGTCAAGGCCGCCAGCACGTGCATCCGGTTGGTGGACAGGTCCTGGATCAGGCCGAGCACCGTGCTGCGCTCCCGCGTCAAGTGCGTGTCGTACACACTCCGGTGCTGCGGGTACAGGGCAACGGTCAGGACCTGCTCCTGTTTGGGCGGCAATTCGGTGGCCACGTCGGACTTGGTGCGCCGGAGCATCAAGGGCCGCAACCGCCGCCGTAGTAGATCCAGGCGCTCGGTGTCCCCGTCGTTCTCGATCGGCCGCCGGTACACCTCCGCGAACTCCTCCGGATCCGGGAACAGCCCCGGCGCCACGATCGACAGTTGAGACCACAAGTCCATCAACGAGTTCTCCAGCGGGGTGCCGGTGATCGCCAGCTTGAACGGTGCCGGAGTCCGCCGGGCGACCTGGTAAGTCTTCGACTGGTGGTTCTTCACGAACTGGGCCTCGTCCAGAACCATTCCGCGCCAGGGCAACTGGCGATACTCACCCGCATCGATCCGCAGCAACGTGTATGAGGTGACAACCAGGTCAGCACCCGCCACGACGGCAGCCAGCGGCCCTGCACGCCGGCGATTGGTCTCGGTGACCGCGACGACCTTCAGGTCAGGGGTGAACCGGTCGGCCTCCTGCACCCAGGTACTCATCACACTGGTCGGGGCCACCACCAGCACCGGGTCGGGCAGCGTCCCGTCCTCCTTGGCCCGCTGGACCATTGCCAGGGTCTGCAGGGTCTTGCCCAACCCCATGTCGTCGGCCAGGACCCCGCCCAGGTGCAGGTCCCAGAGCCGGCCCAGCCACGCGTAGCCGTCCCCCTGATAGGGACGCAGGGTGGCTTTCAGTCCCACCGGATCGGCCACAGTCGCGTGTTGCTGGTCACCCAGCAACACCGCAACCGCGTCCTGCCAGCGCTGGCTCTGTTCTCCCGGCACCCCCAGTGCAACCAGATCGGCCCACCAACCCGCCTGCAGCGGAGTGGCTCTCGCGATTCCGGTCCTGACATCGACCAGTCCGCGGGCCTCGTCGATCAGCTCGCGCAACCGGCGGAACTGCGGCCGGTCCAGCGACAAGTAAAGCCCGCCGGCCAGCACGAGGTGTTCCTCGCCCGCGGCCAAGGCCCGCAGCAGCGACTCCAACGGGACCGGTTGCTCGTCCACGCTGACCTCGATGCGCAGGTCGAACCAGTCCGGGTCGCCTGCGGACTCTGTGGCTGAGACCTGCACGACCGCAGCCTCACCGGCTTGCCGGTAGTCCGGCAGGTCTCCGTGCACCCGCACCTCAACCTCACCCATCTCGCGCAGCCGGGGAAGCACGGTGTCCACGAACCGGGCGGTCGCCACCGGGCCCAGCCGGACCTCCGGGACCAGCACCCTGGCGGTGTCGGTGGCCATGGTCAGGCCGTCGACGCCGACTACCGTGTCCAGGTCCACCACCGCGCGCTCCAGCTGCCACTCCGCGGCGGGCTCGCGGGCCGAGGACCTGTGGTCGTCCCGCAGCTGGTACTCCAGGACGTTGTCCCCCACTCGGTAGGCGACCAGCCAGATCACCTCAAGGCTGTGCTCTGCGGCGTAGGTGGTCTCCACCACCAGTTGCGGGGGCTGCGGTTGCGCCGTCTGCAGATCCGCCGCCATGGCAAGGTCCGGTACTGTCTCCCGCAGCCGGGGAGCGTAGTCCACCAGGAATCTCGGCACGTCGGCGGGCGGGATGCGAATAGGCCTGCCGGCGCGGAACAGTTCGTCTACCGCTGCCACCGGTGGCTGGCCGAAACCCCCCAGCAGCAATGTGTTCTGGTGAATCGCGACAGCGCCGTGTGCTGGCTGCCCGACCGGTTGCGCAGCATCGGCCATGATCTCGCCCAGCTGGACGGCGACGGTCAGGACGACGCCCGACTGATCGTCTTCCGGGTCCGGTTGCACGATCAGCTGGGCGCGGGCCGGCTCCAGCCGCACGTGCGAGACGGCGCCGGAACCCAACAGCGGGATCCCCAGGGCGTGCACCCGGGCCAGCGAGGCCCAGACAGGGTCGCCGAACTGGTGCAGGTGGATGGGCCGGTCCCCTGCGGTGCCGGTCGCCCGGGCAAGCTCGAACAATCCCAGCAAGGCATCACGGTGCGCTGCCGGCAGCGCAAGATCGGGACGGGCGAGGTCTGCCCAGGACAGACCCGACCGGACCCAGCGGCCGCGGCCGTTGCGGCGGACCGGCCGCAGCGCCACCGCAAGACCCGCACGGCCGGAGCGCACATCGAACTGAACCCCGACCTCCGTGGTGACCGCCGGTGGGACGGGACCGCCGGCCCGCAGCACCCGGTCCAGCTGGCGACGCCAGTCCGAAACCCCGGAGGCGGCCGGCTGATCGCGCTGGGTGGCGAAGATCACTGCCGCTGCGTGCTTGCACATGCTTGCGGCCGGACAGGTGCACGAGGACGAGACCGACACCCCGCCGGGAACCCGCCGGGCACTGACGACGGTCCGGTAGCTGTCCGTGCCGTCATGGACCGTGCCCACCAGTGAGCCCTCGCCATCGCTCACCGAGGTGATGGCGGTGACGTTGTTGCGGAAGGCGATGTCCCAGCCCTGCAGGGCCACCGGGGCCCCGAACATGGTGCGGACCTGCGCTTGGGTAAGGTCGGTGACCCACGATGTGCGCATCGTCCCACGATGCCTCACCGCGGGGTGTGCTCACCAATCTGGCCGAGGCCGGCCTACTGCTCGTCGAAGATGTCTTCGGCGGTCTCATCGACTCCATGCCGCCGGCCGCGCTCTTGCCGTCGGCGGATCAGTGCCTCGACGGCCTGGTCTCGCTGATCCCGCAGGAGAATGTAGGACAGGCCCATCGCGAGAACGGCGGCCAGCACCACGGCCAACCAGCTTCGAGCACCGAGCATCAGCAGCCCGACCAGCAGGAGCAGGAACAGCACCAATCGCATCAGCGCGTACTGCAGGAACGACTTCATCGGTAGTCAGGAGCGTGGTGCCGTTGCCGGCCCGGTTCCCCGTCCCCCCTTTTCGATCCGTGCGTGCGGTCCTCCCGCACACGGCTTGCCTGTGGTTTCCTCGGCACCAGTGATACCGCTTTCAGGTGTCGCGCAGTTGCCGGCAGCCGGTGCGGGCCGCGGGCGGTGGCCCGGTCCTCGGTCCCCTGTTCGCCTCTGCAGCGTACGGGGTCCAGCCTGGCATGCCGGTTCCGGCCTGTTGACCAGCGGGCGCCGCAGCCACTGCCGGACCGATTCCAGCATCCGCCGATCCGAGCCACCGCTCCCATGACGCGCCACCCTTCAAGACTAGCTAGGACGCCGGCTGTTCCTGGCCGGGCTCGACACAGGTGATCTTGTCTTCGGGGTTGTATTGGGTGCTGAACGTTTCTCGCCGCACCTCGGCCCCGCCGCGCCGGAAGACTCTGGTCACGTTGACGTCGAACCCTTGCTTGGGCGACTGCCGGACACACCGTGGACTGGCCGACTCGAACTCCCCCGGAGCCCGGAAGTTGTACCGGGGCCCCTTGACGGACTCGATGTCCCAGGTCTTGGTGCCCCAGAACGTCGTCCGCAGCTGCCCGTCGGCCAGATACAGCTGGATCAGGACTCCGTGCTCGGAGTCGTTGCGGAACCGCAGGTCCTTCGCGCCCCAGGCAACGGTGGCCTCCCTGCCTTCGGGGTAGCGGGAGAAGTAGATCGAGTGCGGGTGGTGCTCCACGTCTTCCAGCCCGGCAAAGAACATCCCGTTGAACAACGTGGTGGCCACCTGGGAAACGCCGCCGCCCAGACCCGCCACCAACCGGCCGTCCTCGATCACTGGGGCGGTGTGAAAACCATTCGCGGTGGTCCGCTCCCCCACCGTGTGGTTGAGGCTGAACGTCTCCCCCGGGGCGAGCACTGTCCCGTTCACCCGTTGCGCGGCCACCCGGATGTTCTCCGTTCGCCCCCACGGCCCGTGGGCCGGGACGGAGAAGTCCGCGATGACCTCGGTGATGCCCAGCGCCTCGATCTGCTGGGTGCTGACCTCGGGTTCGGCCACCACCACGTCGACCGCTGCCTTGCGGGCGGCCGGGTCTTCCTCGGCGAGCACGGGCAGCACCGCGTGGGATACCGCAGTGTCGTCCAGCGCCACGCCCTGTTTCGCCGGGGTGATCTTGGGCGCGCCGTCGACGATGGCGATGCTCGCGTCCCGCGGCTTGCGCACCAGTCCTGGTGACTGCGCGACAATGACTCGCCGCAGCCTGTCGCCGTCGACGAGCAGCTGCAGCTCCTCGTCACGGGCCGCCACGCTGAGTGTGGGAGCGAAATCCGCCACCGCCAGCTCGGCATCGGTGTCGCTGACCTGCACGGTGATCGGTTCGGCCAGCGCCGGCTCGACCTGCTCGGCTAGCACCCGCTGCACTTCATCCGCGGTGATCTGCGGGTGGGTGGTCTCGGCGTCCAACTCGATGCTGCTGCTGGCCGACCAGTGCGCGGCCAACCTGGCCGCCGCGGTGTCCTTGACCAGCTCGCGACCATCCTCGGCCTGCGTGACCTCGGGTTCCGCGTCGACGATGCGCACCGCACCGTTCACCGGGTCGGCATCGACGTGGGCGGCCAGATCATCGACGATTGCACGCAGTGCAGGTTGATCGACGCGGGTTACCGGTTCGATGTGCTGCCCGGACACCAGCTTCGACCACACCACGACCGGATTCCAACTCATCGCGGTCGCCCGCCTGGCGGTGGCGTCCACGTCGAGGCTCAGGCCCGCCTGGCTGGGGATCACCTCGTCGGAAACGCCCGCGACACGCACCGTCACCGGCTCCTCGGCGCTGGCCGCGACCACGGCCAGCCGCTCACTCAGTTCGTTTTCGGTCAGCCCGGACCAGTCGGTGTCGCGCCACCGGTCGGCGGATGCCTGCCCGTAGTCGGCAGTGCGACCGGTCCGCCCCGCCGCAGCCGTCGCGGCAGCCGCGTATGCACCCACGATCAGCACCGCCACCAGGGTGCCCAGCAGCCACCAACGACGAGATTTCACAGACCCTCCCACCAAACGAACAGCGCCATTGTCACTCAATCGGCGGGCTGCAATGGGGCGATGTGCCTTGTCTGGAGGTAACAGTTCGAGGACTTGCCGATCCGGACGATCAACCGTCTCGCCGCGGTAACGGCGCGTCTCGGTCATCGGACAGGATCAGTACATCGTCTTGGTCGACGGCGACATCCGCACCATCGGTCGGGATGGTGCGGATCCCCCGCTCCAATGCTGCTAGGTCGATCACCGATGACTCCTCGCCAGACTCTTGTGTCATTCCATGGTCGCCCGTGATGACCGGATTCGCACTCCGGCGCGCCGCAGTCTCGAGCAACACATCGGTGATTTCGTGCCCGATCAGCTCGTGCCGGGTCAGCAGCGCGTCGCGCAGGGCGGCCACCAGGTCCTGGTTGGCGTGCAGCAAATCACGCACGTAGGTGTGCTGATCTCGTAGCAGGCTGTCCATCATCTGCCTCCCCTGGGCATCGCCGGCGACCCGGCCCACGAGGTTCTGTGTCAAGGATCCGTCGACGGCCGCGAAGGAAACCAGGGTGTCGCTCATCCCGGCCGCTCCGATCATCTGGGCGGCCACCGTCGTGGCGTACTGAAGGTCGCTGCTGGGGCCGGTGGTGACGTCTGCGAAGAACAGCTTTTCGGCTACTTGGCCACCCATCGCGATGCGAATCAGTGCGATCAGCTCCCGGCGGCTGCGGGTGTACACGTCCTGGGCGTCGCCGTGTGCCAGCAGGCCCAGCGCCGAGGCTCGCTTGATGATCGACAGCACTTCCAGGCGCCGGTAGGGCGCTTCCAGGAAGGCGACCACGGCATGGCCTGCCTCATGGGTGGCGATGACGCGCTTCTCGTGCTCGGTGTAGGCAACCGGTTGCCCCAGGCCGACTTCCACCACCAATCGGGCCCGCTCCACGTCCGGCCAGGACATCGCCGCTTCACCACGGCGCAGCGCGTTGATCAGCGCCTCGTCCAGCAGGTGCTCGATCATGACCGGGCTGTACCCCTGGGTCACCCCGGCCAGTGCATCGCGCCGTTCGTGCGTGGCCATGGTGTCGTCGTGGGCCTTGGTGAGCAGGAAATGGTCGATGATCTCCCGGCGCCCGTTGTGGTCGGGCAAGTCGAAGACGAGCCTGCGGTCGAACCGGCCGGGTCGCAACAGCGCCGGGTCGAGGTTGTCGGCCCGGTTGGTGGCCGCGATCAGCAGCAGGTCGACCGGCTGCACCCGGGGGCGGGGAAGCTGCCGGGTGACCGGCAGCAACAAGTTGACGGCGTCGATGGCTTTTGTCTGCGCCTTGACCCAACCGGTCGGCTCGTCGAAAGACTGCATCTGTACGAGCAGCTCGTTGACCACGCCGCCGGTGCCCTCGCTGGTGACGGAGTGTTGGACGCTTGCGGTGGTACAGCCGGTTGCCGGCACCACGGCGCCCGCCCACGGCAGCCCGGACAGGCCGCCGCAGCTGTTGATCCGGCCGCTGGACGGGGTCACGTCCTGCTGGTGGCCGTAGTTCAGCCCGCCCCGGGCCATTGCGATCGCGTCGATCTCTTCGATGAAACCGATGGCCCCGCCCTCGGCCCGGGCCGCCTTGCGCAGTGCTTTGAAGTAGGAGCGGATCTTGCGGGCGGTGGCCCCGTAGTACATCGACTGGAACGAGGTCGCGGACACGAACAGGAAGGGCACGCCGGATTCGGCCGCGAGCGCCTTGGCGGTCAACGTCTTGCCGGTGCCCGGGCTGCCCTCGAACAACAAGCCGCGCCGCGGGGTGCCGCCCATCGTGACCCGGAACGTCTTGGCGCCCATGAACAGTTCCAGGCTGCGGGAGATATCCTCCTTGACCGGGTCCAGACCCTTGATGTCGTCGAAGCGGACATCGATCTGCTCCGGCCGGTAGGTGATGTGCGGTGATCTGCCGGCCATCAGCGGGGTGGCCACCAAGAGGACGATCAGCACGATGAAGAACCCGCCGACGATGAGCAGGAACGGGTCGAGCTGGGGCGGGGTCGGCCACGGCGGAGCACCCGACATCGCCCGGTGCACCAGCCAGCCCAGCACACCGGCCAGGATCAGGGCCAGGACGCGCAGCCTGCGCTGATGGGTTTGTTCACGGGCCTGGCCGATATCCGTGTGCCGGATGTCGCTGCGCGCAGTGCGTCGCCGCTTGTGACGAGCAGGCGTGCCGTCTTCGTCGCAGTCCTCTCCTTCGTCGCCGTGGTCGCCGTGCCCGTCCACGGCGCGGCGGGCCCGGATCCTGCGGATCCGTCCCGCCCAGGTGGTGCGGCGGCGGCCGGGCAGAATCGGTACAGCCATGGCCTGCGCACCCGGCAGATGGGTGGTGGTCCGGGTCTGCTTCGCCATGTCTCCTCGCAAGTCCGTAGGGTCCTGGACCTGCATCGTGCGTCGAGTCACACCGGGCTGGCCAGCGGGCAGGTCGCCGGAAACAACATTCGCCACCGCCCGCCGTACTCCCCTTGCCTGTGCGCCACGATTGGCTACTCAAGGTAAGCTCAAGCTCGAGAATCCGCCGGTCACGCCTCACATGACCCCTCACACGGCTACCGTGGGCTACGACTGTCGCGCTCCGCGCCCGCGACGCCAGCGGCCGGCGGTGCGGCCGTCCCGCAACTGGCAGGAGAAGCGGGCGAATCGACCCACCCCGCGGCTCCGGCGGTTGGTGGACCATCACGATGACCAGACTGGGCATGGTGGCCGCGCGGGAGCCAGGCAAGCAGGCCGGGACTGTACCGGCGTCGGTGCCCAGCGAGCACATCGTGATGGTGACGCTAGTCGACGCACTGCAGATCGAGTGGCTGAACGACCCCGTAGCAGATGACATAGTGCGGACTATTGAGGCGTTCAGCAGCGGTATTCGGCACGGCCGGACCAGCATCTCGACCCAGTTTCGATGCGATGTATATCACACGCTTTGTGTGTTCCAGATCAATGATAACGGCGGGGTAACACTCTGAGCTTAGGGCACCCTATACGACTTCCGGATTTGTGAAATTGCCTGTTACACAAAGATTTCGACGATGCCATCAGCATGGCATAGTCCCTCCGGCCGCGTTACACCTGCTACTCACCCAATCGGCGCAACTCGACCACAGCGCACTCACCACCGTTTTGATGCGTCGGCTGCGTGTGTTTTACATTGGCAGCACCGATACGGCGAGATGTGAGTCACCGAGAACGAAGTCCCTCGCCCCCGCGAGCGCCGCACAGCAATCGTGCAGGCGCAGCACAGGAAAGGAAAACCTTCTTTGTATTCACCGAAGCATGCTCGCAG
This sequence comes from Micrococcales bacterium, assembly GCA_002748415.1. GTDB lineage: Bacteria > Actinomycetota > Actinomycetes > Actinomycetales > CAWJMD01. The sequence goes on along the minus strand of PDSI01000021.1, from coordinate 156 downwards.
GTCCACCTCCCGGCTGGCACCCACCGCCGTGGCAGGTTCCGTTCTGGCCGGCCTGGGCATCGCGCTGTCGCCCTCGTCCGCGTCCGCGTCCACAGGCACCGTGTGGGACCGCGTCGCTGCCTGTGAAAGCGGCGGCAATTGGTCGATCAACACCGG
>PDSI01000214.1 GCA_002748415.1 Micrococcales bacterium | reverse complement strand
GCCGAACGTTCTCGATCCCGGTCTCGGCGTTCCGCGGCACTGCTAGGTCGACTTGCCAGACCTGCTGCCAGAGCAACCCGAGAAGCGTGGTTCTGAGTTCGCTCTCAACGCCCCAAGGAGCCGCCTGCAGCGCCTGACCGAACAGCCATGAGCCAGCCCAGCCGACTCGAAGCGTCGGCCACCTCCGGGCGGCGCAGCTGCTCGAAGGGCTTGACGTCGACGACGATGACATGGCCGAGACCGACAAACCGGCAATCCGGAAAGTGACGGTCGCACCGGAATCTGCAGGTGGCCGGATACGTCAGGCCGGCGGTCTTCCCGCGTCCAGGACCACGAACAAGGCAACCGGGGGCTACGTCGGTATCGGCCAGCGACTGTCGTGCAGCGCAGCGTCCCAGAACATCCACTCGTAGCGTGATGCCTGAACAAAGGCGCTGAGCATCTGCTCACGGACTGCGGCACCTTCCGATTCGGCGGTGGTGTTCGCGATCTGTCGTGCCTGGTCAACGACGGCCGCGAATTCAGGGTCTGCATACGCGGCGATCCAGTCGCCATAAGGGTGATCATCGATGTTTTCGACCGCACCACATAGCCGAGCGCCGACATCCTGGTAGACCCAATGGCAGGGCAGCAGTGCGGCGACAAGAGTGGCGTAGGAACCGGTTGCAGCCGTCGCCAGGATGAAGTCGGTGTAGGCCTGACATGTTGCCGACATCGGTACTGTCCGATCGCTGTCAGTCCACCGCTCGTGCAGGACGCGCTCGACTGCGATAGCTTGCCGTGCACCCTGCGACCAGAAGACCACCTCGTCATCGGTCGGCGCCTTTGCCGCGGCAAAGGCGAGTGCACGTGCGAACTGCCCCAGGTAGAGGGCATCTTGAGTGAGATACTCAAGAAACCGGTCGCGTTCGAGAGTGCCTTCCTGCAGCTGAACCAGGAAGGGGTGGGTGGCAATCCGTTCGCGTAGCGTGCTGATGCGCTCCCAAGCCTCATCGCAGAATGTCATCCTGTCTGCCTCCCCGCACGGTAGTTGTGGTGCAGCAGTTAGTGGTGCAGCGGCATGGCTACGTGACCCCTTTGCCGGCCGGACTCACTCCGCATTGAACCAGGATTCCGACCACACCGGAACACCAGCCCCGGCACACGGATCGTTCTGCAAGCTCCTACCCTGGGTGCTGTGACCACCGATTCGCACCCGGGCCGGGCCACCGGCCAGCACCGGCTCGACGTGTCGGCCGACGTCGTCGACCTCACCCAGCAGCTCTGCGACATCCCCTCGCCCAGTGGCCAGGAGACCGCCCTGGCCGACGCGGTGGAGCAGGCGTTGCGGGACTGCCCACACCTGAGTGTGCTGCGCGACGGCGACGCCGTGGTGGCCCACACGCCGGACGGTCCGGCTGAGCGGGTAGTGGTGGCGGGCCACCTGGACACCGTGCCGGTGGGCACGTTCGACGGCCGGCCCAACGTGCCCAGCTGGCGCGCCCCAGGCGCGGACGGTACCCCGGCTTTGTGGGGCCGCGGCAGCGTCGACATGAAGGGCGGGATCGCGATGGCGTTGTCGGTGGCCGCCACGGTGCCCGAGCCCAACCGGCAGACGACGTGGGTGTTCTACGACCACGAGGAGGTGGATACCGCGCTCAACGGGCTCGGCCGGTTGCAGCGCAACCATCCGGAATGGCTGCAGGCGGATTTCGCCGTGTTGGGCGAACCGAGCAACGGCACCGTCGAGGGCGGCTGCAACGGCACCATCAGGGTGCAGGTGCGCACCAGCGGGGTGGCCGCGCATTCGGCCCGTGCCTGGAAGGGCCGCAACGCAATACACGCCGCCGCCCCCATCCTGGCGACACTGGCGCAGTACCGGGCGGGCGAGGTCGAAGTCGACGGTTTGGTTTTCCGCGAATCGCTGGGGGCGGTCCGGATCGGCGGGGGGATCGCCAACAACGTGGTGCCGGACGAGTGCGTGGTGACGGTGAACTACCGGTTCGCCCCGTCCCGCACGCCACAGCAGGCCGAGGCGTTCCTGCGCGAGCTGTTCGACGGTTACGACGTCACCGTCACCGACGTCGCCGGCGGCGCCCGGCCAGGCCTGCACCACCCGGCCGCGGCCGCGTTCGTCGCCGCCATCGGCCAGCCACCGGCACCCAAGTACGGGTGGACCGACGTGGCCAGGTTCGCCGAGCTGGGTGTTCCGGCGGTGAACTTCGGCCCCGGCGACCCGCTGCTGGCTCACCGCGACGACGAGCACTGTCCGCTGGATTCGCTGCGCGCGGCCAGGACGGCGCTGTACACCTGGTTGACCGGTTGAACACCGGCCGGCCCGGCAGCGGGCCGGATACAGCCCGAACCGTCCACGGCGAGGAGCCATCCTTGAGCAACGTCCACCCGAGCACGACGAATGCCACCTACCACCGTGGCCCGGTGACCCTGCGCGGTCGTTTCCGCCCGCAACAGACCACCGACGCCAGGCTGCTGCAGGAACAGGAGTCCCCGGAATGGCTGCACCGAGACCCGTGGCGGGTGCTGCGGATCCAGGCCGAGTTCGTCGAGGGATTCGGAGCGTTGGCCGAGGTGGGCCCAGCGATCAGCGTGTTCGGGTCGGCACGGACGGCACCGAACGAGCCGGCCTACGCCGACGCGGTCCGGATCGGGGAACTGCTGGTGCAGGCCGGTTACGCGGTCCTCACCGGCGGTGGACCCGGCATCATGGAGGCCGCCAACAAGGGCGCGCATCAGGCCGGCGGGCTATCCGTGGGGCTCGGGATCGAGCTGCCGCACGAGCAGGTCATGAACGATCACGTGGATCTCGGCATCAACTTCCGGTACTTCTTCGCTCGCAAGACGATGTTCCTGAAGTACAGCCGCGGCTTCATCGTCATGCCTGGTGGTTTCGGCACTCTGGACGAACTGTTCGAGGCGCTGACGCTGACCCAGACCCGCAAGGTCACCTCGTTCCCGTTGGTGCTGGTGGGGCGGGAGTACTGGGGTGGCCTGCTCGATTGGATCACCGAGCAGCTGGTGGGCCGGGGCACGATCTCCGGGTCCGACATCGACCTGATCCACCTGACCGACTCACCGGTTGATGCGGTGCGCTACGTGGTGGACGGTGATCGCGGCAGGGGCGAGGTGATCGATTGACCAGCCACCGTTTCCTGGCCGTTTCGGGCAGGTCGCGGTCGTTGCCGTGGCCCGGCATGGCACGATCGGTGCCATGGATCTGCTGTTCGTGCTGCTCGGGGTGCTCGTCGTGGGCATCGCCGGGGCCGTCATCGGTGGGTGGCTGGAGGCGCGGATGTCGGCCGCCGGCACCTCCCGCCCGCTGCCTCGGCTGCCGCAGGGGGATTTCGGTCGCGCGGAGATCGACAAACTGCGGTTCTCCCAAGGGCTGCGGGGGTACCGGATGGAGGAGGTCGACGAAGCACTGGACCGGCTCGGTACCCGGGTCGAGCAGTTGCAGCAGCGAGTGGCGGAGCAGGAGGGGCAGATCGAGTCGCTGCGATCCGGCCCGCCGCCCGACGGAACACGGCCGGTCATGGTCGTGGACGCGGGCCCCGAGCCGTCGCTGCAGCGGGTGGACGGATCCGAAACAGGTGACGATGACCGCTGAGCACTACCGGCCCGGCGCCTACCGCTTCGGCCAAGGCACCGAGATCACCGTGCGCACAGTGTTACCGCCCCCGCAGGCATGGGCCGCCGTCACCGATTGGACCCGGCATGCTGCGGGTGTCCCACTGACCACCATGACGGTGATCCGTCGCGGGGCGGCCGCCGGCGTCGGCGACGAGCTGCGCGCGGTCACCGGTGTGGGCCCGTTGCGCCTCGTCGACACGATGCTCGTACAGGAATGGCAGCCGCCGGCCGGTGCCGAACCCGGGATCGCGGTCCTGGTCAAGACCGGGACGGTGGTCCTCGGCGGCGCCAGCATCGAAGTGGCCGCGCTCGGGCGGGGCAGCCTGGTCACCTGGTGGGAGGAGGCCATGCCCGCTCCCAGATGGCTGCGCAGCGCGACCGGTTTCCTCCACGAACCGGTCACCAGGCTGGTGTTCGGCGCCGCGGTCCGCAGGCAACTGGCCGAAGCCGAACGGGGCGGCGACTCGCCAGCATGACGGCGCGACCGGGGGGCAAGGCATCGGCCGTGGAGTCGGCCGGAGTGAAGCCGACGGCACTGGAAGGCCCTCGGTCTGCACTGCGCCGGATTCCCGAGTGGGTGCAAGTCGTCGCCTGCTACCTGTCGTTGCGGGCGGTCAGCGCGGTCATCACGGTGTTGGTCGCCCGGGGCCAGCCCGCGTCGCTGTGGACCAAGCAGAGTCCGGGATACCTGGAGTTCGCAGGCATCTGGGACGGCACCTGGTATGCCCGGATCGCCCGCTACGGATACCCGGCGGCGCTGCCGACCGACTCGGCCGGCAACCCGGTACAGAGCGAGTGGGCGTTCTACCCGGCCTACCCGTTCACGGTGCGCACGGTCATGGAGGTCACCGGGCTGGATTTCCGGCTGGTGGCACCGTGGCTGAGCCTGGTGGCCGGGACGGCCGCCACGGTGCTCATCTATCGGTTGTTCCGCCAACACGCCGGGCACGGCACCGCGCTGGCCGCCGTCGCTGTGGTGGCCGCCTGGCCGCCCAGCCCGGTGTTGCAGTACGCCTACAGTGAGGCGATCTGCCTGCTCGGGCTGGCCGGTGCGCTGCACGGGTTGAGCCGGCGCAGCTACGTGCAGGCGATGCCGTTCATCGCCCTGGTGGGCCTGGCCCGCCCGATCGGTCTGCCATTGGTGGCGACCACCGGCTGGATCCTGCTGATGCGCTACCGGGACCGGCGGCGACGACCGGTACCGGCCCGGGAGGTCGTCGGTCTGTTGGCGTGCGGGGCGGTGGCCGTGGCCGCATCGGCCGTCATGCCGGTCGCAGCGGCGGTGGCCGGGGACCGATGGGACGCCTACTCCGCGGTCCAGGACTCGTGGCGCACCAGCCGCCCGGTGCGCCCGTTCGTGGCCTGGCCGGTGGTATTCCGCTGGGCCTTCGGCGACGGTGTGGGAATGCTGCTGCTGGCCGCGCTCGCGATAGCCGTACTGGCATTGTCGGTGTCCCGGCCGGCCCGCAACTTGGGCGTAGCGATGCATGGGTGGCTGGTGATGTACGTGCTGTACCTGGCGGTGGTCGTCGAGCCGTTGCCGCAGGTCTTCCGGCTGACCATGATGGCATTCCCCCTCGCGCTGTTGGTGGCGCGGCTGTGCCGCAGCCGGTGGTCCCTCGGGCTGTGGCTCGCGGTTTCGCTGGCGGCACAGTGGTGGTGGATCGCCACGTTGTGGCGCTTCACGCCACCGACCGATTTCGCGCCCTAGCGCACGGATTCCGGGTGGTCGTGGTTCGGTGTGACATGGCAAAGGCGGGCACCCAAGCCACTGTCGTCGCAGGCCGATGGGGAAAACGGTGCTCGTACGGGTTTCCGCGGCGCGCCGCCGGTCTCGTACCGGGATCTGGCCGGGGTGCGCGCGTCGTACCCTTGCTGCATGAGCGCTTCACGGACCGCTTGGGCGGACGGACTGGCCACCCGCACCGACGACGGCACCGTCCTCGATGTGTGGTACCCCAGTCCGGCTCTGGGAGAGCCACATTCGCAGCCGGCCGAGCCACTGGCGGCGATGGCGGGTCACGACGAGGCACGCGGGGTGAGCACTCAGCTGGTGCGTACCGAGATCGACCTGGACACTGCGCCGCAGGACGCCGCCGATGCCTACCTGCGGCTACATCTGTTGTCCCACCGGCTGGTGGCCCCGCACGCGGTGGCGATGGACGGCGTTTTCGGCGCGCTCGCCAACGTGGTGTGGACCGATCGCGGCCCGTGCGCCGTGGCGGGTTTCGAACAGACCCGGCTTCGGCTGATGCGCGCCTACGGCCGGGTGCAGGTCTTCGGGGTGGACAAGTTCCCCCGGATGACCGACTACGTCGTTCCCACCGGGGTGCGGATCGCGGACGCCGACCGGGTGCGGCTCGGAGCGCACCTGGCGGAGGGAACCACGGTGATGCACGAGGGCTTCGTGAACTTCAACGCGGGCACCCTGGGCCAGTCGATGGTCGAAGGCCGGATCAGCGCGGGGGTGGTGGTCGGGGACGGCAGCGACATCGGCGGCGGCGCCTCGATCATGGGCACCCTGTCCGGCGGCGGTTCGGAGGTCATCAGCATCGGCCGCCGTTGCCTGCTGGGGGCCAACGCGGGCATCGGTATTTCGTTGGGCGACGACTGCGTCGTCGAGGCCGGCTTGTACGTGACCGCGGGAACGAAAGTCACTGTGCACCAGGATGGCCGGAAGTCTGCCGGCATCGCGGCCCGGGAGCTGTCCGGCCGCAACGGGTTGTTGTTCCGCCGCGATTCCCAGACCGGTGCGGTGCATGCCCTGGCCCGCCGCGGACAGGGCATCGCGCTCAACGATGCGCTGCACTCCAACTGAGGGCCGATGGCATCCCGTGCGGCGAACTGGGCTGTTGGGCTGGCCGGCATCGCCGCGGTGGCCCTGCTGGCGGTGTGGTTGTGGTCCAACCGGGCCGTTCCGCTGGTGTCGCCGCGTTGCGTGGCCACGGCGACGCAATACACCGGTATGCTGGATCCGGAGCAGGCCGGCAACGCAGCGTTGATCGCCGGGACGGCTGTGCGCCGTGAGTTGCCCGCCCGGGCCGCCACCATCGCGCTGGCCACCGCCTCGCAGGAGTCCGGACTGCGCAACATCGACCATGGCGACCGGGACTCCCTGGGACTGTTCCAGCAACGCCCCTCCCAGGGGTGGGGTACCGCGGAACAGATCATGGACCCGCACTACGCCACCGCCGTGTTCTACGACGCGTTGGTGAAAGCCGATGGGTACCAAACCATGTCGGTGACCGAGGCGGCCCAAATCGTGCAACGGTCCGGCCACCCGCGTGCCTACGCCGACCACGAGCCACAAGCCAGGGCCTTCGCCGCCGCGTTCTACGGGCAATACCCGGCAGCGTTGAGCTGCCAGCTGGCGCAACCGGCCGGGCTGGCCGAGCAGAGCCCGGACGCCACCGGTCTCACCGGGCGTGCCCGCACGGTCATCGATACCGCCGCGGCCGAACTCGGCGCCCAGGGCGCGGCATTGGCTCAGCCCCCGGACGATCCGGCGGCCGGCACCTGGCTGCAGCTGGCCTCCGGCGGCCCCGGCCGCGCCTGGGGCAGGGCACATTGGGCGGTCGCCTCCGCCGATCGGCTGCACATCGTGGACGTCCGGGTGGCCGACCGGCGGTGGACCCGGGCCGACGGCGAGCAATGGGGCATGGCGACCACATCCACACCACCGGGGGTGGTGTGGATCAAGGTGGCCTGATCAGGTCGGTTCTGCGCTGTGTGCGGTCAGGTCTAGCGCTGTTCCAGAGGCACGTAGTCGCGTTTCACCGGTCCGGTGTACACCTGCCGGGGCCGGCCGATGCGGGTGGCCGGATCGTTGATCATCTCCCGGTAGTGGGCGATCCAGCCCGGCATCCGCCCCAGCGCGAACAGGACGGTGAACATGTTGGTGGGGAAACCCATCGCCTTGTACAGCAAACCGGTGTAGAAATCGACGTTGGGGTACAGCTTGCGCTCGACGAAGTAGTCGTCGGACAGTGCCTTTTCCTCCAGTTCCAGCGCCAGGTCCAGCATCGGCATATGCGCGTCCTCAAGGATGTCGTGCGCGTTCTCCTTGACGATGGCCGCCCGCGGGTCGTAGCTCTTGTACACCCGGTGACCGAAGCCCATGAGCCGCAGGCCGTCTTCGCGGTTCTTGATCTTCTCCACGAACTGGTCGATGGTCAGGCCCCGCTCCTGGATGGTCTCCAGCATCTCCAGCACCGCCTGGTTGGCGCCGCCGTGCAACGGCCCGAACAGGGCGTTGATACCGGCGGAGACCGCGGCGAACATGTTCACCTGGCTGGAACCCACCAACCGGACCGTGGATGTGGAGCAGTTCTGTTCGTGGTCGGCGTGCAGGATGAACAGCATGTCCAAGGCACGGGCGAATTTCGGGTCGACCTTGTACGGTTCGGCCGGCACGCCGAAGGTCAGCCGCAGGAAGTTCTCCACGTACCCCATGGAGTTATGCGGGTACATCAACGGTTCGCCGATGGAACTCTTGTAGGCGTAAGCGGCCAGTGTCGGCGCCTTGGCCAGGAGCCGGATGGTCTGCACATGCAGCGATTCGGGGTCGAACGGGTCGATCCGGTCCTGGTAGAACGTTGACAGGGCGGACACGGCCGAGGACAGGACCGGCATCGGGTGCGCGTCCCGGTGGAAAGACCGGAAGAACGACTTGACCTCTTCGTGCACCATCGTCTCGTAGGTGACCTCGTCGCAGAACGTCTTCAACTGCTCCTCGTCGGGCAGTTCACCATGAATCAGCAGGTAGCTGACCTCGAGGAAGGTGGAGCGCTGGGCCAGCTGCTCGATCGGGTAGCCGCCGTAGCGCAGGATGCCGTGATCACCGTCGATGTAGGTGATGGCCGAGGAGCACGACGCGGTGTTGACGAAGCCGGGGTCGAGCGTGACGTTGCCGGTGGTGCTCAACAGCGAGCTGATGTCCAGGCCGCCCGCTCCCTCGGAGGCTGGGTGGTAGCCCAGGTCGATCTCGCCCTGCTGGTACTTCAGGGTGTAGCCGGGATCTTTGACGGGTGCGTCGCTCATGGGTCAGCTCCTTCAGCGGTTTTGGTCGAGGCTACCCGGTGCGGTCGGTCCGCAACTACGACGTGCGTCACATGAATCAGCCGATCTGCCGGCCCGGTGGTTACCCGGTCGTGAGTCGTTGGACGACAGCCTGAATCGCCGCGTCGCCGGCCGTCAGCGAGATCCGCACGAAGTCGCGGCCGGCCGGGCCGTAGAAGTCACCCGGTGCCACGAGGATGCCCAGCTCGGCCAGCCGCCCTACGGTGCGCCAGCCCGGCTCACCGGCCGTCGCCCACAGGTACAGCCCGGCTTCGCTGTGTTCCAGCCGTAGCCCCCACTCCTGCACCGCGGGAACGAGCTGTTCGCGGCGGCGGCGGTACGTGGCCCGGGCTTGTTCGACGTGTTCGTCGTCGGTCAGCGCAGCGACCATCGCGTGCTGAACCGGCGTCGGCACCATCATGCCGAGGTGCTTGCGAGCCTGCAGCAAAGCGTCGATCAGCGCCGGGTCACCAACGACGAAGGCAGCCCGGTACCCGGCCATCGCGGACTGCTTGGACAACGAATACACCGCCAGCAGCCCGGTGATGTCACCGTCGGTGACCAACGGATCCAGTATCGACGGTACACCGCGCGCGGGCGCCTCGTCGCGCCAGTCCAGCATCGCGTAGCACTCGTCGCTGGCCACGACGACGTCGCGCTCCCGCGCCCAGCCGACTACCTTGCACAGGTGCTCCACCCCGAGCACCTGTCCGGTGGGGTTGGCCGGGGAGTTCAGCCACAGCAGGTCTGCCCGGTTTGGGCCGAGGGCGGTCAACGCGTCGACGGCGACGCTGTCGGCACCGGCCAGGTCGGCGCCCACCCGGTAGGTGGGGTAGGCGATCCTCGGGTAGGCCACCAGGTGGCCAGGTCCCAGGCCGAGCAGGGTAGGCAACCAGCCGACGAGTTCCTTGGAGCCGATCGTGGGTAGTACCGCATCCGGGTCGAGCCCGGGAACGCCGCGGGCGCGGCCGAACCAGTCGACGACGGCCTGGCGCAGCTGCGCGGTCCCCCAGGTGGTGGGGTACCCGGGCGCGTCGGCAGCGGCAGCGAGCGCCCGCCGGACGACGTCAGGGGTGGGGTCGACCGGGGTGCCGACGCTCAGATCACAGATGCCGCCAGGGTGGGAGCGGGCCCGCTGTGCGTACGGGGCCAGCCGGTCCCAGGGGAACTGGGGCAGCCGGGCGGCTGCCGGTCTCACTCGTCGTGTCCTTGCGGCGGCAACCCCGAGACCAGTGGGTGGTCCTTGTTGATCACGCCGAGCTTGGCTGCGCCGCCGGGGGAGCCCAGGTCGTCGAAGAACTCGATATTGGCCGTGCAGTAGTCGGCCCACTGCTCCGGGACGTCATCCTCGTAGTAGATGGCCTCTACCGGGCAAACCGGCTCGCAAGCACCGCAGTCCACGCACTCATCGGGATGGATGTACAGCATCCGCTCGCCCTCGTAGATGCAGTCGACCGGACACTCGTCGATGCATGCCTTGTCCTTGATATCCACACAAGGCAGGGCGATCACGTAGGTCACGGCGCTCTCTCACTTCGGCACGGCTGGAGTCTGTGTCGCTCCCAGTATGCCTTGGCCACCGGACCGGGACGAACTGGTGCGCCCAGACGGTACGTGACATCGTGAGTTCCCTTACAGACGGTGCACGGCTGGGCAAGAAACGTGCGCCATTGACACTATGGCGTTGCACTTTCATAACGGGCCCGGCTTCTAGTTGCACAGACAGGCACCTGTGGGGTGTCGTGTCGTGGGTCAACGGACCGTGGCCATACATGGTCGGCGGTCCTTCAACGTGGAAGGAAACAGCATGCTGAGCAAGCAACGCTCTGCGCGATCCTTGAGTCTGCTGGCCTGTGGCGCGCTAGCTCTGGGTGCCTGCAGTACCGCTGACACCGGCGAAGGCTCAGGCGGCGGAGACGGCGAGACCCAGGATCAGACCATCGCCTTCGCCTGGGAACAAGAATTCGAGGCATACAACGGCAACACATCCTCCCAGAACGCCACCAAGAACACTGTCGTCCTGAACCGGGTGCTGACCCAGTTCTGGGAATACGACCCCGAAGGCCAGGTAGCCCCGTACGAGCCGTTCGGTTCCTTCCAGAAGACCAGCGACGACCCGCTGACCGTTGAGTACACGATCAACGAAGACGCCAAGTGGTCCGACGGCGAGCCCATCGACTGCGACGACATGGTGCTCAAGTGGGCTGCCCAGTCCGGGAAGTTCAAGAAGGACGACAAGGACGTCTTCAGCCCTGCCGCCACGACCGGGTACGAAGACATGCAGCAGCCGCAATGCGAGGACGGCGACAAGAAGTTCACCGTCGTCTACGACGAGCCGTTCGCCGACTGGTCGGCATCCTTCGACCAGTTCATCATGCCGGCCCACATCGTGGAGAAGGAAGCGAAAGTCGAAGACCTCGTCGCCGCGGTCACCGACAAGGACATGGATGCCATCGGCAAGGCCGCCAAGTTCTGGAACGAGGGCTGGGTGTTGAAGGCCGGCGAGCTGAAGCCGGACATCATGCCGTCCTCCGGCCCCTACATGATCGACTCCTGGACGGCCGGGCAGTCGCTGACCCTGAAGGCCAACCCGCAATGGTGGGGGGACGCGCCGAAGGCCAGCACCATCGTCTTCCGCTTTATCGCGGGCGAGCAACAGTCCCAAGCACTGCAGAACGGTGAGGTGCAGCTGATCTCCCCGCAGCCGCAGGTGGACATCGTCAAGCAGATCGACGCGATCGGCGACTCCGTGATCAAGGAGACCGGCGACAGGTACATCTTCGAGCACGTGGACTTCAACTTCGGCACCGATTTCAAGGACCCGGAGATCCGCAAGGCATTCGCGATGTGCGTGCCGCGGGAAACCATCGTGAAGAACCTGATCCAGCCGGTGAACCCGGAGGGCACGGTCATGGACGGGCGGTACGTCTTCCCGTTCCAGGACAACTACGCCGGCATCGTCGGGGCCACCGACGCCGGTGAGTACGCGAAACCGGACATCGAGGGCGCCAAGGCCATCCTGACGGCCAAGGGCAAGACGAACATGCCGGTGCGCATCGGCTACCAGACGCCGAACCAGCGCCGCACCTCCACCGTCCAGCTGATCGCGGACTCCTGCAAGCAGGCCGGTTTCGACGTCAAGGACGCCGGCACCGACAGTTTCTTCGGCACCGAGCAGCCCGCCCGTAACTGGGACGTCGCACTGTTCGGCTGGGCCGGCTCCCCGCTGGTGTCAGGGAACTCTTCCACCTACGTCACCGGCGGTGGCAACAACTTCGGCGACTACTCCAACCCGGAGGTCGACGCCAAGACCGCCGAGCTGAACAAGGCGGTGGAGGAAAGCGAACAAGACAGGCTGATCACCGACATCGAGAAGCTGTTGTGGTCGGACCTCGCGACGATTCCGTTGTTCGCTCACCCCGGGGTGAACGCCCAGGCCGCCAACCTGGAGGGTGTGGTGTTCCAGCCCTCACAAAGCGAAGTGACCTGGAACATGGACCAATGGACCATGGCCGCCGAATGAACCACCACGTCGTCCCGGGTCATCGCGGCGATGCCGCGGTGACCGGGGATCGGCTCAGCAGTGATCTCGGCTGCTGACGGGGTCGCGGGAGCCCCCTCCTCCCGCGGCCCTACCACCCCACCCGGCGCTTAACCCACCGGGCCCGCTGGCCAAGGAGCCATCCGTGTTCGCCTATGTGATTCGACGCCTGGGCATTTCCGCCCTCGTTCTCGCGGTCTCGACCCTGTTGATGTACGTCCTGGTCTCCAATTCCGGCGACCCACTCCAGGATCTGTACACCGACCAGAGCCCCAACAAACAGGCCAAGATCGAGGCGCGCATCGATGCGCTGGACCTGGACAAGCCTGTGCTGCAGCGATACTCGACCTGGGTCCAAGGGGTTTCCGGCTGTGTGTTGCCGGGTGCCGAGTGTGATCTGGGCCTGACCAAGAGCGGCCGGGATGTGCAGCCACTGCTGCAGCAAGCTCTCACCGCCACCCTGCGGCTGGTGCTGGTCGCCGCCTTGCTGGCTGCCCTGACCGGCGTCGGGGTGGGTGTCCTGAGCGCGATACGCCAGTACAGCGCCTTCGACTACGGCATCACCTTCGTCAGCTTCCTCTTCTTCTCCCTACCCATCTTCTGGGTGGCGGTGATGCTGAAGCAGTACGTCGCCATCGGGCTCAACAACTGGTTGCGTGGACCGAGCTTCGCACCGTGGGTCATAGCCCTGGCGGCCTTGGCCGCCGGAACCGTCGCTGCGGTCGCACTCACCGAACAGTGGCGCCGCCGGGCCGTGGTCTTCACCGCCGCGGCCGCGGTCACCGCAGGTGTACTGGCCTACCTGTCCAGTGTGGAGTGGTTCGCCCGGCCCAGTCTCGGACCGGTCTTCGTCGGTCTCGCCGGGCTGGCCGCAGCCGCCGTCGGGGTCGTGCTGTTCTCCGATTTCGCCCGGCGGCGGGTGGTGATCGCCGCCTTCGTCATGGGAGCCGGGGCGCTGATCGCCTTCTTCGCCACCGGCCCGGTGCTGACGAACCCGACCTGGTGGCACATCGCCATGCTGCTGGGAATCACCACCGCCGTCTGCGTGGCGGCCGGGTGGATCATCGGCGGTGCACTCGACCGGGAAGCGGCGATCAAGGCCAGCCTGTTCACCGGCTACTGTTCGGGACTGGCGATCTTCGCCCACCACGTCCTAGCAGCATTCCCCTCTTATTCGCGCAAAGTGGCGGGCCGCCCGGTCGCCACCATCGGCTCACAAACCCCCGGTTTCAACGGCAATTTCTGGCAAGTCCTGCTGGACCAGGGACTGCACGTGCTGCTGCCGACGATGGCCCTCATCCTCATCACCTTCGCGGAGTTCACCCGCTACACGCGGTCCAGCATGCTCGAAGTCCTGAACCAGGACTACGTGCGCACCGCCCGGGCAAAGGGATTGGCGGAGCGGGTGGTCATTCTGCGCCACGCCTTCCGCAACGCGCTGATCCCCGTCTCGACCTTGGTGGCGATCTCCTTCGGCGCGCTGCTCGGCGGCGCGGTCATCACCGAGACCGTCTTCGGCTGGCGTGGCATGGGCCGGCTGTTCATCGACGGTTTGCGAGACGTCGACCCCAACCCGGTCATGGCGTTCTACATCGTGCTGGCCGTGGCGGTCATGACCGCCAACATGATCGCCGACGTCTTCTATGCATACCTCGACCCGCGGATCAGGCTGTAGGGAGATCGCAGTGACTCAGAACCCGGCTCCCCCGGCCGAGCAGGCCCCCAGTGCAGGCCAAGCTCAGCAGGCCAGGGCTGCAGAAGTCCAAGGGCTGGAGATCGTCGCCCGGACCCAGGGCCAGCTGGTGCGGCGCAGGTTCTTCCGGCACCGCGGAGCTCTCGCCGGCATCACCGGCCTGCTGTTCATCGTGATTCTGGCGTTCTCCTCGATCGGGGTGGGTGCGGTGCCCGGTTGGTGGGACAAGAGCCCGACCGCCACCGGTGCCAAGATCGAGGACGGCCGCCCGAGCCTGGACCTGGCACCGTCGTTCGTCGACGGCGATGGGCTGAGCTGGGGCGAGCATCCGTTCGGCCAGGACGACATCGGCGTGGACTACTTCGCCAAGACGATGCGCGGCGCCCAGCAGTCCCTGGTCATCGCGTTGATCGTGGGACTGGCCGCCACCACCATCGGCACCACCGTCGGCGCACTCGCCGGTTACTTCCGCGGGTGGCTCGAGTCGCTGCTGATGCGTCTGACGGACCTGGTGATCACCATTCCGGTGCTCGTCATCGCCGCCGTGCTGGGGCGAACGGTCGGCAACCAAGGCATCATCGCGCTGGCGTTGGTGCTCGCCCTGGTCATGTGGACCAGCCTGGCGCGGCTGATCCGTGGTGAGTTCCTGTCGCTACGCGAGAAGGAATTCGTCGAAGCCGCCCGCGCCCTCGGTGCCAGCTCCCGGCGGATCATCTTTCGCCACATCCTGCCCAACACGGTTGGCATCATCGTGGTCGGCGCCACGTTGCTCACCGCGCAGGCGATCCTGCTCGAGGCGGCACTGAGCTTCCTGGGCCTCGGGGTGCGCCCACCGGACACCTCGCTGGGCCTGCTCATCAGCGAGTACCAGTCCGCGTTCGCCACCCGGCCGTGGCTGTTCTGGTGGCCCGGCCTGTTCATCGTGGCGATCGCGTTGTGCGTGAACTTCATCGGCGACGGGCTGCGCGACGCGTTCGATCCCCGGCAGGGAAGGGTGCGTTCATGATCTGGCGACCAGGCAAGCCGCGTTCCACTCCGGCCGAAGACGTGGTCCGCCCGGCCCGGCAGTCCACGGGCAGTTGGGCGATCACGGAGGTCTCCCAAGAAGCGGAAACCGTTCTCGAAGTGAGGGACCTGTCGGTCTCCTTCCCCACCGACGACGGGCTGGTGAAAGCCGTGCGGGGAATCAGCTACCGGTTGCGCGAGCGCGAAGTGCTGGGCATCGTCGGCGAATCCGGGTCCGGCAAGTCGGTGTCGACGATGGCC
>PDSI01000182.1 GCA_002748415.1 Micrococcales bacterium | reverse complement strand
CCCGGCCACCTGGCCGCCTTCGCCGGACTCGCCCCGGTCACCCGCCGGTCAGGGGCCTCGATCCGCGGCGAGCACCCCAGCCGGGGCGGAAACAAGAACCTCAAACGGGCGTTCTTCCTGTCCACGTTTGCCGCCCTGTCAGACCCCGTCAGCCGCGCCTACTACGACCGCAAACGCGACCAGGGCAAGAAACACAACGCCGCCCTCACCTGCCTCGCCCGCCGACGCTGCGACGTCCTCTACGCCATGCTCCGCGACCGCACCCTCTACCAAGCCCCCACACACGACGCCGCTTGACAAGGAACATAGGGACACCCCACAACGACGAAACTCCCGGCCAGATCGACTCCGGCCGGGAGTCTCGGGAAACCGAAGCGGGTAGTTCAGGGAACTGCCCAGTCGCGGCGTGCCGCTGGTGGTCAGTCGTCTCCGGGCTCGGTTGTCGCGTCATCGTCAGGATCGCCGGCACCGGAAGTCTCGGTCGGCCAGACAGTTTCGCTGGCCGTAGAGGTCGGGGTGGAACTCTCGTCGGCCACCCACAACGTCACGGTGCCGCCCTGTGGCAAGGTTCCACTGCTTGGGTCCTGACCGACGACCGTGCCCGGTTCGGCCTCCCGGTCCACGAACTCGATACGCGGCACCAGTTTGTGCTCCTCCAGCCACTCCTTCGCCTCCCGGTAGTCCTTCTTGCGGAAGTCCTGCAGCGCCACATTGCCGCTGGAGACGACGAGCTCGACACTGCTGCCCGGCTTGACGGTATGACCCGCGGCCGGCATCGTCTTGATGACGGTGTCCTTGGTGACCTTGTAGTCGTCGCGCACCGAAACGCGGCCGACCTGGAGGTTCAGATCCGCCAGGATCGCACGAGCCGCGTCCTGGGACTTCCCGGTCAGTGACGGGACTTCCACCGAGTCCGATCCCGCCGACACCGTCACGCTGACGACGCTGCCCTCCTCCGCCTGGGCGTTGAACGCGGGGTCCTGTTTGAACACCACACCCTTGTCGTACTGATCGTTGGGTGCGTCCTCGGCCCGCTCGACCTGCAAGCCCTCACCCTGCAGAGTCCGGCCGGCGTCCTCGTAGGTCATGCCGATGACGTTGGGGACAGCCACCTGTTCCGGTTCCTGCAGCCGGTTCTGGAACAGCGAGAAGTATGCCCACGTGCCCAGCCCCAGCACGGCGGCGACACTGAGCGCAAGCACCAGGTACCGGCCGGCCCCGCCCCGTGCCTTCCGCCCGCGTTCGTAGTCCTCGACCGGATAGCCCCCGGCCGGCCCCGGGCCACCGGCATAGCCTTGACCGGGGTAGCCGGACTGTGGGCGGGCACCGTAGGCAGGCTGTGCCGGGTAGACCGACGTCGGGTCCGTGCCGCCAGCCGCCGGGTTCGCACCGTACGCGGGCATCGCCGCCGGTGAACCGGGTGCGCCGGTGGTACCCATGACCGTGGTTGCGCCGACGCCCGAACTGCCGAGTGCCGGCGCGCCTACCGAATGCCCGGCCGCGGCAGCGAGCAGATCGGTGCGGAATTGTTCGGCGGTGCCGTACCGGTCGTCGGCGTTCTTGGCCAGCGCCTTCATGACGACGCGGTCCATCGACTCGCCGATTGCCGGATTGTGAGTGCTGGGTGGTTCCGGCATTTCACTGACGTGTTTGTACGCCAGCGCCACAGCCGAATCCGCGACGAACGGCGGCCGCCCGGTCAGCAGCTCGTACAGCAGGCACCCGGTGGAGTACAGATCCGAGCGGGTGTCGACGGTTTCTCCGCGGGCCTGTTCCGGCGACAGGTACTGGGCCGTGCCGACCACGGTGTTCGTACGGGTCATCGCGGCTGTCGCCTCGGAAGCGGCCCTGGCGATGCCGAAGTCCATCACCTTCACGTCGCCGTTGTCGGTGAGCATGACGTTTCCGGGTTTGATGTCCCGGTGGATCACACCGTGCCGGTGTGAGTACACCAGTGCGGCCAGTACCCCGGTGGTCAGCTCGACCGCCTGTTCCGGGGCCAGCGGCGGGACCGGCCCGTTCGGCGCCGGGTCGGAGTCTTGCACGCTGAACTGCCGGGTGGCCTCCGGGTCGAGGTGACGGCCGGAACCGCTGGACCCGTCCACCTGGGTCGCCTGCTGGTCGATCCGGTAGCCGGGTGGCAGGCCTGGGCGCCCGGTGCTGGCGCTGCGGTTGAGCAGCTCCCGCAGGGTGATGCCCCGGATGTACTCCATGACGATGTAGGGGATCTTGGCTGAACTGCCGGCAATAGTGACCTCGTGTTCGCCGGTGTCGTACACCGCGACGATGGACGGATGGTTCAGCCGGCCCGCCGACTGTGCTTCGCGGGCGAACCTGGCCAGCAGTTCATCGTCGCCGACGAGGTTGTGATGCAGCATTTTCACCGCGACTTCACGACCCAGCCGTTGGTCCGTGGCCAGGTAGACATCTGCCATCCCGCCGCGGCCGAGTAGCCGCGACAGCTCGAACCGGTTGGCGATGAGTGTGGGACTCACTGTGCTGTCTCCTCGTCGGGCCGCTGTCGCGTGGACTGCGGTACGTGGGGGCCGGGGGCCGATGCGCCATCCGCCGTGGTGAGGTGGTTAGCCAGGTTACCCGTCGCTGCCGCAAAACCGGTGGTCGACGGATTCTGCGGGGCTGCGCCGGTCCGGCCGCCGTCAGGAACCGTGGGTTCGGTCGCGGGGGATTCGGGTCCGGGTGCACCGGGTGCGGATGATTCGGGCGGCGTGGACGATTCGGCCGTGGGGGGTTCGGTCGGGGCCGGCTCGGGCGCGGCCGGCCTGACGGTGGAGGAGCCGGTCACGGTGACGGTCACGGTGGAACCTCCGGGTTTGGACTGCCCACTCGCGGGGGTGCCTGCCGGTTGCTGGGTGCGCCGCGGCGCAGGTTCGCTGGTGGGAGCCACCGGTGCCCGGTCATCGGCCCCGGACGGCGAGCCGAGGGCCCGCACCAGCGCCAACGCGACCAGCAGGACCAGCAGGGCGACGAGCGCCAGCAGCGGCAACCGGGGCCAGCGCTTGCGTGGCGGGCCCTTTTCGGTGGCGAGAACCGTGCCCGGCGTAGCTGTGGGACCAGTGGTGCGACTAGCCGGTGCCGCGGAATCGGTGGACGAGGGATCCTGCTCCGCTGCCTGTCCGGCCTGTGCCGGTCCGTTGCGGGCCAGTGGCCCGAACGTCACTCTTTCGGTGGCTGAGTCCTGCACACCTGGAAGCGATTCGTCGCCGCTTTGCGCGTCTTGCCGGGTGGTCTCGGGCAACGTGGCC
>PDSI01000076.1 GCA_002748415.1 Micrococcales bacterium | reverse complement strand
CCGCCTCGTCGTGCCGGGCAAGCAGAACATCGCGCTCTGGCTGACCGTCGTCATCGGCATCGTTGCTGCGCTGCTCGGCACGTTCATCGCCGGCTCGTTCACCGAGAGCTTCATCGTCACGCTGATCATCCAGATCGCCCTCGCCGCCGGTGGCGTTGTCGCGGTCACCAGCATTCAGGGTCGCAACCGAGCCTGACGGTTCCACCGGCTCCCGCAGAGAGCCGCTCGAGCACGCGCCGAGGCGGGTCACCGGCTGCCGGTGACCCGCCTCGGCATGTTCCGGGTTGGTACGGCTGGCCGGCAGGCAGGCGAACGGACAGGGTGGCCGCGAACCTGCCCGATGAACCCGGTACCTGCGCCGGCGTTTGTCGCGGTCGCGCCGGCAAAACGACGGGCCGCGGTCGCCTGCTTGTCCCTACCCTGTTTCCGCCATATGAGCGAATGCCCACAGGGGTATACGGGGCAGGGTATCGTGGGGTGCATGTGGGCGTTCGGCCCAGGATTGGATGAAACGTGAGAACCATCAACTCGAGCGAGGTAATGATCGGCCGGGTCGGCGCAGCTGCGCGGCCGCGGCACGCGGCGGGGGCCTCGACAGCCATGCGCATCACGCGGGTGGGCGCCCGATGAGCGGGCGGGCCGCCACCGACGCGGAACCCGCCGCCGATCTCACCGTCACCGAAGCCCAGTCCGCCACCGAGCAGACCTTCGCCGAATTGGGCGTCAGTGGGCCCATCGTCGCCGCTCTGGAGCACGTCGGCATCGTGCGCCCGTTCCCGGTGCAGACGATGACCTTGCCCATCGCGATGGCCCGCCACGACATCATCGGGCAGGCGAAGACGGGCACCGGCAAGACCCTCGGCTTCGGCATCCCGCTGCTGGAACACACCTGTGGGCCGGGCGAGCCTGGCTGGACCGATCTTGCTGACGCGGGCAAGCCGCAGGCGGTGGTGATCGCCCCGGCCCGGGAGCTGGCCGTTCAGGTGGCCACCGAGATCCAGCAAGCGGCCGCCAAACGCAGTGTGCGGGTACTACAGGTGTACGGCGGGCGCGCCTACGAGCCGCAGGTTGCGGCACTGCAGCGCGGCGTCGAGGTGGTGGTCGGGACCCCGGGCCGGATGCTGGACCTGAGCCAGCAAGGCCACCTCGACCTATCGCACGTGCGCACCCTGGTGCTGGACGAGGCGGATCAGATGCTGGACCTGGGCTTCCTGCCTGATGTGGAGAGCTTGTTGGCCCAGACCCCGGCCGGGCGGCACACGATGCTGTTCTCCGCGACGATGCCGGGCCCGGTGGTGGCGCTGGCCCGCCGCTACATGGACCGGCCCACCCATGTGCGGGTGCACTCCGCCGACGAGGACAGCCTGCACGTGGTGGACACGGTCAAGCAGGTGGTCTACCGGGCGCACGCGCTGGACAAGACCGAGGTGCTGGCCCGGCTGCTGCAGGCCGAGGGCCGTGGCCTGACCATCGTGTTCGTGCGCACCAAGCGCACCGCCGCCAAGGTGGCCGACGAGTTGTCCGACCGTGGCTTCGCGGCCGCGTCCATCCACGGTGACCTGGGCCAGGGCGCCCGCGAGCAGGCGCTGCGCGCGTTCCGCAACAGCAAGGTCGACGTGCTGGTGGCCACCGATGTGGCCGCCCGCGGCATCGACGTCGACGACGTCACCCATGTGGTCAACTACCAGAGCCCGGAGGACGAGAAGACCTACCTGCACCGCATCGGGCGCACCGCCCGGGCCGGCAAGGAGGGGACCGCGGTCACGTTCGTGGACTGGGACGAGATCCCCCGCTGGACCCTCATCGACAAGGCGCTGGGCATCGGCATTCCGGAGCCGGTGGAGACCTACTCCACCAGCGAGCACCTGTTCACCGACCTCGGTATCCCGCCCGGGACCACCGGGCGGCTGCCCCGTGCGCACCGTACCCGTGCCGGGCTGAACGCCGAGGAGGTCGAGGATCTGGGCGAGACCGGCCGGCATGCCGGCCATGCGAAAGGCACGGGCCGGGCCGGCGGCCGATCCGGCCGGGACGGGCTCCGCCAGCAACGGCGCCGGCGCCGTACCCGCGGCGGGAAAGACGTGACCCGTGGCTCCGCGACCGCCTCCGGCGCTGTTCTCGACAGCGACGGCAGCACCGGGTCGAGTACCTCGCCGCCCGCCGAGGCGACAACGGAGACAGGACGGCCGACGACGCAGCGTCGGCGGCGGCGGCGCCATGGCGGAGAGTGAGATTCGGCCGAGCCAGAGGAAAACTCCGCTACCCTCTGCTTCCCGCCGGCGACGAGCTGTAACCTGGAGCAACCATCGGCTCGAGGATTCCATGAGGAGGCAGGTGAACGTCAGCATCGAAGAGCTGGTGGCGCAATCCTCCCCCGGGCCGCAGGACGTCGGCCGGGCGCGGCGTGCGCTCGCCGCCAATATGCTGCAGTGGGGGGTGAAAGACGAAAGCGCCGAACTGGCCATCCTGCTGACCAGCGAACTGGTGACCAACGCCGTGCGGCACGCGCAGGGACCGATCCTGGTGCAGGCACGGTTCAGCCCGGCCGGGATGCTGCGGGTCGAGGTGACCGATGCGGGACGCGGCGAACCGCTGCTGCCGAACGAGAACCCTGCGCTGGACGACACCGACGGGCGCGGGCTGTTCCTGGTGGACACACTGGCCGACAGCTGGGGTACCGACCTGCTCGAGGCCGGCAAACGCGTATGGTTCGAGTTGGCCGATATCCACGGCGGGTGAGCGCCGCGGTCAGCTCTGCGCTTCCGCGAGATCGGCGAGCCGGTCGATCGAGGCCATCAGCTTGTCGCTGGTTGTTGCCCTGGCCCGCTCGACCCGGTTGACGTCGGTCAGGTTCGACCAGTCGTAGGTGTGGGTGACCACTGTGGTGCCGTCCGGTTGCGGGCGCAACTGCCAGCGCCATAGGTGGCCGGGCCGCGGTTTGCCGACCTCGGACGGCATCCACGCCAGCAGCCGGCTTTCTTCGAACTCCACGACGTGGTTCTCCCGCACGCCGCCGCCGCGGGTCAACGTCATCGTGAACACGTCGCCGACGGCGCGGACCCGCTGGCCACCGGGCGCCTCGGCCAGGTTGGCGTTGCCGTCCCAACGGGGTTGCTGGGCCGGGTCCGCGATCAATTCGAACACCAGAGACGCAGGTGCTTGCACGCGACGGCTCGCGGTCACCGTGCGGGGCGCCTCGTTGCCGTCGGTGTTGTGGCCTTCGGCGTCGCCGGTCATGGGCCGATCTTAGCCAAGGACGCCGGCCGGGTCGATGACCGGTGTCGATCCCGCCTCGACGATGCGGCGCACCTGCGGGGCCGCCGTGGTGAACTCGCCGAGCCGGTTGGGCTTTCCGCTGCCGTGGTAGTCGCTGGACCCGGTGACGATGAGTCCGTGGTCCCGGGCCAACTGGGCCAGCCAATCCCGCCGGTCCGGGTCGTTGTCACGGTGGTAGGCCTCGATGCCGGCCAGTCCGGCGTGGATGAGTTCGACAATGCCTTCGGTGGTGAGCGTGCGGCCCCGGGCGGTGGCCAGCGGGTGGGCGAGCACCGGCACTCCCCCAGCGGCGAGGATGAGCCGGACCGCGTCCACCGGGTCCGGACAGTAGTAGCCCACATAGTGCCGGGAACCGTTGCCGAGCACCTGGCCGAACACCTCGTCGCGGGTGCCGAAGTACCCTTTGGCCACCAGTGCGTCGGCGATGTGCGGGCGGCCGAGGGTGGCGCCCGGTTTCACCTGGGCCGTGACGTCGGCCCAGCT
>PDSI01000009.1 GCA_002748415.1 Micrococcales bacterium | reverse complement strand
TGCGGTTGGCGGTCGAGGGTGTTGATTACGGGGCGGCGGAGTCGTCGTCGGCGTTTCAGCATTTTTGGTCGTTGGCGATTGAGGAGCAGTTTTATCTGGTGTGGCCGGTGTTGGTGTTGGCTGCTTCGGGGGTGTGGTGGTCGCGGCGGCGGTCTGGTGGGGGCCAGCCGGGTGTGTCGCGGGTGGGGTTGAATCTGGTGGTCGGTGCCGGTGGTGTGGCGTCGTTTGTGTTTGGGGTGCATCAGACGCAGGTGGCGCAGTCGTTGGCGTATTTTGTGACGCCGGCGCGGGCGTGGGAGTTGGCTGCTGGTGGGTTGGTCGCGGTGAATGCGGGGTGGTTGGCTCGCCGGTCGTGGTTGGGGCGGGGTTGGTTGGCGTGGTCGGGGTTGGTGGTGATCGCTGTTTCGGCGGTGGTGATTACTGAGTCTTCGGCGTTTCCTGGGTATTGGGCGTTGTTGCCGGTGGGTGGGACGTGCATGGTGGTGGTTGCGGGTTTGTCGCGGGCTACCAGTGCGGAGCGGGTGTTGTTGGCTCAGCCGTTGTCTCAGGGGTTGGGGAAGATCTCTTACGGGTTGTATCTGTGGCATTGGCCGCTGCTCGTCCTCGCCCCCTACTACTTCCAGACGGAATCCCTGTCGCTGACGCAAAGTGTCGTGGCCGCCGGTATGTCGCTGTGGGCGGCGATCATGAGCTATGTCGTTCTGGAGGACCCGGTTCGCAGCCTGCCCTCGCTCAGCCAACGCCCCTGGCGCGGTGTGGTTCTCGGCACTGTCCTGGTTTTCCTCAGCGCCGGCACCGCCAGCGCCGCTTTCCGGTTCGTGCCGGACCCTCGCGGTACCGGCGCGACCGCAGAGGTGTTGGCCGCCGGCAGCGATATCGGCCAGGCGGTGCAGGAATCCGCGGCGATGATCCAGGTGCCGTCCAACCTCTCACCCGCGTTGAGCGAAGCGACCAAAGACGAACCGGGAACAGTGCTGGGAGGCGCCGGGGACTGCCACATGAACCTCACCGATGCCGAGTTGTCGGTGGATCCGGCGCAGGACTGTGTCTTCGGCGACCCGCACGGCGCCGAGACGGTGATGCTCGTCGGAGACTCGCACGCGTTCCAATGGTTGCCGACGCTGGACTCGGCCGGC
This sequence comes from Micrococcales bacterium, assembly GCA_002748415.1. Lineage (GTDB taxonomy): Bacteria > Actinomycetota > Actinomycetes > Actinomycetales > CAWJMD01. The sequence goes on along the minus strand of PDSI01000009.1, from coordinate 2,649 downwards.
AAGGAACGCGGCTGGCGCATCGTCGTGCATACCAAGGCCGCGTGTCCCATCTTCGACGTGAAGCTGGAGAACACACAACTGAAACGCGACTACGCCGAGTGCTACTCGTGGCGGGAGCGCCTCATGGGCAAGGTCACCGAGCTCGAACCCGATCTGGTCGTGACCACCGGGGCCGTCTTCAACCCCAGGAGCGAAGAGCACACTGCCGATTGGATTGCCGGCACCGGCCGGGTGGTGAGCCGGCTGCGAGCCGGCGGGGTTGCGGTGGCCCTGGTGGCCGACACCCCCTACCAGCGTAAGGATGTGCCCAAGTGCCTGAGCGAGAACCTCAGCGACATCCGCGGTTGCTCCCGCAGCGTCGAGTCGGCGATGAGCGACCCGCAGCGGCGCACCGGTATGGAATCCGCGGCCAAACAGGCCGGTGCCACCGTCATCAACCCGCTCGGACAGATGTGCACCCAGCAGCAATGCCCAGTGATCGTGGAGAACACCCTTGTCTACCGCGACAATTCGCACCTGACCGCAACCTTCGCAAGAACCCTGGCCCCCTACATGGCCGACAAGATCGAGCCACTGCTGGGCCGAGACTAAGGAGAAGTAGCTCATGACGATCACCACCCCCCACGCGCAGCTGGCCGGCGAACTGGACACCTTCGGCCCGGTGCTGCCGCGTTTGGCCGTACTCGGTACCGGGTACCTGGGTGCCGTGCACGCCGCCTCGATGGCCGAACTGGGCATGGACGTGGTCGGAGTGGACACCGACGCCGAGCGGTTGCAGGCCCTTGCCGCCGGCAAGAGCCCCTTCTACGAGCCGCAGTTCGACGAGATGCTGGCCCGGCACACGCACTCGGGCAGGCTGAGTTTCGAGTCCGATCTGGCCAACGCCCTATCCGGCGCCGACGTCGCGTTCGTGTGCGTGGGTACCCCGCAGCTTCGCGGGTCCAACAGCGCCGACCTGCGGTACGTGGAGTCGGCGGTGCGGGATGTGGCCCGGCACACCGAGCGGGACATTCTCATCGTCGGCAAGTCGACTGTTCCGGTCGGTACCGCCGCCCGGCTACGCGCAGCGGTGACCGAGGTGCTGGCCCAGCGTGGCCGTGGCGACCTGCGGGTGGAAGTGGTGTGGAACCCGGAGTTCCTGCGCGAGGGCAAGGCGGTGCAGGACACGCTCACCCCGGACCGCATCATCCTCGGCGGCGCGTCCGCCTGGGCCGAGCACACGATGCGTGTGGTCTACGGACAGGCCATCGCCGCCGGTATTCCGTTCATCAGCTGTGACCTGGAGACCGCCGAGCTGGTGAAGGTCGCCGCCAACGCGTTTCTGGCGACCAAGATCTCCTTCATCAATGCCATCGGGCAGTTGTGTGAGAATTCCGGCGCCGATGTCGGCGTGCTGGCCGATGCTCTCGGCCACGACGTGCGCATCGGCAGGCAGTTCCTCAACGCGGGTCTCGGGTTCGGCGGTGGCTGCTTGCCCAAGGACATCAGGGCGCTGATGCACCGTGCCGACGAGCTGGGTGCCAACTGGGCCGTCTCGTTGCTGCACCAAGTCGACGAAATCAACATGTGGCAGCGTCAGCATGTCATCGACCTTGCCGTCGCCGTGTGCGGCGGTTCGGTTCTGAACCGTCGGATCGGGGTACTCGGTGCGGCTTTCAAACCGCTGACCGACGATGTGCGCGACAGCCCGGCGCTCAATGTGGCCGCGGCCCTGCACTTGCGCGGCGCGCAGGTCTCGGTGTACGACCCGTGCGCGGCCGAGCCGGCGCAGCGGCAGTTCCCGGCGCTGGACTACGCCACCAGCACCGAGGATGCGGTCGAGGGAGCCGACGTCGTGATGGTCCTGACCGAGTGGTCGGACTTCGTCCACGCCGACCCGGATCGGTTGGCGGCGCTGACCCGTCACCGGACGGTGGTCGATGCGCGCAACTGTCTGGACGTCCAAGCGTGGCGTGCCGCTGGATGGACCGTGCATACGCTCGGGCGCGACGGGGCAAGCCACGCCGCGCAGTACGTGGACCTGCGATGAGCATGACGAAGGTGCGGCTCGCCGCGGGCCGGGCCCCCCGGTACGACGCCAAACACCGCTTCGTACGCACCCGTGAGCCGGTGGGTGTGGTGCGTGGTTTCCGGCCTGATATTGAGGGTTTGCGGGCGGTGGCTGTGGTGTTGGTGGTGTTGTTTCATGTGGGGTTTGGGTTTGTGCCGGGTGGGTTTGTTGGTGTTGATGTGTTTTTTGTGGTCAGTGGGTTTTTGATCACGTCGTTGTTGTTGGCTGAGTTGGATTCGCGGGGGCGGATCAGTTTTGTTGGGTTTTATGCGCGGCGGGCGAAGCGGTTGTTGCCGTTGTCTGCGTTGGTGACGGCGGCGACGTTGGTGGGGGCGTGGTTGGTGGCGTCTCCGTTGACGACGCGGGATCTGGCGGCGGATGCGGTGTGGGCGTCGTTGTTCGCGATGAATGTGCGGTTGGCGGTCGAGGGTGTTGATTACGGGGCGGCGGAGTCGTCGTCGGCGTTTCAGCATTTTTGGTCGTTGGCGATTGAGGAGCAGTTTTATCTGGTGTGGCCGGTGTTGGTGTTGGCTGCTTCGGGGGTGTGGTGGTCGCGGCGGCGGTCTGGTGGGGGCCGGCCGGGTGTGTCGCGGGTGGGG
>PDSI01000227.1 GCA_002748415.1 Micrococcales bacterium | reverse complement strand
GTTCTCGTTGGTGGCCAGGACCAGGTGCTCGATCGGCAGGCCCATCTGCCTGGCGATGTGCCCAGCGCAGATGTTGCCGAAGTTGCCGGACGGAACGCAGATCGAGACACGTTGCGTGTCATCGGAACTCACCCGCAGCCAGCACGCGACGTAGTACACCACCTGAGCCAGCAACCTGGCCCAGTTGATCGAATTGACCGCCCCGATGTTCCACCGCCGCTTGAACTCGGCGTCGGCGTTCACCGCTTTGACCAGGTCCTGGCAGTCGTCGAACACCCCGTCGACGGTGATGTTGACGATGTGCGGATCGGCCACGCTGAACATCTGGGCCTGTTGGAACTCGGTGGCCCGCCCACGCGGGGTGAGCATGAACACGGTGACGCGTTCCTTGCCCAGCATCGCGTGTTCGGCCGCGGAGCCGGTGTCTCCGCTGGTGGCGCCGAGGATGGTCAGCGACGTGTCGCGGCGCGCCAGCTCGTACTCGAACAGGGTGCCCAGCAGTTGCATCGCCAGGTCTTTGAACGCTGCGGTGGGCCCGTTGGACAGGTGCCCGAGCCAGATGTCCTCGCTCAGCCTGCGCACCGGCACGATCTGCGGCCCGCCGAACGCTTCGGCGGTGTAGGTGCGGGCGCAGATGTCGCGCAGCTGCGCCTCCGGGATGTCGTCGACGAACAGGCGGACCACCTCGTAGGCCAGCATCGCGTACCCGTCCGCGTGCAGCACCTGCCGCCAGCGCGCCAGGGTGGCGGCATCGACCCGCGGATACTCCTGCGGCAGGTACAGCCCGCCGTCACCGGCCAGCCCTTCCAGGAGGATTTCGGTGAACGTCGCCCCGGCTCGGGCCTTCGGGTCTCGGGTGGACAGGTAACGCACCGCACCAGGGTACGGTCAAACGCCGAGTTCCCTGGCCCACTCGACCGCCCTGGTGTCGGTCAGGCTGGCGACCTGGTCGATGACGGCCCGCAGCCGGCCGGCCTCGCCGGCGGCCGAGTCGTAGTCCTGGGCGTACAGCGGTTCCAGCATCGGCGCCCCGTTGCTCAATCCGTCCGACAACGCCTGCACCAGGCCGCTGAGCAGGTGCCGTTGCCGGTGGTACTCGGCGGCTCGTGGCTGCGCGGTCATCACGAACACCGACGCCACCGATTTCAGGGTGGTGATCTCCACGAGGGTCTGCCGGGGCACCACGACGTCGGCCGCGTAGCGGGTCAGCGGCCGGTCCGGGTCCTCGCCCCCTGCGGCGAGGACTTGCCGGGTGGCGGTAACGACGGCGTCGATGAACCGGCCGATGAGCGCACTGGTGGTGCTCTTCAGGGTGGCGAGCGCGGCCCGGGACTGGTCGAACCCGGTCAGCCACCACGGCTGTTCCCGTAGCCTGCCCAGCGCCTCGCCGACCTCCCGGACTGTGACGTCCGGCAGGTACCAGTCGGCCGCCCGTTCGGCGACCCGGCGTAGTTGTCCCGGGTCGGCCAGCACCGGCGGGTCCAGCCACCGGCCCACGATGGCGTCCTCGACGTCGTGCACGCTGTAGGCGATGTCATCGGACAGGTCCATGATTTGCGCTTCCACGCAGCGCTTGCGGCCGGGCGCGCCGAGACGGATCCAGGAGAACAGGTCCAGGTCCTCGGCGTACACGCCGAACTTGCTGGTCGGGGTAGGGCCCTGGCCGGGCAGCCACGGGTACTTGACGGCCGCATCCAGGGTGGCCCGGGTGAGGTTCAGCCCGACCGACCGGCCGGTGCCCGGGTCGAACACCTTCGGCTCCAACCGGGTGAGCAGTCGGAGCGTCTGCGCGTTGCCCTCGAAACCGCCTATGCCGGAGGCAATGTCGGCCAGCGCCGCCTCGCCGTTGTGCCCGAACGGTGGGTGCCCCAGATCGTGTGCCAGGCAGGCGGTGTCGACGATGTCGGGATCACACCCCAGTGCGGCGCCGAGGTCGCGCCCGACCTGGGCCACCTCGAGGCTGTGGGTGAGCCGGTTGCGGGAGAAGTCGTCGACGCCCGGCCCGACCACCTGGGTCTTGCCCGAGAGCCTGCGCAGCGCCGAGGAATGCAGCACCCGGGCACGGTCGCGCGCGAACGGGGCCCGGTGCACCGGTTTCGGCGGCTCGGCCGCGTACCGTTCCCGGTCGGCGTCGCAGTACCTGGTCATGGGCGGCGCCTCACCCTCCACTGACGGACAATTCGGCCTCGGCAATCATTGTGGCAGCCGTTCCGGTCAGTTCCCGGGTCCGCAGCCAGCCTTCGGGCAGTTTCACCTCCTTGACCCCCGTGGTCCGCCCTCGTGGTCCTTCGGCGCCCGCACCCGGGTAGGCAACGGTCCGGTCCAGCCCGTCCAACAGCGCGTCCAGCTCGGTCAACGAGCCGACCATGCCCAGCCGGGCGCGCAGGTCGCCGCCCGCCGGGTAGCCCTTGAGATACCAGGACATGTGCTTGCGCAGATCGCGCAGAGCCCGCAGCTCGTGCCCGTGGTGAGCCACCAAGAGGTGGGCGTGGCGGCGCAGCACGTCGGCCACCTCCCCCAGGTTCGGCCGGGCCCGCTCGTCGCGGCCGGCGAACGCGTTGGCCAGGTCGGCGAACAGCCAGGGCCGGCCCAGGCAGCCGCGGCCGATGACCACACCGTCGCAGCCGGTACGGGCCATCATCGCCAAGGCGTCCTGCGCGGTCCAGATGTCCCCGTTGCCCAGCACCGGGATGCGCCCCACCGCCTGCTTGAGCCGGGCGATGGCGTCCCAGTCGGCCTGCCCGCCGTAGTAGTCGTGCGCGGTGCGGGCGTGCAGTGCGATGGCGGCCGCCCCCTCGGCCTCGGCCGCCAGCCCGGCATCCAGGTAGGTGAGGTGCTCGTCGTCGATGCCTTTGCGCATCTTGACCGTGACAGGCAGCTCACCGGCAGCCTGGACGGCGGCAGCGACGATGCGCCGGAACAGGTCGGCCTTCCACGGCAGCGCCGCTCCCCCACCCTTGCGGGTCACCTTGGCCACCGGACAACCGAAGTTGAGGTCGATGTGATCGGCCCGGTCCTCGGTGCGGATCATCCGTACCGCCAGCGCGATGGTGGTGGGGTCCACGCCGTACAGTTGCACGCTGCGTGGGTACTCCCCCGGGTCGTGTTGCAACAGCCGCATCGATTCCGCAGTGCGTTCCAGCATGGCGCGGGAGGTGATCATCTCGTTGACGTACACCCCGCCCGGACCGAACTCCCGGCACAGTGCCCGGTAAGCCTGGTTGGTGATGCCGGCCATCGGTGCGAGCACCATCGGCACCGTGGTGTGCGGGCCGATGCGAAGCGTTCGCGCCGGGGCGGTGACGGACGGGCTGCTCACCCGTCCATGGTGCCAGCCGGTGGGCGGGTTGATGTGCCAGGCTCGTGTGCATGGCAGCGGCGCGCACCCCCCGTTCCGGCACACGCAGACCGGGCACCGAGAAGGCACCGGCCGTGCGTCTGCAGGCGGGTGGCCGGACCGTGCGGTTGTCCAGCCCTGATCGGGTGTACTTCACCGAGCGCGGCGAAACCAAACTCGACCTGGCCACCTACTACCTGGCCGTCAGCGACGGGATCGTGCGAGCGCTGCGGGAACGGCCGTGCATGCTGCACCGGTTCCCGG
>PDSI01000242.1 GCA_002748415.1 Micrococcales bacterium | reverse complement strand
TGCTGGTCGATCGCGGCGTGGGTCTTGGTGCCCCAGCCGCCGCGGGAGCGACCCAGCGCGTGATGACCGGGTTCTCCCGCCACACGATCCACGCTGTCGCGGCGGGCGCCGGCGGCGTGGACGTGAGCGCGTGCGGTGGTCGAGTCGACCGACACCTGCCACGACAACCGGCCGTTGCGGTCGGCGGCTTCGCGCAGCGATGCCTCAACCCGCGTCCACACCCCGAGCAGCTGCCAGCACGCGAACAGGGCGTACACCCGCCACCACGGGCCGTACCGGACAGGAACATCCCGCCACGGACAGCCGACCCGCGCCCGATAACGGACCCCGTCGACCAGCCCCCGGACCGGCCATCGTCGCGGACGACCCCGCGGAGCCGTCGGCGGAAGCAGCGGCCCCAACAGCGCCCACTGTGCGTCGCTCAGATCGTGACGGGCTGCGGCGGATACGGTGGACATGAGGCCTCCAGTAGTAGCGGGTGATTCGACACCACTTCCTCTACTGCGGAGGCCTCACCTCACGCACGACGACACACCGAACACCACACCCGCCACTTTCGCAACAGGCCCTAGGTCAGGCTCCACCCCTGGGCTGCTTGCCGCTGATCCCAGTACCGCCGGTACAGGCCGTCCACATCGACGAGTTCCTCGTGACGTCCGGTCTGAACCACCGCGCCCTCCTTGGACAACACCACCACCTGGTCGGCGGCCTTGATGGTGTCGAGCTTGTGAGCGATGATCAGTACCGTTGCCTGCTCGCGCAACTCGTTGATGGCGGCGACGATGTTGCGTTCGTTCTCCACGTCCAGCGCTGAGGTGGCTTCGTCGATCAGCACGATCGGTGCCTGCTTCAGCAATGCCCGGGCGATCGAGACCCGTTGCCGCTCACCACCGGACAACGCGGTTCCACCTTCACGGGCCCTGGTGGCCCACCCCTGCGGGAGCCGTTGCACGATCTCGGTGACACCGGCCCGGGCCGCAGCCGCCTGCACCTGCTGGTCGCAGGCATCCGGGCGCCCGACCCGGATGTTCTCCAGCAACGTGTCGTCGAACAGGTACACGTCCTGGAACACCATCGACAACTGGCTCATCAGGTCAGCAATGGTGTAGTCCCTGACGTCCTGACCGGCCACCCGGACGACGCCGGAGTCGACGTCGTAGAACCGGGCCACGAGCCGGGCGACGGTGGTCTTGCCTGCCCCGGAAGGCCCGACCAGCGCCGTCATGGTCCGTGGCGGAATCGTGAACGACACCTCGCGCAGGACGGGGCGGTCAGGTTCATAGCCGAAGCTGACGTTGTCCAGTTCCACGGCCGGGGCGCCGGCGGGAGTCTGCGACCGCTCCGGCTCGGGCATGATCTCGGAATCGAGCACCTCGTTGATGGAGGCGAGCACCGGTCCCTGTTCCTGAAGGCCGATCGACAGTTCCGCGGTACCGGACAGGTGCTGCATGAGCCGCAACGACAGACCCACGAACGCCAAGGTCGGCAACGGCTCCAGAGCGCCGGAGGATGCCATTATCGCCGCCGTCACAATGAGCACCACGACCACCAGCTGTGCTGCGGTACCGGCGACCATCATCAACCCGGACTCCATCCACAGGGCCTTCTTGGACACCCGGTTCTCCGCAGCGACCGCGTCGGTCAACGGTTGGAAAGAGTTCGACCGGCCCGCAGCTCGCAGCGCGGCCTGCGCTCGCGCATACTCCACGACCCGGCTGGACAGTTCCGTTTTCGACGGTTCCGCCCACTGCTTGACACGGGCCTGGCCGAACGCGACGAGCTGCATACCGCCCAGGTAGACCAAGACCGCTATCGTCACGATGCCGGCGAGGGTCGTGTTCCAGAACCACAACCCCACGACGACCACGACCAGCGCGGCCAGGTTGGCGATGAAACCCATCAGCATGTGGGCGATGACCTGCCCGAGCGTCAACATGCCAGCCGTCATCGTCCGGGACAGGCGTCCGGCGATGTCGCGGCCGAACCAGCCGATCGGCAACGCGCTCAAGTGATCTCCGACGACGATGTGGCTGTTGCGCATGATGTTGTGAGCAGCTTCGAAGCTGCTCATGCTGAACGCGTATGCGGCGCCGAATCCGATCGCGCCGAGGATCGCGAGAACAACGACCCAGCCACCCACCGGCAGCCCGCCGACCGGTTGGCCGTCCGCCAGCGCGGTCGCCCCGGCCAACAAGGCCAGCAGCGCCAGCCCCTGCAACCCGCCGCTGAGCATCGTGGCGAGAACTCCCCGGCGCAGCGTGCGGACGCCATCTGCGCTCAACAACCGCTCGTACTGTTTCAACAGGTTGTGCAGCGCCGTCGGTGTCATGCTTGCGTCTCCATGTTCGTGCTGCTGCTGTCCCACAGTTGCCGGTAGTGCGGATGATCGCGCAAGTCGTCGTGGGTGCCCGCGGCGTCGACGCTTCCCCTGTCCATGAGGATGATCCGGTCTGCGCCGGCAATGGCTGCGGGCCGGTGCGCGATCACCAGCACCGTCTTGCCTTTGACCAGAGCATTGAGCGCGCGTTGGATATCGGCCTCGGATTCGGGATCCGTCATGGCCGTGGCCTCGTCGAGCAACAACACCGGCCGGTCGGCCAGAATCGCGCGAGCGATCGCGACCCGCTGCTCTTGGCCTCCGGACAGGTGCGTGTCCACACCGATGATCGTGTCGTAACCGTGCGGCAGCGCGAGGATCTCCTCGTGGATCTGGGCCGCCTTGGCTGCCGCGACGACATCTTCGGGTGCGGCGTCGGGTCTGGCCAGGGCGATGTTGTCGTGCACGGATGCACGGACCAGCTGCGCATCCTGCAGGACGAAGGCGACGTGGTGGAACAGTTCCTGTTCGGTGAGGTCTCGCAGATCGACTCCGCCGATGCGCACGCTGCCGCGGTCCGGGTCCTGAAAGCGTGCGACGAGCTTGGCGAGCGTCGACTTGCCCGAGCCGGAGGGGCCCACGAGCGCGGTGACGGTGCCGGGGGGCAGGTGCTCGGTGACATCCTGGACGGCAACCGTCTGCCCGTACCGCAGTGTCACGTCGTCGATATCGATCGAGGCGTCCGCCGGGTGGCTGCGCGAGGCCTGCGGCAGGTTCAACGTCGGCGCATCGAGGGTCGCCAGGATTCGAGCCGCGGCCGCCCCCGCCATTTGCGCACCCCAGGTGAGGTTGCCGAACGTTTCCATCGCGTTCGGTAGCGCCAGCGCAATGATGGCGACGGTCACGACCTCGACGGGGCTGACGTAACCGCCGCGCACAAGCAGCCAGCCGCCGCCGAACACCACGAACATGACCATCGGTGCCGAGATGATCGCATTGGCCAGTGCGGCCCCCCGCAGCATGGGGCGGGCCCATTCCTCGTAGAAGTCGACGATGTCCCGGGCCTGATCCGCGTAACGCTTGTGAGCTTTACCGGCGATGCCGAATGCCTTGACCACGGTGATGCCGGAGATGAACTCGATCATCGTCCCGGACAGCTCATCGAGTTTACGGTCGAGGATCGCGACCTTCTCCCCCATCCCGCGCATCATGAAGGCGTAGAAAGAGAAGTAGACCGGGATGAGCGACAGTGCGAGAAGCCCCAGCCGCCAATCGATCACGAAAGCGTAGATGCCCAGCGACACCGGCATCACCACGGCCACGGTGTAGTCCACCGGTTTGTGCGCGACCAGAACGTGCAGGTGGACCACGTCGTCCTGGATCGCTTTGCGAACTTGACCGGAGGTGTTCTCGCCGAACCAGGACAGCGGAGCCCGGGACAGTGTGGTGAGCATGCGGGAACGGATACTGCTGTGCAGCCGCAGATCGGCCAAGTGCGTCACCAGCAAGGCCACGAAGTACACGAGCAACCGGACGCTGAAACCACCGACCAAGAGCAGGACCACCCGGTTGATCTCGCCGCTGTCGGGTTCGCTGCCGGACCGCGACGCCTCGAGCAGGGTGTTGCCGAGCTCGACCAGCGCGACGAAAGGCACCACCGCGGCAACCCCGGAGATTGCGCCGAGAATCTTGCCGGTCAGCAGCATCGGCCGGACAGGGGCCATCAGCTCCGCCAGGGCTGCCTTGCGGACGTCGTCCGGTGCGGACCCGGCGCGCTTGGTTTCGGTCGGCTGTGATGCCTCATCGGTGACCGCGGGCGCGATCGTGGTCATGTGATGGTCCTTTCCGGGTATGCGCTCTGGAAGGCATCGACGTCCCGGGTTTCGGGCCGCACGTCGGTGACCGTGAGGTGGTTGCGGGTGTCGGGGTCGTAGATCGGGCTCAGGGTGAGTACTCGTTGGGCGCACGCGGCCACCAGCTCGGCGTCGTGGGTGATGACCAGGACGACGACTCCGCGGTTCGCGAGATCCCGCAACAACCCGGCGATGGCTTGCAGATGGTGATAGTCGACCCCCGAGGTCGGTTCGTCGAAGATATAGATGTCCGCGTCGGCGGCCAGGGCTGCACCGATGACGACTCGTTGTTTCTGTCCCCCGGACAGCGACATCGGGTGCCGGTGGGCGTAGTCCTCCAGGTCCAGTGCTGCCAGGATGGAATCGGGGTCGGCCGACTCGGCGCACCGGGTGCCTGCTGTGACCTCGTCGCGGACGCTGACCGTGAACAGTTGCCGGTAGACGTCCTGCATCACCATGGCGCTGCGCGACATCAAGTCTCGCGGCCGGCACGGCCGGCCGTGCATGCTGACCGTGCCGCCCCGTTCGACCGTGGCGAGTCCCGCAACCACTCTGGCCAGTGTCGATTTCCCGGCTCCGCACGGACCCATCAGTGCCGTGACGCACCCGGCCGGCAGGTCGAGCTCGTCGATGTTCAGCACCGGGCGGTCCCCGTAGCCGAACCGCACGTTCCGCAGTTGTACCCCAGTCGTGCCCGGCCGGTCACGGGCCTGGTCATGAGCGGGCGTGAGCACGGGACGGGTCAGCGAGCGCAACCCGGCCGCACGGCGTTGGGCATCCGATTGGGCGAAGAACTCCTGTGTCGTCTGCACCCGCGTCAGCTGCCCCTGATTCAGGACCGCGACCTGGTCGACGATGTCGCGCAGATAGTAAACGCGGTGTTCGGCGATGAGCAGCGTCGTCCCGGCGGCCTTGAGGTCCAGGAGCAACCGTCGCAGAGCCTCGATGTCCTCCGCGGCCAGGTTGCTCGTCGGTTCGTCCAGCAGCACCACCTCGGGCCCTCCCGCTATGGCAGCCCCGCAGGCCACCCGCTGCTGCTGCCCGCCCGAGAGCTCACCGATCTTCATGGCCAGGAAGCTGGTGATCTGGGTGCGTTCGGCCGCCTGCTCGACGGCGTTCAGAATGCGCTGCGGGTCTTGGCCTTCATTGCATCGGCCGAAGGCGAGTTCCTCGACGACCGTAGCCGTGAAGAACTGGTTGCGTGGATTCTGGAATACCGTACCGACCCGTTGCCCCAGCAAGGCCAGATCCGCCGTCGTGGCATCGAGGCCGCCGAGGTCAGCCTCCCCGGTAATAGTGGCGTGGTCCAGGTGGTTCGCCAGACCGTTGAGAACCCGCAGCACAGTGCTCTTTCCGGAGCCACTCGGCCCGGTCAGCAACGTGGCGGTTCCTGGGGCGCAGCGCAACCCTATGCCCGATACAGCGGGTTCCGATGTCGTGGTTTCGGTGTATTCCTCGGCGTCGTAGACCAGCCTCAGGCCATCCAGCCGGATGGGTGTGCCTGGAGTGTTCCCGGTTTCGTGGACGCGGTTATGCTGCGTTTCGTAGCTGCGCGATTTCTTCGAGGTGTGTATATCCTAGGTGTTTCTCCAGTGGTGTCAAGTAACCGATCGTGGAATGCCTCCGCTGCGTGTTGTAATAGGTGAACCAGTCCGCTGATTCCCGAACCAGGACCCTGATATTCTGCCAAGGCCTGGTATGAACGAGCTCTTTCTTGTAGGATGCGTTGAAAGATTCAGACACGGCATTGTCGAAACATGATCCCGTCCGGCCGAGCGACCGGGTGATCTTGTTGTTCCAGCAGAAATCAGCGAATTCTTGGCTGGTGTACTGGCAGCCGCGGTCGGAGTGGAATATCACGCCCGGTGCTGGTTGGTGATTCGTGATCGCCATCTCCAGGGCGTCGGTAACCAGCGAGGTGCGCAGGTG
>PDSI01000136.1 GCA_002748415.1 Micrococcales bacterium | reverse complement strand
AGCCGTGTACTACGGGTGGTGGGTGGTGTCCAATCCCGAGGTGCAGACAGCGCTGCTCACCGAACAGGAGACCAAAGAGCTGGTCGAACACGACTTCGAGAACTACTACTCCGAATACGCAGCTGGGTCTTTCGCGTTCAAGGTATGGACCAACAACGCCTGGATCGCTGCCCAGTGTGTGGCTTTCGGGATCACCGGGTTCATCCCGGTGCAGGTGCTCTGGGCCAATGCGGTGCAGGTCGGCCTGACCGGCGGGATCATGGTGGCCAACGGGGCGGCCGGCAAGTTCTTCGGACTCATCACCCCTCATGGCCTGCTCGAACTGACCGCGGTGTTCACCGCGGCCGCTGCCGGCTTACGGCTGTTCTGGTCCGCGGTCAGCCCAGGCCCCCGGCCACGCCTGCAGGCGGTGGCCGAGGAGGGCCGGGCGCTGTTCACCGTGGCCGGTGGTCTCGTGGTGGTGCTGTTGGTCAGTGGGTTGGTCGAGGCGCTGGTCACGCCCAGCCCGTTGCCCACCGCGGTTCGCATCGTGATCGGGATCCTTGCCTTGGCCGCCTATCTCGGCTACGCCTGGCTCTTCGGATCTCGCGCCGTGGCAGCGGGGCAGACCGGTGACATGGCTGCGGACCAGGTGGGTGACTACCGGCCGGTGGCCGGCTGACGCCGGCGGCTTCGATTCAGCCCCGGCCGCGCAACCGGTCGGTCAGGCGCCGGTCCCGCTTGGTCGGGCGGCCGGTTCCCCGGTCCCGCCGGGGCAGGGCACCGAGCGCCTCCACCGGCTGCGGCGGTTTCGGCGGAGTCAGATCCTGGTAGGCCTGCTGGGCCACCGGAGCACCGACTCGTTTGGCCAACGACGGGTCGAGCACCCGCACCACGCGCTCGTCGCCATCCTTGCGGACCGTGATGACGGCGTCCGCAGCGACTGCTTGCGACGGCTTGCCCAACGCGCCGTTGACCCGGACATGCCCACCCCGGCAGGCCTTGGTGGCCATCGACCTCGTCTTGTACAACCGGACCGACCACAGCCACGCGTCCAGGCGTGCCATCGCAGTTCGCTCCTTCGTCTCGGGTCAGCCGGCCGGCCGGGGCAACCGGTCGCCGAGCGACATCGTCGCATGCGGGATCCGGGCCGGGGCGGGTTGAGCACCCGGCAACGTTTCGAGGTCGAGACGGCATTGGTGGCCGGCCGGATCGACGGGTGAAAAGCACCGACCGATTACCAGCATTCGTGCGGGGGCGACACCCTCCATGGTCGTACAGTGGTTGCGGGAAGTGGCAGGTGGCCACGCCGCTGCCCGCGCCGGATCCCCGGCGATCGGCACCTTCGGCCGGAGAGAATCGTGTGAGTACCACCGTGTGGGTCGTGACCGTCGCGCTGATCCTCGGTCTGTTGGCCTTCGACTACTTCTTCCATGTGCGCACGGCGCACACTCCTACCCTGCGGGAAGCGGCTGTCTGGTCGGCCGTGTACGTGGGTCTGGCGATCCTCTTCGGGATTGCCGTGTGGGTGTTCGGCGGCCAGCAGGAGGGCACGGAGTACGCGGCAGGCTACATCACCGAGAAGGCGTTGTCGGTGGACAACCTGTTCGTCTTTCTCATCATCATGGGCAGCTTCAAGGTGCCGCGGGCCCACCAACAGAAGGTGCTGCTGTTCGGCATCGTGTTCGCGCTGGTCGCCCGCACCGCGTGCATCCTGGCCGGGGCCGCGCTGATCAACCGGTTCTCCTGGGTCTTCTACATCTTCGGGTTCATCCTGCTGATCACCGCCGGGAACCTGCTCAAGGGCCAGGGACAGGACGCGGAAGCCGACAACTTCATCATCCGCTTCGCTCGCAAGCACCTGAAGACCACTGACTTCTATGACGGCGACAGGTTGTTCACCGTGGTGGGTGGCAAGCGGATGATGACGCCGATGCTGTTGGTGATGGTCGCCATCGGGGGCACGGATACGCTGTTCGCGCTCGACTCGATCCCGGCGATCTTCGGGCTCACCCAGAACCCCTACATCGTGTTCACCGCCACCGCGTTCTCGCTGATGGGGCTACGACAGCTGTACTTTCTCGTCGACGGGCTGTTGGACCGCCTGGTGTACCTGTCCTACGGGCTGGTGCTGATCCTGGCGTTTATCGCAGTCAAGCTTGTGCTGCACGCGCTGCACGAAAACACGTTGCCGTTCATCAACGCGGGCGAGCACGTGAACGTGGCCGAGGTTTCCATCGAACTGTCGTTGGCCGTCATCGCCGGCACGTTGCTGGTCACCGTCGCCGCCTCGATGTACAGCCCCAAGGGCAAGGCGCTCACGACGGTGAACAACGTGCGCAGGCACACCAAGGAGTACCTGGATCTCAACTTCGAGGCCGATCAGACTCGCCGGGAGAAGAACTACCTCAAGTTGCTGGATGAGGAAGCTCAGCTGCGCAATCTGGACGGTAGGTACCTCAAGGAGGTCGACGACTACGACCGGGTGCTGGGCGCGCTGGAGCAGGCGCACCGGGTGCACGACCGGTACATCGCCGAGCACCCGGAGATCGCCGCACAGGTGAACCAGCGCATCGCCGCGCACGAGCAGCGCCGCGACCGTTGACCAACCCGAAGAACATCGCGGCAGTGCTCGCCGATCTGACCTCCCGAGTAGGCGTCCGCGCCGACTCGCGCGTGCTCGCAGGGACCTCGGTGACCTTCGATGTTTCCGTCCTGGAGATCTTCGGGACCCTGGCCGTGGGTGGCGTCGTCGAAATCGTCCGGGACGCGCTCGTCCTTGACGAACGCGAAGCGTGGTCTGGAAGCATCATCTCCGCGGTCCCGTCGGTGTTCGCGGCCCTGGTGGACCGCCTCTCCGGCCGGGTGCAAGCCGAGACTGTGGTACTCGCCGGCGAAGCCTTGTCCTGGACGCTGGTATCCGCCACGCAGGCAGCGCTGCCTGGGGTACACGTGGTGAATTCCTTCGGGCAGTCCGAAACGTTCTACGCAACCACGCAGACGATCGAGCCGACGGATCCGGCCGGATCCAGTGCCACCGTCCCGGTCGGAACACCACTTGCCGGTGTCCGCGTCCGCGTACTGGGACCGGGTTTGCGCCCGGTGCCGGTGGGTGTGCTTGGTGAGTTGTACATCTCCGGTCCCAACGTGGCGCGCGGTTATTGGGGACGGCCGGGGTTGACGGCGGGTCGGTTCGTGGCGGATCCGTTCGAGGTCGGGGGCCGGTTGTATCGCAGTGGTGATCTGGCGCGGTGGAATCGGGAGGGTCGGTTGGAGTATCTCGGCCGCGCCGATTTCCAGGTGAAGGTTCGCGGCGTCCGCATCGAGCCCGGTGAAATCGAGGCGGTCCTGCTTGAGCATCCATCGGTCGCGCACGCCGCTGTGGTGGTGCGTGAGGGCCGCGAAGGCGCCGGTGCCCAGTTCGTCGCCTACGTCGTTTCCACGGCCAGCGCGAGGGGAGGAGGCGTCGTCGACCTCGACTTTGAGACGGGGTTTGGCGGTCCGGATCCGGTGCAGGTTCGGTCGTTCGTGGCTGCGCGGTTGCCGGAGTACATGGTGCCGTCGGTGGTGGTGGTCGATGAGCTGCCGTTGACGGCGAATGGGAAGTTGGATCGGGCGGCCTTGCCGGAGCCGGTATGGGTGTCGGGTTGAGCGCAACCAACCCGGAGCCGCTACCCCCAGCCGCCCAGATCGGATTAAACTACCTCGGCCGATTCGCCCCTGAGCTGGACTCGACAGCCAATCCGGACTGGCAGCCCGCTCGCGAACTAATCGAACTCTCGCCGGGTCTGCACCCAGACATGCCCTCGTCGGCCGCCATCGAGATCAGCGCCTTGGTCGCTGACGGCGAGGACGGCCCCCGTCTGAACGCCACCTTCGCCTTCCCCGTTGGTGTGCTAAGTGAGACGGACGCGACCGACCTGGCCCCGTTGTGGGAGAAGGCACTGACCGGGATGGCTGCGCACGCCTGCGCGCCCGGCGCCGGCGGGCTGACGCCGTCGGCTTCCCCTCGTCCGGCTGGACCAGCCCGCGATCGAGGCACTGGAGGCCCGATACCCCAGCTTCGTCGACGTGTGGCCCCTGACCCCTATGCAAGCCGGGCTGCTGTTCCATGCCATGCTCGCCGAGGGAGGGTTTGACCCCTACCTCGTGCAGTTCGCCTTCCACCTCACGGGCGTCGTCGACCC
>PDSI01000015.1 GCA_002748415.1 Micrococcales bacterium | reverse complement strand
GATGTGTCCAGCCGGATCGTGCACGAGCCGGTCGGGGTGTGTTCTCTGATCACCCCGTGGAACTACCCGCTGTTGCAGACCAGCTGGAAAGTGGCACCGGCGCTGGCCGCCGGGAACACCTTCGTGCTCAAACCGAGTGAGCTGACCCCGCACACGTCGGTCTGGCTGGTGCGTACCCTGGCCGAGGAGGGCTTGCCGGACGGTGCGGCGAATCTGATCCTGGGGGCCGGTGCCACGGTGGGCCCGGTGCTGACCGGGCACGAGGACGTCGACCTGGTGTCCTTCACCGGCGGGGTGGTCACCGGCCGCACGATCATGGCTGCCGCCGCCCCCACGGTGAAGCGGGTCGCCCTCGAGCTGGGCGGCAAGAACCCCAACGTCGTCTTCGCCGACG
The DNA here is from genome assembly GCA_002748415.1 of Micrococcales bacterium. GTDB lineage: Bacteria > Actinomycetota > Actinomycetes > Actinomycetales > CAWJMD01. The sequence continues at coordinate 3,192 of PDSI01000015.1, read as the reverse complement.
CCGACCTGCCCGCCGCCATCGACAATGCCTTGACCGCGATCTTCCTGGACTCCGGTCAGGTGTGCTCGGCCGGCGCCCGGCTCGTCGTCCAGGCGGAGATCCATGACCACGTCGTCGACGCGCTGGTCGAACGGGCCAGGAACATTCGTCTCGGCGGGCCGTTCGACGACCACGCCGAGACCGGCCCCCTGGTCTCCGCAGAACACCGCGACAAGGTGGAGCAGTACGTCGCCGACGCCCTGGCCGACGGCGCCACCTTGCGAGTCGGCGGCGCCAGACCCGAGGAGGACCGCCTGGCGGACGGCTACTACTACCCGCCCACGATCCTGGACAACTGCACCCGCGACATGCGCTGCGTGCACGAGGAGTCCTTCGGCCCCGTCCTGACGGTGGAGACGTTCGACGGCGGCACCGACGACGAACTCGAAGACGCCGCGGTGAGTATCGCCAACGACACCATCTACGGCCTTGCCGGTGCGGTATGGACACAGAACGCCGGCCGGGCCGAGCGGGTGGCCCGCCGGCTACGACACGGCACGGTGTGGATCAACGACTACCACCCCTACGTACCCGGCGCCGAGTGGGGCGGGTACAAGCAGTCCGGCATCGGCCGCGAGCTGGGCCTCGCCGGGCTGCAGGAGTATCAGGAAACCAAGCACATCTGGCACAACACCCGCCCAACGCCGGCCGACTGGTTCGCCGGCCCGACTTCCGGAGCAAGCCATGAATGAGCGCTACGACTACATCATCGTCGGCGGTGGATCGGCCGGATCGGCTCTGGCCAATCGCCTTTCAGCTGACCCGGGCACCAGCGTACTGGTGCTGGAAGCCGGTCGCAGCGACTTCAAGATGGACCCGTTCATCCACATGCCCGCGGCGTTGCCGTTCCCCATCGGCAGCCGCTTGTACGACTGGAAGTACACCTCCGAGCCGGAACCGCACATGGGCGGGCGGCGGGTGTACCACGCGCGCGGCAAGGTGCTCGGCGGCTCGTCCAGCATCAACGGGATGATCTTCCAGCGCGGCAATCCGATGGACTACCAGCGGTGGGCGGCCGAGGACGGTATGCAGGACTGGGACTATGCCCACTGCCTGCCGTATTTCAAACGCATGGAGACCTGCCTGGCCGGCGCCGACGAGTGGCGCGGCGGCTCGGGACCCCTGGTGCTGGAACGCGGCCCGGCGACGTCGCCGTTGTTCGGCGCGTTCTTCGAGGCGGTTCAAGAGGCGGGTTACCCACTGTCGGACGACATCAACGGCTACCGGCAAGAGGGTTTCGCCAAGTTCGACCGCAACGTGCACCTGGGGCGGCGGCTGTCCGCGGCCCGTGCCTACCTGCATCCGGTACGCAAGCGACCCAACTTGAGCGTGCAGACCCTGGCCCACGTCACCGGCCTGCGGATGCAGGGAAACCGTTGTGTCGGAGTGGATTACATCCGCGCCGGCCGCGCACAACGGAGCGCCCACGGCGGTGAGGTCATTCTGTGCGGCGGCGCGTTCAACAGCCCGCAACTACTGCAACTGGCCGGGATCGGCCCCGCGGATGTCCTGCAGTCGGCGGGGGTCGTTCCGCTCATCGACCTGCCCGGCGTCGGAGCCAACCTGCAGGACCACCTGGAGGTCTACATCCAGCACGCCTGCGTGCAGCCGGTGTCCATCGCCCCGTGGCTCGCGCACCGGCACAAGCCGCGTATCGGCGCCGAATGGTTGTTCCTGCGGGGCGGCGTCGGGGCGTCGAACCACTTCGAGGCGGGCGGGTTCATCCGCAGCAACGATGAGGTGGGCTGGCCGAACGAGATGTTCCACTTCTTGCCCATCGCCATTCGGTACGACGGGTCGAAGCCTGCCTCCGAGCACGGGTATCAGGTACACATCGGCCCGATGTTCGCCGACACCCGCGGCTGGGTCCGCATCCGTTCCACCGATCCGTTCGAGCACCCGGCCATCCAGTTCAACTACCTGTCCACGGAGAACGACCGGCGCGAATGGATCGAGATGGTCCGGGCCGCCCGGAACATCCTGGAACAGCCCGCGTTCGCTCCGTTCAGCGCCGGAGAGATCAGCCCCGGGCCGACGGTGCAGACCGATGAGGAGATCCTGGATTGGGTGGCCAAGGACGCCGAGACCGCTCTGCATCCCTCGTGCACCGCCAAGATGGGTGCTGCCACCGATGCCCAGGCCGTGATCGATCCCGCCACCATGCGGGTTCACGGCGCCGACGGCCTGCGGGTCGTCGATGCTTCGGTGTTCCCGTTCATTACCAACGGCAACATCTACGCCCCGGTCATGATGACCGCCGAGAAAGCAGCCGACCTCATCCTCGGCAACACACCGCTACCGCCCGCCGATGTGCCCTGGTACCAGCACGGATCCGGGAGTCCGTTGTTCCCGCCTGGGGATCCGCGCAACACCATGACATAATGTTCAAGTTCTGGCGTTGCCATTCAGCGTTGCCATTCAATAGAGAGGCCACCGATGTCCACCGCACCACCGTCCGCTGCGTCCGAGTCGTCGACCGCCGGGGAGGACCCCGGCGACACCTCGGCTCTCACGGCCGGCCCACCGGTACGCATGCCGGTGTTCGTCGGTTCCTTCGTCGGGGTGATCGTCATCGCCGTGTGGGCGCTCATCGACCCCAAAGCGGCCGAAGCCCGGCTCGGCAGCCTGACCGGCTGGGTCACCGACGCGTTCGGCTGGTTCTACATATTGCTGGCGACCGTGGTGCTGGTCTTCGTTCTCGCGCTGGCAGTCTCGCGGTACGGGTCGGTCCGGCTGGGCCCTGATCACTCCCGGCCCGAGTTCTCCACCTTCGCGTGGGCATCGATGCTGTTCGCCGCCGGCATCGGCACCGACGTGATGTTCTACTCGGTCGTCGAACCGGCCACCCAGTACCTGAACCCGCCCGTCGGCGACGGCGGCACGGTCGAGGCCGCCCGGGAGTCCACGGTGTGGGCGCTGTTTCACTACGGCATCACCGGGTGGGGCATGTACGCGCTGATGGGCATGGCGCTGGGCTATTTCTCCTACCGGATGAATCTACCGCTGGCGGTGCGGTCCTCACTGCACCCGATCTTCGGCAAGCGGATCGAAGGCCCCCTCGGGCACGCGGTCGATACCGCCGCCGTGCTGGGGACGATCTTCGGCGTCGCCACCTCGCTGGGCATCGGCGTGGTGTTCCTCAACGTCGGGCTC
>PDSI01000104.1 GCA_002748415.1 Micrococcales bacterium | reverse complement strand
CCGGGCACCGCCGGCCCGCATCCGGGCGTGCAGCTGCTGCGCGGATTCGAACCCGCCCTCCTGCGCCATGGCCGCCATGATGGCCTGCTGCTGGCGGGTGGGGCGCGGCGATGATGGTGTGTCCATGGACGATGGCACCGCTGGGATCAGGACGCGGTTTCCTCCTCGGTTCCGCTGGTGCTGCGCTGAGCAGGCATGTCGGCGCCGGCGCAGCGTTGCCCTTCTTTGAGGACCTGCAGGTTGGCTTGCACGATGTCGTCGTAGCCGCGGCCGGGGGAGTCTCCCAGGACCGCTGTCATCGGGTCGAGAGTGCCGACGCTGACATCGACGTGCTCGGTCAGCGGCGCGAGCTGCGCCTGCGTCGTACCCGGCGGGGCGTAGATGGTGGTCACTGCGTTGGTGGTGACGAAATCGTTGATCCGGCGCACCGCCGGGTCCTCCGGGCCGGCGTCCGCGGCGGGAAGCTGGACCGGGACGGGGGTGAAACCGTAGCGGTCTGCGAGGTACCCGAAGCTGGGCTGTGTGGTCACCAGATTCGTGGACTCGCACCCGCTGAGCTGCAGCCGGTAGTTGTTGTCGACCTGTTCCAGGGTGGCGGCCAGCTGCTGGGCATTGGCTTCGTAGCGGGTTGCGTTGTCGGGGTCCACCTCGCCGAGCTGTTCAGCGATGAAGGTTCCGGCTTGAGCCAGCCGGATCGGGTCGAGCCAGAAGTAGGGGTCCACCTGCTGCGTGTCGGTCGAGCCGGTCTCGGTGGGTGGCTCCGGCGCGCTGACCGACGGTGACGCGGTGGATGTCTGCGGGGCCGCGACGCCCTGCCGCGGTGCCAGCCGGGCCGCCTGCGCCACATCGATGACGTTGTCGCGGCCTTCGGTCAGCTGGTCCAGCGCCGGCAGGTACCCGTTCAGGGTGACGACGATGTCTGCCCCCTCCACCAGCGCCTTTTCGCGTTCGCCGAGCTCGGTGTCCCGCGGAAGAGCGTCCGGTTCGACCAGCGGCTCCACCAGCAGCAAGTCGCCGGCAACCTGCTGAGTGGTAAAGCTCAGCGGATAGAACGCGGTCACCACGTTCAGCTCGCTGCCTTCGAGATCAGGCTCGTCGGGTGGAGCGATTTCCGCCGTTTGTGAGCAGCCGGCCAGAACCAGCGCGCTCAGCAGAAGAGTCACGGTTGCCGCACGCATGGGGAATATCTTCGGGTGGGCGCGGTGACCCGCGCAAACCAGCCAGCCGGCCGTGATCGCATTGTCACGCAACGGTGCCCGTTCGGCTGCATGTGGGATGATCCGCTGGTGCTGACCATCAGCCGGTTCCGGGTTCCCTCGCACGAGCGAGACGATTTCGATGCGCATGCCCAGGCGCTGCTGCGTCTGCTGGCCGGGGCACCGGGCTTGCACAGCGCCGAGCTGAGTGAAGCGGTGGACGAGCCCGGGGTACTGGCGTTGGTGATCCGCTGGGAAGCCGCGGGGCCCTACCGGCACGTTCTGGGCCGGGTCGACGTGCGCCTGCACCTGCTACCGATGACCATGCACAGCATCGACGAGCCCGGCGCGTACGAGCCGTACCTGCGGGTGGACGGGCCCGACGTCCAGCTGCTGGGGCGGGACACGGCCGCCGGATCGCGGGCCACCGCGCGGGAGACCTGCAACGGTGACTGGGTCGGCAACCAGAAGCGCTAACCTGTCGTCCCATGGCAGCAGCACCGAGCACCCTGGACAAGGTCGTCAACCTCTGCAAACGCCGTGGGTTCGTCTACCCCAGCGGTGAGATCTACGGGGGGACCCGCTCGGCATGGGACTACGGCCCACCGGGTGTGGAACTCAAGGACAACATCAAACGGCAATGGTGGAAGTCCGTGGTGCAGTCGCGGGACGACATCGTCGGCCTGGACTCTTCGGTGATCCTGCCCCGGACCGTGTGGGTCGCCTCCGGGCATGTGGGGGCGTTCTCCGATCCGCTCACGGAATGCCAGTCCTGCCACAAGCGGTACCGGGCCGACCAGTTGATCGAGCAGTTCGTCGAGCGCAAGGGCCGCGAGCCCGAGAGCGGCCTGTATGAGGTGGCGTGCCCGAACTGCGGCAAGCGTGGCTCGTGGACCGAGCCGCGGGACTTCAACATGATGCTCAAGACCTACCTGGGCCCGGTCGAGGACGAGTCGGGGCTGCACTATCTTCGGCCCGAGACCGCGCAAGGCATCTTCGTGAACTTCAAGAACGTGGAGGCTTCGGCCCGGCGGAAGCCGCCGTTCGGCATCGGCCAGATCGGCAAGTCCTTCCGCAACGAGATCACCCCCGGCAACTTCATCTTCCGCACCCGCGAGTTCGAGCAGATGGAGATGGAGTTCTTCGTCCAACCGGGCACCGACGAGGACTGGCACCAGTACTGGATCGACGAACGCACCCGCTGGTACACCGACCTAGGCGTGAATCCGGACAACCTGCGTCACTACGAACACCCGCAGGAAAAGCTGTCGCACTATTCCAAGCGCACCGTGGACATCGAATACCGGTTCGGGTTCGCCGGCTCGGAATGGGGGGAGCTGGAAGGTATCGCCAACCGCACCGACTTCGACCTCGGCACCCACACCGAGCACAGCGGGGTGGACCTCAGCTACTTCGACCAGGCGTCCGGGCAACGCTGGCTTCCGTATGTGATCGAGCCTGCCGCCGGCCTGACCCGGTCACTGATGTGCTTCCTCATCGACGCGTACACCGAGGACCAAGCACCCAACGCCAAGGGTGGGGTGGACACCCGGACGGTGCTCCGGCTGGACCCGCGGCTGGCCCCGGTGAAGGCGGCCGTCCTGCCCTTGTCGCGGCACGCCGACCTTTCCCCGAAGGCCCGTGACCTCGCCGCCGCACTGCGCCGGCACTGGAACGTGGACTTCGACGATGCGCAGGCGATCGGCCGCCGGTACCGTCGCCAGGACGAGTTGGGCACCCCGTTCTGTATCACCGTCGACTTCGACACGCTCTCCGACGAAGCGGTGACCGTCCGGGAACGGGATTCGATGGCCCAGGAACGTGTCGGGATGGATCAGGTCGAGGCCTACCTGGCAGCCCGCCTGGTGGGTTGTTGACCCGGTTCAGCGGTTCTTTCGTGATTCCGATCGGATGTTCGTGCTGGTTCTCGTTCGGTACCAAGGGTTTTCAGCTGGCTCGCATCCGCTAGGGGCCTTGCCCGCTCGGCCGGCCTGTTGCCGTGGGTGATTGTCCTGGCACGGGCAGCATCCATCGGCTTCAAGAATCGCTGCCCGACAACCCATGTCACGCTGAGGATTTGGCTGCGGTAGGCTTCAGCTGCTCGTTCTCGACGAATCATCACCGGCGTGCGGACGCGTCACCAGCAGAAGGGGGGATCGGTGGGCTTTATCGAGCGACTGTTCGGCCGCGATTGGCAGGACCCGCAGCTCCAGGGCAGAGGAGTCGCCGCGCCGGCCGCCACGGCGTCGAAGACCGACAAGCCGACCTCGGATCACTCCATAGCGGTGCAGCAGGCGCTGACGGCGTACTGGGAGGGCGTCGGTGACAGCGATCCGGATCCGATCAACTATCTGGTCAACCCGGCGTTCGAGAACGTTCCCCGGTGGCCGGGTACCCGTCAGGCGTTCCGGGTGGTCCGCACCAACGCCACAGTGATCCTGTCTTCGGACGGCTTGTCCGACCCGGACCCCACCAGCGAGATCCTCGCGCCGGGCGCAGGTTGTGAAATCTACTTGGAGACAGCGGATCTGCTGAAAACTGGCCATCAAGGAATCATGGATTCCTGGCAGTTCCGGGCACTGGAGAACATGGCGGGCAACATCGCGCTCGCCGGTGATATCAAAGGGCCGCTGCGCCGCTACGGGGTGCTGTCGACCGAGTTGTCGGTCGAGGCTCCCTCCCAATTGCTGTCCGACAACGGCACCCTCGGCGCGTTGATCGGCATGCCCGTACCCAATCGGCCTCGCGGATTCCGCACCACGATCGGTGACGTGGACATGATTGCCATGACCGTCATCACGGCGGCAGAGCTCGCCGAGATCGTCGACGGCGGCGCGTCCGCCAGGGAGAGCGTAGCCCGGCGGCGCATCGACTCCGGGACCGGTCACCTGAGCGTGGAGTAGTTTCTGGAAAATCGATCGTTCTCCGGAAAACCGAGTAACTACCGGAACGTCGCGTGG
>PDSI01000058.1 GCA_002748415.1 Micrococcales bacterium | reverse complement strand
GCCCTGGTGGACGCCGAGCAACAGGGCAGTGAGCGCCCAGGCCCTGTCGTTGTCGTTCATGACCGGGCTTTTCGCGCTGCGGCCAGCGCTGCCCGCAAGGCATGTGATGCAGCGAGCCAGTCACCTGTGGCGGCCATCGAGTTCCCCCGTCCGTCGACTCCAGCCCACCGTCCCCAGGGCAATTACGCTACTCATTGTAGCGTATTGGCTGAAAGAGTGGGCGGGAGACGACGTGGTGACGCTGCGACTCGGATACCGGCAGAGAGTCACCGACACCACGTTGACGCACTCTCCGCCAAGGGCTACGCCAGCCTCCACTGGGTTGCGGGTGGCTCGGGTGGCTTTGGTGATACGTCCTAGGCCGTCTTGGCGGTCAGCGTGATCAGTGACGCTTCCGGCGGGCACGCCAGCCGGAAAGGCGTGAAGGGTGAAGTGCCCAGGCCGGCCGAGACGTGCAACCACCCGTCGTGACCCTGCGCCGACCACCGGTGCAGTCCCTTGGCATACCGCGGCGGTAGATCGCAGTTGGACACGAGCGGTCCGTAGCCGGGCAGGTTCACCTGTCCACCGTGGGTGTGCCCGGCCAGCACCATCCCGGCGCCGTCGGCGATCATCGCGTCGACCACCCGCAGGTACGGCGCGTGAGTGACCCCGAGCGTGGCCGCGACGTCGTCGGCCGCCCGCTGGCTCGGGTAGTTGTCTCGGCCCAGATGCGGATCGTCCACCCCGACCAGTTCCAGTATCCGGCCGTCGGCGACCAGCCGGTCCCGGCGATTATTCACATCGACCCAACCGTGGCGAAGCATGCCGTCGATCAGGTCGTTCACCGGCAGCGGCGGCCCGACGGCATCCTCGCGCGAATCGCCGAACAGATACCTGAGCGGGTTGCTCTTCAACGGGCCGTAGTAGTCGTTGCTGCCCATGACGAAAGCACCCGGCCGGTCCAACAACGGGCCCATCGCTTCCAGAGCCGACGGCACCGCATCGAGGTGGGCGAGGTTGTCACCGGTGTTCACCACCAGATCCGGTTCCAGCGCAGCCAGCCCGGCCACCCACTCGATCGTCTCTCGTCGCCGCGGGGTGAGGTGCATGTCAGAGATGTGCAGGATCCGCAGCGGACGCTCCCCGGCCGGCAGCACTGCGGCGCTGACCCGGCGCAACTGGAAGGCCCGCACCTCGTAGCCCGCTGCATAGCCGAAGACACCGAGCCCGGCAGCAGCCATGGTCCCGATCCCGCGCCACAGAAGACTCCGCGGATCAGTCATCCTCGTTTCCTCCACCACCGGGCCGCTGATCGTTGTCGCCGCGGTTCTCGTCACTACCGTTGTCGCCGCGGTTCTCATCATCGCCGTTGCCGCCGCCGTTGCCGTCGCCGTCGTCCTCGCCGTTTTCGCTGGGGGAGGGAGACGCTTGTGGGCCACGACTGATGTACAGCCCGACCGAACGGCCCACCCGCGTGGTCGAACCGCCCGTCGGTGTCGTGCGGATGACATGGCCGGGGGGAACCGAGTCGTTGTGCTCCTCACCGGCGACGTAGCTGGGGAAGCCCGACTTGGCCAACCTGCCGATAGCCACGTCCCGGGGCTGCCCGTTCACCCAGGGGACCTTCGCCCGCTCTACCAGGTCCCAGTTCTGGGTGGCCTTGGAGAAGTGAGTCACCTCCGTGCCCTGCAATGCCTCGCGCATGTACCGCTGCCAGGCCGGGCCGGCGATGGTCGCACCGTAGACCATGGACCGGTACACGCCGTTGATCCGCAACCGTCTCAGGCTCTTCGGCGACGGATCGGGCGTACCCACCCAGACCGCGGTGGACAACTGCCTGGGTGTGTAGCCGACGAACCAGGTCTCCCAGGAGTCGTTGGTCGTGCCGGTCTTGCCCGCGGCGGGCCGGCCGATACCCAGCCGGCGGCCGGTGCCGCGCTGCACCACCTGCTGCAAAGCCGCGTTGACCCCGCTGGCCGTGTTGGGGGAGAGCACCTCTTTGCATTCCGCAGCGGGCTTCTTCAGCTCCATGCCGTCCGGGGTGGTGGTCTTCTCGATGGCGACAGGGGTGCAGTACTTACCGTCGGCGGCGAAGGTCGCGAAGGCGTTGGCCATCGTCAGTGGGGCGATCTCGTTGGTGCCCAGCACCATCGCCGGGGTGACGGTGATGTCTTGGCCGTCCGCGCGTTCCACCCCCAGCTTGTTGGCCGTGTCGCGGATCTTGCACAGGTCCAGTTTCGAGGCCATGTTCACGTACCCGGTGTTCACCGAGTTGTACGTGGCCTGCAGCGCCGAGATGTACCCGGCGTCCCGGCCCTCGGAGTTGCCCGGCCGGTAGACCGGCCCGCCCAACTGGGTGCAGCTGGTTTTGAAGCTGCGCATCGGGTAGCCGATCTGATTGGCGTTGACCAGTTCGGTCAGGGTATGCCCGCTTTCCAGCCAGGTAGCCAGGGTGAACGGCTTGAACGTCGACCCGGTCTGGAAGCCGTTGCCGCCACCGTGGGCGGCGTCCACGTTGTAGTTGATGGCCGTCGTGCCGGGGGGCGCATTGGTTCTGGGGTCGTAGGCCCGGTTCTGCGTCATCGCCACAATCCGGCCGGTGCCCGGCTGCACACTGACGAGCGACGCGGCGGCGCCGGACGGGTCGGAAGGTTCGACAGCCTGCGTGACGGAGTTGTACGCAGCCTCCTGCTTTTGCCGGTCCAGCGTGGTCTGGATGGTCAGCCCGCCGCGGTACAACAACCGTTGGCGCTCGGCGGCGTTCTCCCCGAACGCCGGGTCGGAGCTGATGATGCGGGTGACGTAGTCGCAGAAGAACGCGGCGCTACCGGCCTGGGAGCACCCGTTCGACGGTTTCGTCGGCTTGATCTGCTGGGCGACGGGGATCGCTGCCGCCTTGTCGTACTGCTCCTGGGTGATGATCTTCAGGACCAGCATCCGTTTGAGCACGGTGTTGCGACGCTCCTGGGCGATCTGCGGGTGGCGGATCGGGTCGTAGCGGCTGGGGGACTGGATCATCCCGGCCAGCAGTGCGGCGTCCTGCAGGTTCAGCGCATCGGCGTTCTTGCTCAGGTACCGCTGGGAGGCCGTCTGCACGCCGTACTGGTTGTTCCCGAACAAGGCGATGTTGAGGTAGTTCTCCAGGATCTGGTCCTTGGTGTACTCCTTCTCCGCGGCGATTGCGAGCTTGATCTCGCGGACCTTGCGGCCCTCGTCCGGGGTCAGCAGCCTGCGGATCTCCTCTTCGTCGCCCGCGGAGCGTGCTTGATCCAGCAACACGTTGCGGATCCACTGCTGGGTCAGTGTCGAGGCCCCCTGGGTGTCGCGGCCCAGCGCGTTGTTGACCGCCGCCCGGATGATGCCGCGCGGATCGGCGCCGCTGTGCTCGTAGAACCGCCAGTCCTCGATGGCGATGACCGCCTGGCGCATGATCGGTGCCACGTTCGACAACGGCACCAGGACCCGGTTCTCGTAGTAGAACGTGGCCATCGTTGACCCGTCGCGGTACAGCAGGCGGGACTGCTGGGACATCGAGCCGATGTCCATGTCGCCCGGGAGCGAGTCGAAGAACCCGACCGAAGAGTTGGCCGCCGACGCGCCGGTGCCCACGACCGGGAGCGCCAAACCGGCCACCAGCACCCCGGCCAGGGCGCTGACGCCTAGGTACGCGGCCAAACCGGACCCGACGGACATAGGTTTCTTGGGGTGCGACGGGGAGCCAGAGACCATGCCCTCAGGGTACGTCCTCGCCGAGACCCGGATGCAGCGGACGCGCCTGCATCAACTCACCCGTACCGTCCTCGACGGCCGGTCGTCCTCGGCGCGCGATGCGGTGTGACCGTCCGGGTTGGCGCGTCGGGCCAGTTCACGCTTTCCGTTCGCCCATTCGGGTGACAGCAAACGGGAAAAATGACAAGAAAGTCCGCCAAATCGCTCAAGTGGCCGTAAAGGCCTGCCGACAAGCACCCGACAGTCCTTGATTCGGCGTCTCTGCCGGCCGCAATCAGGGCTCGGTAGCGAGGAGGAGCGACGGATGTATCAAGAGTGGGTGAGCAAGGCGGCCTGCCGCGAGGGCAACCCGGACGAGTTGTTCGTGCAGGGAGCCGCCCAGCACCGCGCCAAGATCGTCTGTGGGGCGTGCCCGGTGAAGGCCGAGTGCCTGGCCGACGCGCTGGACAACAGGATCGAGTTCGGCGTGTGGGGCGGTATGACCGAGCGAGAGCGCCGTGCCCTGCTGAAGAAACGCCCCAACGTCCGGTCCTGGCGACGGTTGCTGGAAGCCGCCCGCGAGCAGCACGAAGCGCGCGTAGGCACCGAGCCGGTCTCCACCCCCGCCGCCAAGGCCGGCTGAGCCGTCCTCTCGCGGCGGACGGCGTCGTAGCTGCCGGCGCGGGCACCGAGGGTTGCCTCGAACCCGCTACCGCACCGCCGCCGCGGCCAACGTCCGTAACCCGTCCAGGTCGTGGATGTCCTCGTCCAAGGCTGGGACCAGATGTAGCTGCAACCCCCGATGGGTGGCCGTGAAGCCCTGCACCGCCTCCTGCTGGGCGTCCCGGTGCAGCATCCGGGCCGCATGTGAACGCAGAACCGCTGAGGCCAGCGGATGCTGCGCCTGCACCCGATCGGCAGCCTCCGCAGCCTGTTGCGCCGAGATGTGTCCGGCCGCCGAGTCGATCACCCGGTTCACCACGACCCCAGCCAGCTGCATGTCATCGGCACGCAGCCGCCGCACGAAGTAGTCCGCTTCCCGGAGTGCGTCCGTGGTCGGGCTGGCCACGACCACGAAAGTGGTCCCGGGCGTCTTCAGATGCGCGTAGGTCTGCTCGGCCCGCTGCCGGAACCCGCCGAACATGGTGTCCAGGGCGGCGACGAAGTTCTGCACGTCGGTCAGCACCTGGCTGCCCAGCACCCGGTTCATCGCCCCGGTCACGCCACTGACCATCGAGGTCATCGTGCGGACGTAGGCTCGCCCGCCGGTGCGGGCCGGCGCGGTGAGGATGCGCAAGAACCGGCCGTCCAGGAACGAGGACAACCGTTGCGGGGCATCCAGGAAGTCCAGTGCGGAGCGGCTCGGTGGGGTGTCCACCACGATCAGGTCCCAGGCGGTACCCCGGGCGGACCGGCCGCCGCGCAGCTGGCCGAGCTTTTCCATCGCCATGTATTCGTTGGTGCCGGCGAACGAGGACGACAGCGCTTGGTAGAACGGATTCTCCAGGATCTGCTGGGCGCGTTGCGGGTTGGCGTGCGCGGTGACCACCTCGTCGAAGGTGCGCTTCATGTCCAGCATCATCGCCTCAAGCGATCCGCCTGCTTCGGCCCCGACACCGGGAACCGGCGTGGGTTCGTTGCCCAGCTCGTCGATCCCGAGCGCCTGCGCCAGCCGCCGGGCCGGGTCGATGGTGAGCACCACGACGTCGCGGCCCAACTCGGCCGCATACACCGCCAGGGCCGCGGAGGTGCTGGTCTTGCCGACCCCGCCGGATCCGCAACAGATGATCGTGGTGACCGACCGGTCGGCCAGCAACTCGCCAAGATCAGTCATACAAGATCAGTCATATCAGTTCCGAGCCAGCAAGGCCGGCGGCCACGTCCGTGGCCAATGCGTGCGCCGATCGCACCGGCCGCCAGAGAATATCGACAATCGGGGTTCCCGATTGGGCGAGCAGGGCGCGCGCCTGCTGTTGGGCTTCGGCCCGGCGCAGCGATGCGGCCGCATCGTCGATGAGCGCCCGCGCGGTGCGTCGCGCCGGAGGGCCCGTGCGCCGGTCGGGCCGTACCAGCCCCGCGGCCACCAGCCCCTCCTGCACCTGCCGCGAAGCGTCCTCCCCGGCCGCCAGCAGGTCGGCCAGGGGCCGGTCCAGCAGTGCCGGCTCCACCTGATTGGCGATGATCGAGCCGACGGCGACGCCCAGCTCGGAGAGTTCCTGCACCGCTTCGACGGTTTCTTGCACGGGCATATCTTCCAGCAGTGTGACGATGTGCACGGCCGTCTCCGGCGAACGCAACAGGGCCGCGATCGAGGTGGCCTGGCTGTGGATCGGCCCGACCTTGGCCAGGCTGGACACCTCCGCCGTCACGTTGAGGAATCGCCCGATCCGCCCGGTGGGCGGGGCGTCCATGACTACCGCGTCGAAGACGTGTGCTCGGTTGCGGCCGCGTTCGCGGCGACGGGCGGCTTCGTAGACTTTTCCGGTGAGCAGGACGTCGCGCAGCCCGGGGGCGATCGTGGTGACGAAGTCGACCGCCCCACTGCGGCGCAGCACGGCGCCCACCGGGGATGCCTTGTAGAACTTGGCCAGGTACTCACCCAGGGCCGGTTCCGGGTCGATCGCGGTGGCCAGCACGGTGCCGGGGCCTGGATGCGGGACCGTGGCCTCGGTGTAGTCCAGGTGGGGGACGTCCAGTGGCTCGGACAGCCCCTGCCGGCCCTCGACCTCGCACACCAGGACCCGTTTGCCCGCGCTCGCCAGCGCGAACGCCAAGGCGCAGGCCACCGTGGTCTTGCCGGTGCCGCCCTTGCCGGTGACGATGTGCAACCTGACCGGGGGATGCTCATCCAGGTTCGGCAGAGGCGGCACAGCCCAACCATAGACGGCTCTCGCCCACTCTCGCGCCAGCACGTGAACCGCGCCACGCCGGCGCGGCCGCTCGGGGCGCCGAAACCCGCGAACAGTAGCCTCGGCGTGTCGTAGCGCACGCCACACTCAACGGCGAAGGTCCGGGAAACTGCCCACCCTGATTCACATGACCGGTGGCTCGGCACGGAAAACGAACTCCTGGCTTGAAACCCCGTGAGTCCGGAACAGGCCGCATAGCCGACGGAATACGCGTCGTTCTCGCGACATTTTATCCGGTAGGGGCAGCCTCATTGCGTCAATCACTTTCGCACGGTACAAGTCGATGGCGACTTCGACATCAAGTCCGTGGGCGATCGCAGACTCAACTGCGGAGAGGTATGACAGGCGGGCCAAGGACCAGATCCCAACGATCAAGAGGGCCCAAAATGGATGTTCTACGAGCCCTGTCGGGCTGTGAAGTG
>PDSI01000057.1 GCA_002748415.1 Micrococcales bacterium | reverse complement strand
GAGTGTCAATGCTGGGGCCGGATAATTCGCCATAAACACATTCTTCCGAACCACCAACCATAAAGCAACTAACGACACGCAACACTAGTGCTGTTGGAAGCGTTCGTTCATCCTCGGGGAAACGTTCTCGGATCTGGACCTCTGCAGTCTGACTTCGCTCAAGTGCAGCGATTCCGGCGATACTAGTGCTGGCTAGCTTGCTGTCCATTGCGAGGCGGCGCCTCATTCGATTTCTCCGCCGGCATTCGCTCCAAATTCCAATGCGAGCAAGGAGGGGTGGTATCCATGTCGGCCAATAGCCTTCCAGTAACTGAACAAGTCGAAATTGAAGAGGTTGTAGTGAAACAGCGACCGCTGCTGAGACCGCCGTTATGACAAGCGTTCCCGAAAGGCCTATCGAAACTGCGGCGGCAGTCATGTTCTCCCATGACAGTGGCTCAGCTGGCGCGTCGGCCGCCAACATGAACGCAATGACGCCGACAGCGAGCAGCGTCGGCAGCAGGCCTACTACCTGCAGCCGGGTTCCGAACTCCTTCAGTGCTTCAACGATGGCAGCAGGCTATAGCGCTGCGGATTCGAACTCGATCACACGCTCGGCAAGTCGCCGGGTCCATGCGTAGCCATGAGTGTTTTTCAGTAGCTGGCTTGCTTGGCCGGTATGTCTTGCCCGGAGCGCGCGCGTTGTTGGCAAGCCCCGACCGGGACCGCACTTGTCAACCCCAGGGGCCGGCCCGAGCTGCGGTGGGCAGGTCAGTGATCCATTCCGCAATGGCGTCGAACTACCGCGATAGCTGGCGCTGGCAACAGTGGCCTGGCTTCCTGGTGATTGTGCGGGCGTATCGACCGCATGATCAATGCCCTGGCCGGGCCCGCCCTACATCTCCACGCGGTGTGTCCTCACCGCGAATCCCCGAGATCAGGCTTGCTCAGATCCCTCACTCACGACTACGCGATGACTCTTGGGCAAGTCGCGTGTCGGCGTGGCGCACTTCTGGTTGGGGCACGCGGACAGGTCCAAGGCGCTTTCCTGGATCTTGTAGGTTCTCCCGCAGACACACATAACGTCGATGTTCGGCGAGCGGCCCGGCGCACCCCGGAGCCTACGCGCGGCAGACCCGCCGACTGGGCTCATTTCGCTACCTCCGTTGTGAAGGATAGCCCCTCTTGGTAGGTCAGGGGTGAGGAAAAGTACTATTCAGCTAGTGGTGGCAATAGTGTAGTCACTGCCGGGTTGAGGCTAGAAGGTGTGGGCGACTTGCCTGACGTGCGGGTTCGTGTCATCGCGTTCGGTGCCGCGCTGTGCCGATCGTTGGCGCCCGACGGGCAGGCGGAAGGGGCCACCATGGCGATGGGCTTGTTTCGGGGTGAGGACGGGCGGGCCAGGTGCTGGTGGTGCGCGGGTCACGACGACTACGTGACGTACCACGACCAGGAGTGGGGCCGGCCGGTGACCGATGAGGTCCGGCTGTTCGAGAAGCTCTGTCTGGAAGGGTTCCAGGCCGGGTTGTCGTGGCTGACCATCCTGCGCAAGCGAGACAACTTCCGCGCGGCGTTCGCCGGTTTCGAGCCTGCGGTGGTGGCCGGGTTCGACGAGCAGGATGTGGCCCGGTTGCTGGCCGATACCGGAATCGTGCGGCACCGCGGCAAGATCGAGGCCACCGTGGCCGGCGCGAGGGCGCTGACCGGCATGCATGAGCGCGGCGAAACCCTGGCCGCCCTGGTGCAGCAGCACAGTCCGCACCGGGAACCGGGTCTCGATCCGCAGGCCGCGGTACCTACCACCTGCCCGGAGGCCGTCGCGTTGTCCAAGGAGCTGAAGCGCCGCGGGTTCCGCTACGTCGGGCCCACCACGACGTATGCCTTCATGCAGGCGATGGGCCTGGTCAACGACCACGTCCGGGGGTGCGAATTCTTGTCCACCGGGCGGGGCTGAGCCCGTTGCGGCCGCCACCGGATCGCGGGCGGCGGCCGTTAAGGTGGGTCCATGACCAAGTTCGAGTACGCGTCGGTACCGCTGCTCATCCACGCCACCAAGCAGATCCTCGATCAGTGGGGTGAGGACGGCTGGGAACTGGTGACCGTGATCCCGGGACCTACCGGTGACAACCTAGTCGCCTACCTCAAGCGTCCCAAGGACTGAAACGGTCAACGATGCCGTCGATGGTCCACGAACGCATCGCCGCCGCAGGCCTGTCGCTGCCGCCGGTGACCGCGCCGCTTGCCGCCTACGTGCCGGCGCTGCGGACCGGGCACACGATCTACGTGTCCGGGCAGCTGCCGTTTATCGACGGGCAGCTGACCGACCACGGCAAGGTCGGTGAGCATGCGGGGTGTGTCAGCCCGCAACGGGCGACCGAGCTGGCCAGGTATTGCGCACTCAACGCCTTGTCGGCGCTGGCAGGCCAGGCGGACCTGGAAACCGTGCGGATCCTCAAGCTGACCGGATTCGTGTCCAGTGACCCCGGTTTCACCGGGCAGCCGGCCGTGATCGACGGCGCCAGTGAGTTCCTCGGCGAGGTGCTGGGCGAGCATGGTCGCCACGCCCGCAGCGCGGTCGGCGTTGCCGTGCTTCCACTGGATGTGCCGGTGGAGCTGGAGCTGATTGCGGCGGTGCTGTAACCGAGATGCCCTGACCCGCAACGCATCGTTGCGCGGCGGCAGGTGCGTCGGGCGGTTGCAGATCCGATGGGGATAGGGTCAGTAATATGCCCAATCCCGGACGCCCCCGGCTCAAGGACGTTGCCGCCCGCGCCGGAGTATCCACTGCGACCGTGTCCATGGTCCTGAACAAGAGCACGACACGAATCTCTCCCCAGACCTCCGAAGCCGTGCGCCGGGCTGCGGCAGAACTCGGCTATCAGCCCAACCTGACCGCTCGCAGCTTGCGTACGAACCGCACCCAGTTGATCGGGATGATCAGCGACTACGTCGCGTCCAGCCCCTACGCGACGGGGATCATCCAGGGTGCACAAGAGGCCGCCTGGTCGCGAGAACACCTGTTGCTCATCGTCAATACCGAAGGCGACACCCGCCATGAAAACGATCTCGTGCAAGCGTTGTCGGCGCGGCAGGTCGACGGGTTCCTGTATGCGGCCATGTCGCATCAGGAATGCGAGGTCCCCGTCGCGCTGGAGGGCCAGCACGTTGTCGGCGTCGATATGCATATCGGCACCGCAGGACCGTCATTCGTACCGGCCGAGTCCGCGGCCGCCACTACCGCCACCGAGGCTCTGTTGGCGGCCGGACACCACCGCATCGGGCACCTGCGTGGACGCCCGCACGCGACCGCCAGCGGTCTGCGCGCGCACGCATTCATCGAAACCATGCGGGCCGCAGGCTGTTTGGACGAGTCGTTGATCGTGGCCCACCCGGGCACGCACAACCTTCGGGATTCCGCTTTCGGTGAAGGTGCCGCGCGACGCCTGCTCAGTCGGCCGGACCGGCCGACCGCGTTGTTCGCTTTCAACGACCGGATGGCGTTGGGGGTGTACAGAGCCGCGGATGCGCTGGGCCTTGCCATACCCCGGGAGCTGTCCGTGGTGGGCTTCGACGATCAGCAGCTGATCGCCGACGAACTGCGCCCCGGACTGACCACACTGGCACTACCGCACTACGAGATGGGCCGGTTGGCGACGCTTCGGCTGGTGGACATGCTGGACACCCCACCGGGCTACGTGCATGAGCCGGAACTGGTCCAGTTGCCGTGCCGGCTGGTGGTCCGGGACTCGGTGGCGCCGCCCGCCGACTGAGTCAGCCGGCAACGGCGAGGTCGGGGTGCGCGGGCGTCAGACCCCGGGGGGTCGCCGGCCGCTTGGTCGCACAACTGCGTGCGCAAGACGTCGGCGAAGCAGGTGGCTGCGAACTGCATCAGCAACGAACAGACTTCCTCGTACTCGTCCTGGCTCATGCGTTGCCCCAGCGTCTCGCTATGTCCCAAGATGGCCTGCACCGACTCTTTGGCGGCCGCGGCCACGGTCACGGCGATGTGGGCGGTTCGCCCCGGGTGTACATCCCTGCGGCTCAGTGCAGCCGCCACCCCGAGGCCTGCCGCACTGGCGAACAGCACCCCGTCTCGTTCCTCGATCAGGCCTACGTCGAGCAATTGCCGGCGCAGGGTCTTGGCGTCCTCGGTCAACCACTGTGCCACCCCGGGTGCCATCGGGACCCGCGTCGACTTCGCCCACGTCGCGGACAACTCCTCGCGGTCCAACCGCGCCAATTCGGCATCCGCGGCTCCCCGCTCGACCAGATCGGCGATGACCTTCAACGTCAGCCCGTGCTCGTGCAACGCGCTGACCAAGCGCAGCCGGGCCAGATGGTCCCAGGAGTACCAGGCGTTTCGTCCGGACCGCTTCGGTGGGGCGAGCAATCCGCGCTGCTGGTAGGCGCGCACATTGCGAGGTGTCATGCCGGCCAGGTCCGCCAGCCGCTCCAGGCTCAACGGTTCGGGCCGCCACTGCTGACCGGATGGGTCGGGCGACTCGGCCACGTCCGAGGCCACGAAGCTCAGCAGAGCCTCTTCGTCGCTGACCTCACCGTCCAGGCGAGGACCCCCAGGGCTCGTGCTGGTCATCGTATGCCTCCCGCACCACTGCAGCTCGCCCGCCTGATGCCCCGTTGCCTCACGCCGAAAACAAACTGGTATACACGAAGATGGCACAGTTGCCGCGACATGGCTAGATGGACAACTGGCCGAAGTTGTGCCCGCAGCTCACCGTGCTCGCTTGCTGAGCTTCTCCGCGTCCAGCACCATAACGGCCCGCGCCTCCAGCCGGATCCAGCCGCGGCCGACGAAATCGGCCAGCGCCTTGTTCACGGTCTCCCGGGACGCCCCGACCAGCTGGGCCAGCTCCTCCTGGGTCAGGTCGTGGGTGACCAGAGTGCCTCCGTCGACCGGCCGCCCGAACCGGCGAGCCAGGTCGAGGACCGCTTTGGCCACCCGGCCCGGTACATCGGAGAACACCAGGTCGGCCAGTGACTCGTTGGTGCGCCGCAGCCGCTGGCCGAGTGCCCGCAGCAAGTGCTTGGCCACATCGGGGTGGTCGGTGAGGTAACTGTCCAGGTCTTCGCTGCCCAAGCCGATGAGCTCGGTTTCCGAGATGGCGGTGGCCGTCAACGACCGCGCGCCGGGATCGAACAAGGACAACTCGCCGAACATCTCGCCCGGTCCCAGGATGGCCATCAGGTTGTCCCGACCGTCTCCGCTGGTGCGGCCCAACTTCACCTTGCCCATGACGATCACGTACAGCCGGTCGCCAGCGTCCCCCTCGCGAAACAGAACCGCACCGCGGGGCAGGTGGTGCGGAACCATGGAAGCACGTAAAGCGGCAACTTCTTCGTCGCTCAGCGAGGCGAACAGCGGTGCCATTCGCACCAAGTCAGGATTCACCTGAGGCTCCTACTTCTTGAGCTGTGGTTCAAGTCTCACATGACTCTGCCACATCCCTGTTAGCGGCGGTAGTCGGCTCGTGCGGATGGGCGTGGCGCCGCGGCACAACTACGACTGGATCGGCAGGCAGGCCGACGGATTCTCCTGCAGCGACGAGACAAGAGATTCGGTCAGATCGTTCAACTCGGAGTCAAGGTCCTGTGTGTAGCGCTGGATGTCCTGCAAGACGGTTGCCAGCGTGTGCAGCCCGGCCCGGCCCCCGGGTTGCAGCGCGGCCAGCAGATCGTTCGCCGGTGGCGCTTGGCCGCTGCGGGTCGTCGGCAGCGTGGCCAATGCCTCGTGGCCGGGCAGCATCAGATGCGCGACAGCTACATCGAAGTGCGCTTGCGCCACGCGCAGGATCGATCTCGTGGCCAGCACCTGCCGCTGCAGCGTGCGCCGGCGCGACTGCAACTGCGATATCTCATCCGGGGTGGACATGCTGCTCACGTCGTCGTATCATTTCGCCCGCTTGAGCAGGCGCGCAGTTGCTCACTCGCTCGGCAGCGGGACATACGCAGCGAACACCGGACAGGAGGGACCGCCTCGCTGGTCCCTGCGTGTGAGGGGTCCGGCCGGTGCCGCAGCTATGGTGTGAGAGTGCGTCGCGTCGTTGTCCTGTCAGCCCTGGCGGGCCGCCGCCGCGCGGTGCTGCCACCACGTTGTGTCCTGACCAGGCGGCGCCCGGCCGAGGCACCCATGCGGGGACGCGGCCGTGGCTGAGTCCGAACTGTCGCAGGCGGTACCCGCATCCGGGCTCGCCGCGCTACCCGGCTGGGCCCGGCAGATCGCCGGTGCCTTGCCGAACATCGTCTCCACTGACTTGTCCGTGTTACAGCCGCCACCGGGCGCCGGCCCGGCCCGTCATGCCGCGGTGCTCATGTTGTTCGGGCCCGGTGCGGACGGCCGGGGTGGGGTGCTGCTGACCAGACGGGCCAGCAAGATGCGCAGTCATGCCGGCCAAGTGGCTTTCCCCGGTGGCAGCGTCGACCCCGGCGATCCCTGTCCGGCAGCGGCCGCGATCCGGGAGGCGAACGAGGAAACCGGGCTGGACCCGGCTGGTGTCGACCTGATGGCAGTGCTCCCCCCGGTGTACTTACCGCCCTCACACTTCGACGTGACCCCGGTGGTGGCCTGGTGGCGTGAACCAGGCCCGGTATGGCCGGCCGCGCCGGCCGAGGTGGACAGCGTGGTCGTCGCATCGGTTCCCGGGATGCTGGCGCCTGCCAACCGGTTCAGCACCGCGCTGTCGCGCGGCCGCCGCGGACCGGGGTTCGAGGTCGACGGGCTTTTCGTCTGGGGATTCACCGCCGGGTTGCTGTCCAAGCTGTTCGCCCTGTCCGGATTGGAGAAACCCTGGGACAGATCGGTTGTGCGGCCGATCCCGTGACCTGGTGAATCATGGGTAGCGCCGGCCCGGGCGCCGGACTACGTGCTTGGCAGCCTGTCAAGCCAGTCGAGTAGAGCGTCGCTGACCTGCTGGGGCGCCTCATCGGCAAGGAAGTGGCCGACGCTGGGCAACTCACTGAACTCGTAGCCGCCCTGGGCGAAAACCCCCGACATGCGGGCCGCGTCCGGTGAAAAAGCGCCGTCGAGCGTCCCGTGCAGCTGTCGCACCGGGATGCGCAGCGGGGTGTCCAGCCGGGACCTGAACCTGGCCCCGTCCGGCCGCAGCCGGGACCTGGCCGCCCAGCGAAACGATTCCAGGCTGCAGTGGGCGGCGGCGGGGATGCGCATCGCTTCCTCGTAGCGGCGGACCTCCGGTTCGCTCGGCCAGGACCCACCTGACCACGTATCCAACAGGTCACGCACCAGGCCACCGCGCTGCAGTGCGTACTCCGGCCGCCGCGGCACCTGCAACTGGGCGACCCGGGCCAAGCCCCTCAGATGCCGGCGGTGCACAGTGCTGCGGTAGGCGGGCAGCGGGTGCATACCCCCGACGACGGCGATTCCGGTGATCATCGGGGGCACGAAAACAGGTGCCGCCCAAGCGATCCATGACGACCAGCCGGCAGCGACGAGGACCGCCCGGTTGGCGCCGAGCCCCCGCACCACACCGGTCACGTCTCGCACCAGCGTCGGTGTGTCGTAGCCGCGGGGTGGTTTGTCCGAGCCGCCCACTCCGCGCAGGTCCATCGCGATCGTCCGATGGCCGGCTTCGCCGAGAACCGGTAGCACGTGCCGCCACGACCACCAGAACTGTGGGAACCCGTGTAGCAGCACCACGACCCATCCGTTGTCCGGGCCGGTTTCGACCACGTGGAACCGGCTGCCGTTGGCCGGTACGAACCGGTGTCGCCACGGCCCGTCGTCCAGGACGGCGGAGACGTCGGCGGCGGACGTCAGAGGTTGCCCTTCAAGACGTCTGCGGTTTTCTTGGAGCTATCGATGGCCTTGTGCGGCGGGCCAGCCTTGGAGACCTCGCGACGCCCGACGAGCGCCAGGATGGTCGCGATGACGAACAACACCAGGGCGACGATGCCGAAGGCGGCCCAGTTGGCCAGCCCCGCCGCGATCAGGCCCCAAGCGGCCGCGATGCACAGGATCAGGAAACCGACGAAGCCGAGAACGGCGGCCCCGGCGAGCAGCCCGATGCCGGTGCCGGCCTTCACCGCGCTGTCCTTCAACTCCGCCTTGGCCAACGCGATCTCGTGGCGGACCAGGGTGGAGGTGTCCCGGGAAGCATCGGCAACGAGTTGGCCGATGGTGCGATTGCTGCCGGGTAGGGCGTCACGCGTGGTGTCGGTCAGCTGCTGCTGGCTCATGATGGTGCCTCGCTTCGCTTGCTCACGGGTCGGTCGGCCGACGCTGCTGGGCGTCGGTGTCTGGTGCGTCCGTCACGACTCTATCCCGAGCAGCCAGATCGTCCCGCACCAGAATCGGGGTGAAACCGAGGTCGCGGTGGGCGGCCCGGCCGATCATGTGCGCTCCCGCCGGGGCGGTCAGCACCTGCAGCAGCGCCACCAGGATCAACGGCCCGGTCATGCGCAGATCCCAGGTATCGACGGCGACTCCGGCGATGAGCAGGAGGAACCCGAGCACGGTGGGTTTGGTCTGAGCGTGCATACGGGTCAACGCGTCCGGGAAGCGCAGCAATCCGATCGCGGCCAGCAGGACCAGGCCCACCCCGGACAGCACGAGGACACTGGAGATGACGGTTCGGATCACGTCTCCTCCTGTTCGGTCGCGGGTGCGGCCAGCCGTTCAAGGAACCTGGCCACTGCCGTGGTACCCAGGAACGCCAGCATCGACAGGGCCACCAGGATCGGGGCGAACCGGGTGGAACCGGTGCGCGCCAGTTCGATGGAAACGCCACCGACGACCGCCACGAGGATGCTGTCCAATGCGATGATCCGGTCCGCGTTGGTGGGCCCGCGGAACAGCCGGATCAGGAACAGCGTGGCGGCCACCGCCAGTGCGCCCATCGCGAGGTTGTACGTGAGACCGGTCATCGGATCACCTCGGTGTCCAGGTCGCGGCGCAGGCACCGGGCCGTGTGCCGTTCGTAGGTGTGTGCCGAATCGATGACTTCTTGTACCCCGGTCTGTGGGTCCAGATGCAGCGCGTGCACGAACAGCCGCGCGCCCGCGGTGTCCATGTCGATCGTCATCGTGCCGGGGGTCAGGGTGATGGTGTTGGCCACGAATGTGAGCACGAGCTCGTCCGTCGTGTGCATCGGAACCTCGATGATGCCAGGGCGTAACCGGTCGATCGGCCAGAACACCTGCCTGGCCACCTGCACGCTGGCCAGGATCAGGTCGATGACGAATCTGGCCCCGTAGGCCACGGCGGCCACCGGCTGCAGCTTCAGATGGTCCACCGTCGGCGGCATCTTCGTGAGCATCAGGGTCACCGAACCGGCAGCGAGCCCGCCGGCGATGTTGGCCCAGGAGACCTCACCCCACAGCAGCACCCACAGCACGGCGGCCCATCCCAGCGTGCCCAATCGGCTCATGGCTGCGCTCCGAGGACCTCGGTGACGTACTCCTGCCCGGACACCAGGCCCTGTGCGGCCCGCTCCGAGTAGGCGTACAACGGCCCGCCGAACAGCGGGATGGCCAGCCCGGCCGCCACTGCGGCAACCGTCGCGGCCGTCATCGCCCGCGGCACGGTCCGCACGCCCAAGTCGAGTTCGTCGGTCGGGTCCGGGTCACCGACCACAGCGGACTCCTTGCCCCAGAACGAGCGCACCCACACCTTGGACAGGGCGAAGACGGTGAGCAGGCTGACCAAAGCGGCCATGGCCACGATCCCCCAGGACGACTCCTGCACGCCGGCCCGGAACAGCGCGATCTTGCCGACGAACCCGGAGAACGGCGGGAACCCGGCCAGCGACATGGCCGGGAGCGCGAACAACACCGCGAGCAGCGGTGAGCGGTGCGCGAGTCCGCGGATCTTGTCCATCTGGCTGGTGCCGGTTCGCCGCTCGATCAGCCCTTCCACACAGAAGATGCTGGTCTGCATGACGATGTGGTGGACGATGTAGAACACGGCGCCGGCCACCGCGGCCACGGCGTGCAGGCCCAGGCCCATGATCATGAAGCCGATGTGGCTGACGATGATGAAGGTGAGCAGGCGCTTGATCTCGTTCTGCGCGATCGCCCCGAGGATGCCGAACAAGAGGGTGGCACCGGCCAAGGCGAGCAGGATCGGCCCGGTGATGTGCCGTTCGGAGTCGAATATGAACAGCTGTGAGCGCAGGATCGCGTACACGCCGACCTTGGTGAGCAGGCCGGCGAATACGGCGGTGACCGGGGCCGGGGTGGTGGGGTAGGAGTCCGGCAGCCAGAAGTACAGCGGGAACAAGGCCGCTTTGATGCCGAACACCAGCATCAGCATGATGGCCAGCGCTACCCGCACCGGCTCGTCGACCTGCGCCATGACGCTGCCGAGCTGGGCGAAGTTCACGGTTCCGGTGGCCGCGTAGACCAGCCCGACCGTGCTGACGAACAGCCCGGAGGCCAGCAGCGAGACCACGATGTAGGTCATCGAGGATCGCACCGCCTTGCTGTCCGCGCGCATCGAGAACAGCACGTAGGAGGCGGTGAGCATGACTTCGAAGGCGACGAACAGGTTGAACAGGTCGCCGGTGAGGAACGCGAAGCACACCCCGGCGCTCAGTGCCATGTAGGACGGGTGGAAAGCGTAGGTGGCCCGGTCGGCGTACGGGTCTCCGGTCACGCCCTGCCCGGTTGCGTAGAGCAGGACCAGCAGCAGCATCACCAGCGAGGTGACGATGAGGGCTGCGGACAACCGGTCCGCCACCAGGGTGATCCCGAACGGGGCGTCCCAGCCGCCGGCCTGGACGGCGATCGGTCCGTCCGCGTCGACCCGGATCGCCAGCAGTGTCGCGACGACGGTGACTGTGGACAGGGTCAGGAACGACAACCAGCGCCGGGCCTGCACACCGAGCAGCAGCGATATCGCTGCCGCCGTGATGGGCACCGCGATCGGTGTCCCGACGGCCACCCCTTCCGGGATGGCCCGGGCGAGGTCGAGAAGCGCGTCCCTCATTCCTCCTCAGCCTCCTGCGTGTGGTCGTGGCCGATGCGTCGGTCCTCGACGTCGTCCTGGACCAGGTCGTCGTGGGTGAAGGCGTAGGAACGGTAGGCCAGTGCCAGCAGGAATGCGGTGACCGCGAATGCGATGACGATGGCGGTCAGGGCGAACGCCTGGGGCAGCGGGTCGGCGATGGTGCGGTGCTGATGGTCGGCCTCCAGGAACGGCCCGGACCCCTCGTAGCCGCCCGCCATCAGCAGCAGCACGTTGCCGCCGTGGGTGATCAGGCCGAGTCCGATGATGACCCTGGTCAGGGCCCGCTGCATGATCAGGTAGCTGCCGGCCCCGAACAGCGCGGCGACGATGAGCGCCATCGCGTACGTGCTGCCGGTCGGGGCCAAGGTGACCGCGTCGGCGGGGTTGTCCTCGGCGGTGGGGAAACCGACAGCCAGCTGGGTGATCGTCGACAGGATCGGGGAGTTCATCCGGCGTCCCTCCGGTGGCCGCTGGGTGGCCGTCGGTGGACGCCGGACGTCGTGGCCGTCTCTTCGTCCGCTTGCTGCTCCAGGCCCACCAGCGCCGCGTCGGGCCGGGCGGCGAAGGTGATCAGGACGGTGAGGATCATGCCGACCACGATCAGGTAGACGCCGGTGTCGAACACCACCACGCTGGAGATCCCGAACTTGCCCAGGATGGTCTCCCCGGAGAAGTAGCCGCTTTCCAGCACCTGCCGGCCGAACAGCCAGGGAACCAGCACACCGATGCTGCTGAGTACCAGCCCGCCGCCGAGGACAGCGCCCGCCCGCACCGGCAGCAGCGTCCGCACATCAACTGTTCCGGTCAGGTACACCATGACGAAGGCGCCACCGGCGACCAGGCCACCGATGAAGCCGCCACCGGGGTTGTTGTGGCCAGCCATGAGGAAGTACAGCGAGACCACGATCACCACATGGAACAGCACCCGGACCACCCGGTCCAGGATCGTCGAATGCTGCCAGCGGCTGGCCGCCGGGTTGATCACGTCCTCCGGTCGGGCTTTGTCTTCGCGCAGGGTGAGCACGAGGGTGGCGATACCGACCGCCGCGGTCAGCACGACCGTGATCTCGCCGTAGGTGTCGAAACCCCGGAAGTCCACCAGGATGACGTTGACGATGTTGCGTCCGTGCGCGTCGGGGTAGGACCGCTCGACCAGGTCTTGTGCCACGGTGTCACCGACCCGGGCGGCGCCCGCGAGCAGGCCCAGGATGCCCATGCTCACCCCGACGAAGACCGCGATCGCGGCCCGGATCCACTGGGTCAGCTGGCTGCGCAGCGGTGGGAACTCGCGGGGCAGCAGCCGTAGTACCAGCAGGAAGACCACCAGTGACAAGGTCTCCACCAGGAACTGGGTCAGTGCCAGGTCCGGGGCGCCGTACAGCACGAACAGCAGGGCGACCCCGCAGCCGACGGCGCCCAGGGCCAAGGCTGCGGCCAATCGTTGCCGCATGGCCACCGTCAGTGCCGCTGTCCCGGTGATGAACAGCGCCACCGTGCCCTGTTGCAGGCTTTGGGTCAACGGGATTCCGCTCAGGTCACCGCCGAGAGCCAGCACCAGGATCCCGGGCACGCCGGCACACAGCAGTGCGGTCAGGCCCAGGTATTGCGGCAGTGAGCCCGTCTGCGTCCGGCCGGTGACCCGGAAGGATACCCAGCGCACGAACTGGATGCTGGCCTGGTAGCCCTTCTCCGCGTCCAGGTATTCGGGTTTCGACTCGTGGAACTCGTTCTGCAGCTGGGCGAACCGGGGCCTGGCGGCGAACAGGAGGATGCCGCAGAGGATGGCTGTGCCCGACATCCCCAATTCCGGCTGGACACCGTGCCAGAAGGCGTAGTGGGGGTGCGCGTGGGCGTCGACCGGGTGCGCCATGCCCGATCCGAGACCGTCGAGGAGCCCGGGCACGACACCCAGCAGCAGGCTGCTCAGCGCCAGCACCCCGATCGGAGCGACCAGCCCTAGCTCGGGCCTATGGATCCGCTCGGCCGGTACGACGGTTGCCTCGGTCGTCGGCCGGTCGTAGTCGTTGCCGGTCAGCTGCTTGGGGCCGAATGCTCCCCACCACAGCCGCAGCGAGTAGGCCATGGTCAGCGCGCTGCCGAGGATCATGCTGATCAGTACGGTCGTCGCGACCGGCCCGTCGGTCTCGTTGATCGCGGCCAGCACCTCTTCCTTGGCGATGAATCCGACCAGCAGCGGCACCCCGGCCATCGACGCTGCTACCAGGGCAGCGAGAGCAGCGGTGACGGGCATCTGCCGGTACAACCCGTCCAGCCGGCGCAGGTCGCGGGTGTGGGTGGCGTGGTCAACCGCCCCGACGACCATGAACAGCGCCGCCTTGGCCATACCGTGGGTGATCAGCAGCGCGGTGAAGGCGGTCGCGGCCGGGTAGGTGCCCCAGGCTGCCACCGTCATGATGAACCCGAGCTGGCTCACCGTGGAGTACGCGGTCAGGGTCTTCAGGTCGTGCTGGCGCAAGGCCCGCCAGCCGCCGACGATCATCGTCGCGATGCCGAACGCCGCCAGCGTGGGGCGCCACCACGCGATGGTCTCCGCGAACGCGGGAGCGAACCGGGCTACCAGGTAGATACCGGCCTTGACCATCGCCGCCGCGTGCAGGTAGGCGCTGACCGGGGTCGGCGCCGCCATCGCGGCAGGCAGCCAGATGTGGAACGGAACTTGTGCCGACTTGGTGACGGCGCCGAGCAGTAGCAGCGCAACGGCGATCTCGGCGTATCCGCCGTGCGGCGGGTCGGCGATGATGTCGGAGATGCGGGTGCTGCCCGCGTCGGTGGCCAGCATGATCAGCCCGACGAGCATCGCCAAGCCGCCCAGGACGGTGACCAGCATCGCCTGCCGCGCGGCGGCACGGGCCTTGCGTTGCTCGTCGTCCAGGCCGATGAGCAGGAACGAGGTGACGCTGGTCAGCTCCCAGAAGACGTACAGCATGATGACGTCGTCGGTGAGCACCAGCCCGAACATGGCGCCGGCGAACGCCGTGAGCGCCCACGCCAACCGGTTCAGCTGGGTACCGCGGTGCATGTACCAGGCGGAGTACACGAAGATGGCCGCGCCGACCCCGCTGACCAGGACCAGCATCAGCCAGCCCAGTGGGTCCATCCGCATGGCGATGTCCAGCTCCAGCCCGGGTACCCAGCTGATGCTCTCCGTGTGTATGTGGCCGTGCTGTGCGGTGTCCAGGTTCGCCAGCATGAGGGCGACGCCGGACAGCGGCGCCACGGCGGCCACCAACAGGACCTTCGGCCCCAGGCGAGGCGACAACGCGGCGACCACTGCGGTGGCAACGATGTGGATCGCCAGGACGAGAAGCACATCCACCTCCGTTGGCCTCGGGTTCGCCGTTCGTGGTCTCCGCCGCAGGTGCGGATGGCTTGCAACCTTATCCGGTCGCATCCACCGGACAACATCATCGCCAGAGGTTCCCGGGTGCGTCCCCGGGTACCTGTGCGACCATGTCCCGGTGTCTGCACATGTGAGCGCTGCGCCACTGATCCCCCGTTCCGTTCTGTTCGGCAACCCCGATCACGCGGGTGTGGCAATCTCTCCGGACGGCACCAGGGTGGGTTGGGTCGCGCCCGAGGACGGGGTGCTCAACGTGTGGGTGGCGCCGCGTTCGGAGCCGCAGCAGGCCCAGGCCATCACCCACGACCGGGACCGTGGCGTGCGGACCTTCATGTTCTGCCACGATGACCGGCACCTGCTGTACCTGCAGGACAGCGGGGGCGACGAAAACTGGCGGGTCTATCTGCTCGACCTGGACGATCCGGAATCCCCTGCTCAGTTGATCACCGCGCAGGACGGTATTCAGGCCCGGTTGCTCGCCCACAACAGGTGGAACCCGACGACGGTGCTTTTGGGCGTCAACGACCGGGTGCAGCAGTTGCACGACGTGCACCGGCTCGATCTGACTACCGGTGAGGTGTCACTGGTCGCGGAGAACCCAGGCTTCCTGCAGTGGTTGATCGACCCGCAGCTGAAGCTGCGTGGCGGCCTGACGATGAACCCCGACGGGTCCACGGTGTTGCATCTGGGTGCCGAGGGTGCCTACCAGCCCTACCTGCAGATCCCGGCGGAGGACTCCGCTTCCACCGGCCCGGTCGGCTTCACTCGCTCGGGGGCGCTGCTGATGCTGTCCAGCATCGGCCAGAACGCGACCCGGCTGGAACGCCACGACCTGTCCGATGGGCGGGTCGAGGTACTGGCCCAGGATCCGCAGTACGACGTGTCCGACGTCTGGCAGGATCCGGAAACCCTTGAGGTGCAGGCGGTCGAGGTGCAGCGGGCCCGCCAGGACATCCAGGTGCTGGACGACGCGCTGGCTGAGCACATCGCCAACCTGCGCGCGTTGACTGACGGAGAATTGTCTATCGGTCGTCGCGAACGTAGCGGGCAGTGGTGGACGGTGTCGGTGGCGCCCAGCAACGGGGCGGTGCAGTACTGGATCTACGACAGCAGCTGTGGACAGGCCACGTTCCTGTTCCCGCATCGTCAAGACCTGGCCGACTTGCCGACCGGATCGTTGGCGCCGGTGGAGCCGTTCTCGTTCATTGCCCGCGACGGGTTGACCATCCACGGCTACGTGACCTTCCCGGTCGGGGTGCGGCGGACCGGGCTGCCGTGCGTGGTCATGGTGCACGGTGGCCCGTGGGCGCGGGACAGCTGGGACTTCGACCCGCAGGTGCAATGGCTGGCCAACCGGGGTTACGTCTGTGTGCAGGTGAACTTCCGCGGTTCCACCGGGTACGGCAAGGAGTTCCTCAACGCCGGAAACAAGCAGTGGGGCAAGGCGATGCAGGACGATGTGTCCGACGCCGTGGAGTACGTGGTGAACCAGGAGTGGGTGGACCCGGACCGGGTCGGGATCTACGGCGGTTCCTACGGCGGGTACGCGGTGCTGGCGGCTGCGGTGTTCACCCCGCAACTGTTCCGCTGCGGGGTGGACGTGGTGGGCCCGTCCAATCTGCACACGCTGCTGGCCTCGGTTCCGGAGTACTGGAAGCCGATGATCGCGCTCATGCATCAGCGAGTCGGCAACCCGGAAACCGAGGCGGAGCTGTTGACCCAGGCCTCGCCGCTGACGCACGTGGACCAGATCCGGATGCCGTTGCTGATCGTGCAAGGCGCCAACGACCCGAGGGTGAAACAGGCCGAGGCGGAACAGATCGTCGCCGCGTTGAAGGACAAGGGGCTGCCGCACTCGTACCTGCTGTTCGACGACGAGGGCCACGGGTTGGCCAAGCCGCAGAACCGGGAGGTCATGTTCGCCGCGGCCGAGGAGTTCTTTGCCGAACACCTGGGTGGGCGAGCGCAACCGGACCAGCTCGAGCGCGACGACGGCTGCGGGGCCGGATGAGCCAGGACTCCGTTTCCCACCCGGGACGCCCGACGGGTGAGTTTCCCGATCGCGCGTCCAGATAGTCCGGGAGACGCTCGACATCAGCGGGCTTATCGAGTGCCACCGCCGAATCGTCCGCGATCTCCGGAACCGTGAGAATTGCCGTCTCCGGATGCTCTTCGTCGGCGGAGGATGACCCTCGTGCCACCCTCGGGGCGCGGATCGTGGGTGTCGCAGAGTCGGGGTTAGGGGGTCCCGATGGGGGTTCGTCAAGCCGCTGGGCCCGAGTTGCGGACGTGTTGCGGGTGGCGGGTGCCGGCGCGGAGCATGGCGTGCGAGACGTCGGCGCAGCGTCGAGCAGGCAGATCAGGGCGGCGTCCGTGTTTCTTGCCTTGTGCGCGCTTGCGGCCACAGGCGGGCGCGGGAGACGGGGTCGTTCGCGGGTGGCGTGGTGGTGCCCCGGTCCGCGGGGCGGCTGGGGTGGTTGGGGTAGGTGGTGTACCGGTCGACGTGGTAGGTGTTGCCGGTGGGGCTG
>PDSI01000023.1 GCA_002748415.1 Micrococcales bacterium | reverse complement strand
GTAGGAGGCCACCAGCGGGGCCAGCGGCAGGGTGATCTTGTCGCCCACTCCCCCGGTGGAGTGTTTGTCCACGGTCTTCTTGGACAGTCCCGAGAAGTCCATCCGCTCACCGGAGCGGATCATCGCGGTGGTCCACCGGGAGATCTCCTCGCGGTCCATGCCGTTGAGCAGGATCGCCATCGCCAGCGCGCTCATCTGCTCGTCGGCGACGTCGCCGCGGGTGTAGGCGTCGATCACCCAGTCGATCTGGGCACCGCTGAGTCCTTGCTTGTCGCGCTTGGCGCGGATGATGTCCACGACGTCGTGGGCTTGGTTGGACGACTTCGAGTCGGTCATCGGTGATCCTCTCTGCGCTCGTGCTCGGGCGCGCTCGGGCTGGCTGCTCAGGCTGGGTGCTCAGGCGCGGTCGGTGAGGTCGTGCGGACCGAAGGCGTCGGGCAGGACGCGACTCATCGGCAGCCGCCCGGAGGTGGTTTCCACGATCAGGCCGGGCCCGCCGTGCTCGTACAGCAATTGCCGGCACCGCCCGCACGGCATCAGAATCGCGCCGTGCCCGTCGACGCAGGTGAAGGCGACCAGGCGCCCGCCGCCGGAGGCCGCCAGGGCCGACACCAGCCCGCACTCGGCGCACAGAGTCAGCCCGTACGAGGCGTTCTCGACGTTGCAGCCGCGGATCACGCGGCCGTCGTCGACCAGCGCCGCCGCTCCCACCGGGAAGCTGGAGTAGGGAGCGTAGGCATGACCGGCCGCCTCGATCGCGGCTTGCCGCAAGGTGTCCCAGCCGAGGCCGTCCGGCCAGACCACGTCGCCGCCCGCCTCACCATCGGTGCGACCGGCCGCTGGAACATCGTTGTCCGTGCTCATACGGCCACTGTACTCAGACGTCGGGCAGCCGGTACGGTCAGGACGCTGACCCGCTGAGCAGTGCGGACATGACCAGGAACCGCACGCCCACATCGATGGCCCGTTCGTCCGGAATGTAGTCAGCGCGGTGCAGGTCGTAGGTCTTGCCACCGGGGGTGCGAGTGCCCAGCCGGGCCAGCGCGCCGGGAATGGACTTGAGGTACCAGGCGAAGTCTTCCCCGCCCATCGACTGTTCGGTGGGCACGCTGGCGAACGGGCCGAGGGCGGCCACGATGGCCGCGTCCTGCAACGCGACGGAGGCGGGGTCGTTCACGGTGGGCGGCACACCTTGTTCGTGTTCGAGTTCGACCTTGGCCCGGTACCCGGTGGCCACCGACTCGACCACCTCCCGCAGGATGGCGCCCGCCCTGGTCCAGGTTTCCAGGTCCAGGCAGCGCAACGTTCCGGACAAGCAACCTTGCGCCGGGATCGCATTGGGCGCCTGCCCGGCGTGCACGCTGCCCCACACCAGGCTGACCCCGGACCGCGGGTCGAGCCGCCGGCTCAGGATGGCCGGGACCCGGGTGGCCAGATCACCCAGGATGTAGACGACGTCCTGGGTCAGGTGCGGGCGCGAGGTGTGGCCGCCGTGGCCGCTGACTGTGATGGTGACGTGGTCGGACGCGGAGGTGATGGGGCCGGCCCGGGTGCCGATGTTCCCGGCGTCCAGATGCGGGTCGCAGTGCACGGCTAGCATCCGGTCGACGCCGGTCAGCCGCCCGCCGCTGATCACATCCAAAGCCCCACCGGGCATGATCTCCTCGGCGGGCTGGAACACCAGCCGGACCCGGGACTCCAGCCGGCCCTCACGAGCCAGCCGGGCCAGCACCATTCCGGCGCCGGCGACGATGGCGGTGTGCATGTCGTGCCCGCAGGCGTGGCTGACCCCGGGCACGGTGGAGGCGAACTCGAGGTTGGTTTCCTCGGCCAGCGGCAGCGCGTCCATGTCGGCCCGCAACCCGAGAGTGTGCGACCAGGCCGGTGGGGTGACGTCGCAGGTCAGGCCGGTTCCCATCAACGGTTGCGGGTCGAGCCCGGCCTCGATCAGGGCCTGCATCACCACCGATGTGGTACGGCGCTCCTCGCGGGCCAGCTCCGGGTGCGCGTGGATGTCCCGGCGCATACGAACCAGCTCGTCCAGCAGGGGACGGACGTACGGATCGAGATCGGGGATGACCGGGTCGGCTTTTTGGGTAGTCACAGTGGGCTACAGGGTACTGCCCGTAGCGGCGTTACGCTCATCACATCCGCAACCATTGCTGGCTGAGGGCACTCGTTGACTCTCGGCTGCCCGGCGGCAGTGCCGCTGCGTTACGGCAACGGGCGGTATCAGCAGTCGACGGTGCGCACTGTGGGCACCTCGACGGCCATCCCGCCGGGCGCGGGAGCGGCGCCGGTGAGCACGTCCACCAGGGCCGCGTAGGCTCCCTCGGTCTGCCCATACAGGGCGTAGGTGGCCCGGCTCCCTGCCGAGCCCGCCAGCACCGTGGGCCAGTCGAGCGCAACGACGACGTCACCGCTGCCGGACCCGGTCTGCACCAGCCGGATGGTGGTGCCGGTGCCGACGCGCAGCCCGGCCGCCCGCGCCGCGCCGGCCAGCTGGGCGCGGTCTGCGGCCGAGCCGCCGACGATACGAATGCCGTCGCTGACCTGCGGGCCCTCGCATTGGCCGGAAACCTGGGTGATCGCGGCGGCGGACAGCTGCTTGGCACCCTGGCGGGCCAGCTGTCCCGCCTGGCCGGGGACCGGAATGCCGTCCATCGTTGTCTGCTGCCAACGCTGTAGCGCAACGACTTTGGCCGCAGCTTCCTCGATGCGCTCGCGCGGTACCGATCCGTCGTTGATCGCCCCGACCAGCTCGGCGTGGGCGAGACGGGTGTCCGCCGGCATCAGCAACAGGTCGGCTCCGGCCTGGATGCCACGCACGGACGGGCTGCCGCCGGCGTTCGTCACCGCCCCCATGCCGAGGGAATCGGTGACGGCCACTCCGTTGAAGCCGGTCTCCTGGGCCAGGAACGTGTAGACCTGCGGGGCGAGGCTGGCCGGCACGTCCGGGGCCAGCGCCTGGACAGCGATGTGGCTCAGCATGACGGTCGGGGTCCCGGCCTCGACGACCTGGGAGAACGGCTGCAGGTCAGTGGCTTTCAGCTCGTTCAGGGGCATCTCCTGAACGGGCAGTTCCTGGTGCGAGTCGGTGGTGACCGAACCGTGCCCGGGGTAGTGCTTGGGGGTGGGGATGATCCCGGCGGCCAGGAAACCGCGGGTCGCGGCGGCCGCGGCCTTGCCGGCGTACTCGGGATTGTCCGACGGGGCGCGGGTGCCGATGGTGGGGTCTTTCGGGCCGATAGTCGTGTCGGCGTCCGGGGCGAAAACCCATGTGTAGCCGAGGTCGCGTAGTTCCAGGCCCATGGCCTCGAAGGACTCCCGCCGGCGGCGACCGCCTCATGGACCGCAGCGGTGCTGGCCTTGACCTGTGCCGCGTCAACGATGTTGGCGGTTGTCATGCACACCCCGGCCAGGTGTAGGTCGCGGACCATGGTGGCCGCCTCTTGCGGGTCTGCTCCGTGGTATCGGCCGACGATCACCTGACCGGCCAGCTGTTCCGGTGACCAGCCGGAGACCAGGTCCCTGGCCTGCGCCAGCATGCCGGTGGTCGGACCCCACCCGGTCGGTTCGTCACTGTTTCCGTCGTGGGCCGCGCCCGGTGTGCCGTCCGCCATCGTCAGCGCGGCGCTCGGCTCGTCATAGCTACGGTCACTGCCGAGTTGGGCGCAGCCGACGGCTGCCAGTGCCACGGCGATAAGCGCGAACAACGGCCGGGAGGTGCGGGGTCGGGTCACAACGTTCAACGGTAGCGGGCGACGGGCGAGGCAACCTCACCGACCACGAGGCCAGGCAACCTCACCGACCACGATCAGCACGGCCACTGCCCGGAAGGGGACCGGGGACCGACACTAGAGCCGGTCATTGCGGCCATCCGTAGCCCAGATGGCGCTCCGGCCCCCGTCGCCCTTGCACCCAACGTAATCATGGGATGGGTTTCAGGGGTCCATCGCAAAGATGGGGACGCTTTTGGTACCTCCACGCGTACTAAAAGCGTCCCCATCTTTCGGACCGGGCCGCCGACACCGGCCAACCACTACGCACCGTGCGTCTCCTCGCGTCCGACCGCCCGCCGCCGCGTCGTGATCGGCTCTTCCCTTCCGGTGCCGTGCCCGGAACGAGTCCATCCCGCGGCTGCGCGCCAGTGGCTAGCGGTCACGGTTGCTCTCGGCGCTTGCCCAGCTACGGCCCATCACAGCTCAAACGCGATCGGACCACAGCAAATACCACCAAATGATGGCTTGGCTCATTAAAAGCTATCTTTCGATAGCCAACTGCGGCCATAACCGGGGACGCGGCGACAACCGATGGGAGAGCGATGAGTCTGGGTGGAGACCCCGAGGATTTGCGGGTGCTGGCTCGCAGGGCGGATCAAATGGCTGAGCTGGTCCGCGAGGAAGGGACGACGCTGCTGCACACCACCGCTGCGACGTCGTGGAAAGGAGTGGCCGCCGACCGCTACCGGGAACGCGCCCGGGATTTGAAAACCGCACTTGAGGAGTCCGCCGGGGCCACCGACTCCGTGGCCACCGACCTGCATCATCTGGCGGCGACGCTGGAGGAACGCCAACGGATGATCAGGAACGCCGTCGGCATTCTGGAGCGGTACGCATACGCCCGTATCGGTGATCTGCTGGAGTTCGAGCAACGGCAGATCCGTTGGGCCCAAGGCGTCCTGGACACGGTGGGCGACATCGCGACCACCCCGGTCGACGTGCGCATCCGGATCGATGTCGAGGTATCGCTATGACCACGCTCACCATCGACCCGCAGCGCCCGGATTTGCTGTCCCGGGCCACCAGAACGTACCTGACAGAAGACCAGTGGGCCACCCTGTGCGACAGCCCCGGGATCCGGGAAGCCTTGCCGGCCGGCTTGGCCCCGGCCGAAACCGGCCCGGAACTCGTTGGCACACAGCGCCGTGCACGTGCCACCGATCAAGCCGGCATGTTCGACACTCCGGAAACGGAATCGACGCTGCGCCAGACACTTGCGCTGATCACCGGTGGTGGGCTGCGGGTCTGCGTCGGCTCCAGCCGGAAACTCGACCCGGTCGCCGACGGCAGAACCGGGCCGAGCCGGGGTGTCCTCGCGTGGTTGTTCAGCGACCTGCACACAGTGCTGTCCGTGGTCCGCCGCATGCACACGGACGAGCGCACGCACCCCATGGCGGGAGTGGAAGTAACCGTGACCCGGTTCGCCCGGTTCACCGCCGAGATCATGCGGCTGTTGCCGGGCGACACGTTCACCGAACCCACCCCGGTGGGTTTCGGCTCAGGCCTGAACATGAGCGCACCGCATGACAACACCCACCGCAGCGAACCGGTCCGGTCCCCCATCGACGTGCCGGCAGAGCTGAGTATCGGCCTGGCTCAGGCGATCCGGACCGGCGATCACGCGATGACCAGGGCGATCTGCACCGACCAAGGGTGGCCCGGCGTACCGCAGCTGCTGCAGTCGCTGATCCTGCACCCGCGGGGTTTCGCCAGCATCGACATCCGCAACGGCTGGTTGGAGGAGGCGTCCACCCGGCACTGGCACCTGTGCGCAGCCGGCTGGGTGGGTATCTCTGCTGCCCCGCACGCCACACTGCGGCACACGCTGACCAGTCGCGAGGACATCCGCGACCAGCTCACCCGGGACCTGGTGGGCACCTTGACCCGGTTGGGCTGCTCCGGTGCGACACCGGGCAACGCGGCCCAGGATGACCAGCCACTTCCCCGCACAGAACAAACACGGCCGGACACATCACTCGACGAGGAAACGTGGGAGAGCAACGAACATGGGTGACCTGAACGTCTACGGCGGCGCGGGCGGTATGGACGCCCGGCT
>PDSI01000171.1 GCA_002748415.1 Micrococcales bacterium | reverse complement strand
GCCGTGGCGGCGCGGACATCGCCCTGCGGCTCTTCGCCCCGCTGGGCTGGAGCGTCGATGCCGAGCCGATCCCACTCGATGACGATTTCTGCGAGTGGGGCGATTCTCGCTATCTCCGTCTCACACTGACAGGGGTGGTCAGGCTGGCCGACGCGCTCAACCAGTTGCACGTCCTGCTGCCGGTTCTCGATGAGTCCAAGCACTACTGGCAGGGACCCGACGAGGTCGACAAGCTCTTCCGTTCCGGCGAGGGGTGGCTGGCCAGCCACCCCGACGCCAACCTGATCACCCGCCGCTACCTCGGGCACCACGGCGGGCTCACCCACATCGCGCTGGCCCGGCTCGCCGAACTCGGCGACGAGGTCGAAGAGGCCATACAACCGGTCGAGGAGGAAGAAGTCTTTCAACCCGAGGAGAAGCGGGCCCCGCTCAACACACAACGACAGGACGCGGTCTGCGAGGCCTTGCTGGAACTTGGCGCACGTTCCGTCATCGACCTCGGGTGCGGTCCCGGTCAGCTGCTCGAACGGCTGGTCAAGAACCCGGCGTTCGCCCGCATCGCCGGTAGCGACGTCTCCGCCCGTTCTCTGCGGAACGCCGCGCGGCGGCTGCGTGTGGACCGGATGAGTGAGCGGCAGTCCGAGCGGGTGGAGTTGTTCCAGAGCGCGCTGACCTACGAGGACGAGCGTTTCGCCGGCTTCGACGCTGCCGTGCTGATGGAGGTCGTCGAGCATATCGACCTGTCTCGCCTCGAAGCTCTCGAACGGGTTGTGTTCGGCGCAGCCAAGCCAGGGGCCGTCCTCGTGACGACCCCGAACCGCGAATACAACGTTCGGTACGAGGGACTGCCCGGCATGCGGCATCCCGACCACAGGTTCGAGTGGAGCAGGCAAGAGTTCGCGGACTGGTCCAGCCGCGTCGCCTCCACCTACGGCTACGCGGTCGAGCGTCGGGGGATCGGCGACCTTGACGACATGCTCGGCACCCCAACCCAGATGGCGGTCTTCACCCGAAAGGAGGGAAGCGATGGCTGATTCGCCTGTCGACAGGCGGCAGGTCACGGTTCCCGCGATGGGCCTGATCGTCCTGGTCGGCGTTTCGGGCAGCGGTAAATCCACCTTCGCCCGAGCCCACTTCAAACCCACCGAAGTCGTCTCCAGTGATTTCTGCCGCGGGCTCGTGGCCGATGACGAGAACGACCAGTCCGCTACTGCCGATGCGTTCGATGTCCTCCACTACATCGTGGGCACCCGGCTGCGGCGGGGGCTGCTCACCGTGGTGGATGCCACCAACGTCCAGCAGCAGTCCCGCGCCTCGCTGGTCAAACTGGCCAAGAGTTACGACGTGCTCGTCGATGCCATCGTCATCGACGTCCCGCAATCCGTCGCGATCGAGCGGAACACACTGCGACCCGATTGGGACTTCGGCAAGCACGTGGTCTCGCGTCAGCACCGCGACCTCAAACGATCGCTCAGCAGACTCAAGAAGGAGGGCTTCCGACGTGTCCACATCCTCAACGGGACGGACCAGGCGGACACGACGGAGATCATCCGGGAACGTCCTTGGAACGACCGCAAGGACATGCACGGTCCCTTCGACATCATCGGCGACATCCACGGCTGTGCAGCCGAACTGCACACCCTGCTCACCGAACTCGGTTGGCAGATCCGGTACAACGGCGCGACCGCGACCGACGCCACTCACCCCGGTGGACGCAAGGCCGTCTTCGTCGGCGACCTGGTCGACCGCGGCCCAGACACCCCAGGGGTGCTGCGCTTGGTCATGGGCATGGTCGCCTCTGGGAATGCTCTGTGCGTCAGCGGAAACCACGAAGTCAAACTTGTCCGCGCCCTCAAGGGCGCCAAGGTAAACGTCTCCCACGGACTCGCGGAGTCACTGGCGCAAATGGGTGCCGAGCCCGAAGACTTCAGAAAGCAGGCGCTCGACTTCATGGACGCGCTCATTGGCCACTACGTCCTCGACGACGGCAAACTGGTCGTCGCGCACGCGGGACTCAAGGAGTCCTACCACGGCCGGTCCTCTGGCCGCGTGCGGGCATTCGCCCTCTACGGCGACACCTCCGGAGAGACCGACGAGTACGGCCTGCCGGTCCGCTACCCGTGGGCGCAGGAGTACCGCGGCCAGGCAATGGTCGTCTACGGTCACACCCCCGTCCCGAAGGCGGAGTGGGTCAACAACACGATCTGTCTCGACACAGGTGCCGTCTTCGGCGGCGAGCTCACCGCCTTGCGCTACCCCGAGCGTCAGATCGTCTCCGTGCCAGCCCAACAGCAGTGGTACGAGCCTGTCCGCCCACTCGCCCCACCCACCCGCGACCGAGAGACCTCGGTCCTCAAGATCGGCGATGTCGCGGGCACCCGCTGGCTGGAGACGACCCACGCTGGCAAGGTCAAGATTCCCCAGCAGAACGCCGCCGCTGCGTTGGAGGTCATGAGCCGCTTTGCGGTCGACCCACGATGGCTGATCTACCTGCCACCCACCATGTCGCCGGTGGCGACCTCCAAGCTCGACGGGTTCCTGGAGCACCCCGAGCAAGCCTTCGACGAATACAGCGGTTGGGGAGTCACCCGTGTGGTGTGCGAAGAGAAGCACATGGGCTCACGGGCCATCGCCGTGATCACCAAGGGTGCCGACGTGGCAGAGCGACGCTTCGGAATCGGCGACGGCACCACCGGGGCCGTCTACACCCGCACGGGTCGCCAGTTCTTCGACGACACCGCTGAACTGGTCGACCGGCTTCGCGCCGGGGCCGAGCCGCTCTTCGATTCGCTGGACATCGACTGGCTGGCCCTTGACTGCGAGCTGCTGCCGTGGTCGGCCAAGGCCCTCGACCTCATCAAGGCGCAGTACGCGTCGGTCGGCGCGGCCGCCCGCCATGTGTTGCCCGAGGCGCTCACCGTGCTGGAGCAGGCTGCCGCGCGGGGTCTTGACGTCGGGGGCCTCCTCGAGCGGTCGCGGCGCCGGCTCGAGAACGCCGAGGCGTTCCGCGACGCCTACGCGTCGTACGTCCGGCCCACGGATGGGCTCGACGGGGTCACGCTGGCCCCGTTCCAGATACTGGCCTGCGAAGGCCGGGCACTTGCGCTCACCGAGCCGAACGAATGGCACCTCGGCGAACTCGCCAAGCTGGACAGTGATCTGTTCACGCCCACGCGGCACCGGTTCGTCGATCTTGCCTCGCAGGATGATCGGGATGCCGCCACCCAGTGGTGGCTCGACCTCACCGCCTCCGGAGGAGAGGGCATGGTTGTCAAGCCCGCTCACCACGCCCAGGGTCGGATCCAGCCGGGTATCAAGGTGCGTGGTCGTGAGTACCTGCGGATCATCTACGGTCCGGACTACATCGACTCCCTTGATTTACTCCGCGACCGGCACCTCGGCAAGAAGCGCGGGCTCGCCCAACGCGAGCACGGTCTCGGACTCGAGGCACTGCACGCCTTCGTCGACCATGAGCCACTGTGGAAGGTGCACCAGGCAGTTTTCGCCGTGCTCGCCCTGGAGTCCGAACCCGTTGACCCACGGCTGTAGT
>PDSI01000094.1 GCA_002748415.1 Micrococcales bacterium | reverse complement strand
CGGGCCGGACGGGCAGGAATCGGTGGCCAACAACGCCAGCGTCGCCGTGCTGGTACGCGTGCGGCAGACCTCCGTGCTGTTGCTCGGCGACCTGGAACCGGCGGCACAACGGGAACTGACCGGGCAGCTGGACAGGTTCGGCGTGGACACGATCGACATCGTCAAGGTCGCCCACCACGGGAGCCGGTTCCAGCACCAGCCGTTGTACGAACAACTCGACCCGCGCATCGCACTGGTCAGCGCCGGCGCCGACAACGACTACGGTCACCCGGCGCCTGGCCTGGTGGCGGACCTGGCCGCGGACGGCGCTGTCATTGCCCGCACCGACACCGACGGCATGACGCTGGTGGGCGCTCAGGGCGAACAGCTGTGGGTGCACCGGTCCAGTTGAGCGGCGGCTCGCGGACCGCCAGGAGCCCGGTGACCCGGTCTGCGTTCGCCAGGCCCGGTTACAGTTTCACCATGACAAACTTCACCCCGCTGAACGACCTGGGCACCGCCCTGGTGACCGGCGCCACCGCCGGCATCGGCTACGAGTTCGCCCGTCAACTCGCCGAATCCGGGCATGATGTGGTGCTGGTCGCTCGCGACCGGGAACGGCTGGAGAAGGTGGCCGCCGAGTTGTCCACCACCTACGGGGTGGCCGCTGACCCCCGACCGGCCGACCTGACCGACCCCGGGCAGCTGGGCGCCGTCGCCGAGCGGGTGCGCGCGCAGGACGATCCGATCGAGATCCTGGTGAACAACGCCGGATTCGGCAACAAGCACCGGTTCCTGGACACCGACCTCGACCAGAACACCAGGATGATCGACTTGCTGGTCACCGCCACCACGGTGCTGTGCCATGCCGGTGGCCGGGCGATGCGGGACCGGGGCCGGGGCGCCATGATCACCGTGTCGTCGATCGCCGGGTTCGTCAGCTCGGGTATCTACTCGGCCAACAAGGCATACCAAACTACGTTGACCGAGTCCCTCGCCGAGGAACTGCGGCCCTACGGGGTTGCCGTCACCGCCCTGTGTCCCGGGTTCACCCGCACCGAGTTCCACGACCGGATGGACCTGCAGCGGGTCACCGTGCCCGACTGGGCGTGGTTGCAGGCCGACCACCTGGTGGCGCAGGCACTGAGCGACACCGACGCGGGCAAGGTGCTGTCCATCCCCGGCATGCAGTACAAAGCGGTGGCCGCCCTCACCCGGATCGCGCCCCGCTCGGCGTTGCGCCGTCAGTCCCGCTCCCGCGACTGACACCCGGCCGGCGCCCGCTGGACCCTGGCCGCTCGGAACGCACGACCGGGTCCCGCACCAGCACACGGTGAACTCCGTACCTCCTCCCGCCCCGGTCAGCTCGCAGCGGGGGACAGCCCGTCATTCTGGCAGTCTTGGATCGTGGCCAACCGACGAACACCAGCACGATCCACGGCAGCGGGGCGCACCTGGCGGCAGGCCGAACCGGCCCCCGTCGTGGTGATCAGCGGCGGTGAGGACCTGCTGGCCGACCGGGCCGTGCGCCGCATCGGCACGCAGCTGCGCCAGGCCGACCCCGGTGTCACGGTGACCACCGTCGCTGCCGCCGGTTACGAACCTGGCCAGCTGAGCACACTGACCAGCCCTTCGCTGTTCGGCGAGCCGCGGATGGTGGTGATCACCGGCCTGGCCGAGGGCAACGACGCGGCACTGGCCGACGTCGACGCCTACCTGAAGAACAATGACCCGGACCCTGACGTCACGGTGGTGCTGGTGCATTCCGGCGGGGCAAAGGGGAAGAAGGTGATCCAGCGGGCCGTCGACGCGGGCGCGCCGAGCGTGCACGTGCCCGTGATCAAGCGCGACACCGACCGGCTCGCCCTGGTCGCCGAGGAATTCACCGACGCCGGGCGGCGGATTTCCACCCGAGCCGCGCAGAGCCTGGTGGACGCGTTCGGTTCCGACCTGCGGGAGCTGGCCGCCTCGTGTGCCCAGCTGATCGCCGATGTGGACGGTGACGTCGACGAGGACGACGTGCGCCGCTACTACGGCGGGCGGGCCGAAGCCACCGGGTTCGAGGTCGCCGACGCCGTCGCCACCCGCGACCGGGCCCGGGCGATGCTGGCGCTGCGCCGGGCACTGGACACCGGCGTCGACCCCATCCCCCTGGTGGCTGCCATCGCATCTCGGCTGCGGCTGCTGGCCAAGGTGTCCGCGGTCAGCGGTAGCGGGGCCCAGGTGGCCGCCGAGATCGGGGCCGCGCCGTGGATGGTGGACAAGGCTCGCCGCGAACTGCGGGCCTGGACTCCGGCGGAACTGGGGGAGGCGATCATCGTGCTGGCCGAGGTGGACGTTGCCCTCAAGGGCGGTGTGGAGGTGGCCGGTGTGGTCCGCGGCGCCTCGGCCGATCACACCTTCACCCTCGAACGTATGGTGCGCGCGACAACCGCACCGCGCCGCAGCGCAGGCTGATGCGCGGGCCATGCCCGAGCGGTGGGCGGCAACCGTGAACGGCACGTTTCACTGGCCGACGGCGATCATCGTCACCGGCGTGTTCGTACTGGGGTGGGCGCTGCTATGGCTGCGTTCGCGCCGGGTGCCCAGCGGGTTCATGTCCGAAGCCGACCGGCTGACCTACGAGACGTTGCGGCTGGGCGGCCAGGCCGGGCGCGACCTGCGGTCCGGGTTCACCGCCGAACACGCCGGCCGGGCCGGCCGGCACCTGCGGCTCATGCTGGGCGCGCAGGCGGTGTGCGTCTGTGACACCTCGGGGGTGCTGGCCTGGTCCGGGCACTCCGATCACCACCGCGACCAGGCATTCCAGCACGCCGAGCCAGTGCTGGACAGCGGGGAACTGGCGCTGGTGCGCCGCACGGACCTGGCCTGCGCGCAGCCGCACTGCGACCTCGGCGCCGGTGTGGTGGCACCGCTGGTGGTGGCCGGGCACGTCGTCGGCACCCTGGCCGCCTACTCCCAGCGGCCCTCCGCCGGCCTGGCCCGGGCCACCGATCAGGTGGCCACGTGGGTGTCCGGCCAGCTGGAACTGGGTGAACTGGACCGGGAACGGACCAGGACCATGGAAGCCGAACTACGCGGCCTGCGCGCCCAGATCAGCCCGCATTTCGTGTTCAACTGCCTGGGGGCCATCGCAAGCTTCGTGCGCACCGACCCGGACCGGGCGCGCGAACTACTGCTGGAGTTCGCCGATTTCACCCGGTACTCGCTGCGCCGGCAGGGGGCCTACACCACGATCGCCGACGAGCTGCGCAACATCGAACGCTACCTGGTGCTGGAACAGGCAAGGTTCGGCGACCGGTTACAGGTGGGCCTGCTGGTCGCGCCCGAGGTTCTCCCGGTCGCGGTGCCGTACCTGGCGGTGCAACCGCTGGTGGAGAACGCGGTCCGGCACGGGTTGGCTGACAAGGAGGGCACGGGCACCCTCAGCATCACCGCGACCGATGTGGGGGACCAGGCGGAGATTGTCGTGGAGGACGACGGTGTGGGTTCGGACCCGGACCTGGTCCGCCGGGCGCTGGACGGCCAGGAGACCCACGCCGACCGGGACAGCGTCGGCCTGGCCAACGTCGACGCGCGGCTGCGGCAGGTGTACGGGCAGCAGCACGGGCTCGTGGTGGAGACCGCTCCGGGGCTGGGCACCAAGGTCAGTTTCCGGGTGCCGAAATACGCCCCGGGGGTGCACGCCGCCTCGTGAGACGATGGCCCGATGCGCGCCTTGGTGGTCGACGACGAACCACCGGCCTGCGCCGAGCTGAGCTACCTGCTCGGCCAGGACGGCCGGTTCACCGAGGTACTCGTTGCCGAT
Organism: Micrococcales bacterium; assembly: GCA_002748415.1. Taxonomy (GTDB): domain Bacteria; phylum Actinomycetota; class Actinomycetes; order Actinomycetales; family CAWJMD01. Next base: position 716 of record PDSI01000094.1, on the reverse strand, counting down.
TCCGGTACCGAGGCGCTGCTGGTGCTGGAATCGCAGCAGATCGACGTGGTGTTCTCCGACATCTCCATGCCCGGCCTGAACGGCGTGGAACTGGCGAGGGTGGTGGCCAGGTTCGCCCACCGCCCACAGATCGTGTTCGTCACCGCGCACGAGAAGTACGCGGTGGACGCTTTCGCGGTGCAGGCGACCGACTACGTGATGAAACCCGTGCATCCGCAACGGCTCGCCCGGGCGGTGGACCGGGTCGTGCACCAGAACACCCGCCTGCGCCAGGCCGGGACCGCCCCGGCGCGTCCCGGCATCGCCGATGCGGGGTCTGCGGCGGGTGACCGGCCGTCGGGGGAGGACGAACAACTGGCCGTCGAGCTAGGCGGGGTGACCCGGTTCGTCCCGGTGCGCGACATCCGGTACGCGCAGGCTCAGGGAGACTACGTGCGGCTGCACACCGTGACCGGCTCACATCTGGTGCGGGCCCCCCTGGCCAGCCTGGAGGAACGATGGGCCGAGCGCGGTTTCGTGCGGGTCCACCGCTCCACCCTGGTCGCGCTCGCCCACGTGGACCAGGTCCGGCACAGCGGCGGACGGACCACCCTGTTGCTGCGCCCGGACGGCACACAACTGGCCGTCTCCCGCCGGCACAGCCGAGACGTGCGAGACCGGATCATGGGCCGCGGCGGCCCGGCCGGTGACCGCCCCGGAGCTGGGCAGTGACCGGT
>PDSI01000051.1 GCA_002748415.1 Micrococcales bacterium | reverse complement strand
TGTGCTTATCCAGGTGCACATGTGCGAGCTCGGCCGGGATTGCTGGTTCATCCGAGCGTGGCAGGTCGTCCGCCCCACGACGTCGGTCCTCTTGCGTGTCTGCACGCCGTGCAGGGGTGCCGGCACCCCTCCCGTCAGGCCGGATGCGTCCATGCCCAGCGGCATCCTGTTTGCCTCGTATCGGCCTTTCTCTTCGGGGAGCGCTCGACTCCCTCGCCCCGTCGCGGCCTCGACGAGACGACGTGGACGGCTTGGACCCCCTGTACGGGCGTGACCGCTTCGAGTTGGCGCGCTGACGGGAAGACTCAGCGTCCTCGCGTCGCTGCCCTCGCCGGTTTCGCTCCCCGCCGGTGCCCTGTCCTTCGGCAACCATGGCCTGACCTTCCCGTCGTTTTAACTGCGCCAGTCTTTGGACATACAAATGAGCGTTGGCGGCCACCGATTCCGGTGACCGCCAACGCTACAAAAGAATGTCCGGCGGCGTCCTACTCTCCCACGCGGTCCCCCGCGCAGTACCATCGGCGCTGACAGGCTTAGCTTCCGGGTTCGGAATGGAGCCGGGCGTTTCCCTGTCGCTATGACCGCCGTAACTCTATGGAGATATCGTGGCTTACGGTGCCCGTACCTCGGGAACCAAACAGTGGACGCGAGCAACATGCGAAGTGTTGTGTCAAGTTATTGGCTTATTAGTACCGGTCAGCTTCATGCGTCGTTAGTTCGCACTTCCACATCCGGCCTATCAACCCAGTAGTCTAGCTGGGAGCCTCTCGGGTAAAACCCATGGAAACCTCATCTTGAAGCAGGCTTCCCGCTTAGATGCTTTCAGCGGTTATCCCTCCCGAACGTAGCTAACCAGCGGTGCTCCTGGCGGAACAACTGGCACACCAGAGGTTCGTCCGTCCCGGTCCTCTCGTACTAAGGACAGCCCTTCTCAAGTTTCCTACGCGCACAGCGGATAGGGACCGAACTGTCTCGCGACGTTCTAAACCCAGCTCGCGTGCCGCTTTAATGGGCGAACAGCCCAACCCTTGGGACCGACTCCAGCCCCAGGATGCGACGAGCCGACATCGAGGTGCCAAACCTTGCCGTCGATATGGACTCTTGGGCAAGATAAGCCTGTTATCCCCGGGGTACCTTTTATCCGTTGAGCGACCACGTTTCCACGAACCATGGCCGGGTCACTAGTTCCGACTTTCGTCCCTGCTCGACTTGTCAGTCTCGCAGTCAAGCTCCCTTGTGCACTTACACTCAACACCTGATTGCCAACCAGGATGAGGGAACCTTTGAGCGCCTCCGTTACCTTTTGGGAGGCAACCGCCCCAGTTAAACTACCCATCAGGCACTGTCCCTGATCCGGATTACGGACCGAAGTTAGGCCTCCAGTATGACCAGAGTGGTATTTCAACGATGACTCCACACTCACTGGCGTGAATGTTTCACAGTCTCCCACCTATCCTACACAAGCCATGCCGAAGACCAATACCAAACTGTAGTGAAGGTCCCGGGGTCTTTCCGTCCTGCTGCGCGTAACGAGCATCTTTACTCGTAGTGCAATTTCGCCGAGTTCGCGGTTGAGACAGCGGAGAAGTCGTTACGCCATTCGTGCAGGTCGGAACTTACCCGACAAGGAATTTCGCTACCTTAGGATGGTTATAGTTACCACCGCCGTTTACTGGCGCTTAAGTTCTGAGCTTCGCCTTTCGACTAACCCGTCCCCTTAACGTTCCAGCACCGGGCAGGCGTCAGTCCGTATACATCGTCTTACGACTTCGCACGGACCTGTGTTTTTAGTAAACAGTCGCTTCTCCCTGGTCTCTGCGGCCCTCTGGGCTTCCTCAGCAAGTGAGTACACCCTTCAGGCCCCCCTTCTCCCGAAGTTACGGGGGCATTTTGCCGAGTTCCTTAACCACGATTCTCTCGATCGCCTTGGTATTCTCTACCTGACCACCTGAGTCGGTTTAGGGTACGGGCGGCTGAAACCTCGCGTCGAAGCTTTTCTCGGCAGCATGGGATCACCCTCTTCCAGCTATTGCTGTCACCATCAGGTCTCAGGCTTCATGAAGTGCGGATTTGCCTACACTTCGCCCTACACCCTTGGACGTGGACTACCATCGCGCACGCGGTGGCTACCCTTCTGCGTCACTCCTGTTAATACGCTTGCCTACTAATGAATCGGGTCGTGCGCTCCACGAACTACACCGCACAAGGCGGCGACGTCGCTTCGGGCACTTAGCTTCCTCACATTCGGCATGGACGGTTTTTCGCCGGTACGGGAATATCAACCCGTTGTCCATCGACTACGCCTGTCGGCCTCGCCTTAGGTCCCGACTTACCCAGGGCGGATTAACCTGGCCCTGGAACCCTTGGTCATTCGGCGGACGGGTTTCTCACCCGTCTTTCGCTACTCATGCCTGCATTCTCACTCGTGTGGCGTCCACAGCTGGGTTACCCCGCTGCTTCGCTCGCCACACGACGCTCCCCTACCCATCTACGCTCCTGGACCACGAAGGCCTAGATATTGCGCATATGTCACGGCTTCGGCGGTGTGCTTGAGCCCCGCTACATTGTCGGCGCGGAATCACTTGACCAGTGAGCTATTACGCACTCTTTCAAGGGTGGCTGCTTCTAAGCCAACCTCCTGGTTGTCTGGGCAACTCCACATCCTTTTCCACTTAGCACACGCTTAGGGGCCTTAGCCGGTGATCTGGGCTGTTTCCCTTTCGACTACGAAGCTTATCCCCCGCAGTCTCACTGCCATGCTCTCACTTACCGGCATTCGGAGTTTAGTTGACGTCAGTAACCTTGTGGGGCCCATTGGCCATCCAGTAGCTCTACCTCCGGTAAGAAACACATGACGCTGCACCTAAATGCATTTCGGGGAGAACCAGCTATCACGAAGTTTGATTGGCCTTTCACCCCTATCCACAGCTCATCCCCCAGGTTTTCAACCCTGGTGGGTTCGGTCCTCCACGCGGTCTTACCCGCGCTTCAACCTGGCCATGGATAGATCACTTCGCTTCGGGTCTAGGTCACGCGACTTGTTCGCCCTGTTCAGACTCGCTTTCGCTATGGCTGCCCCTCTCGGGTTAACCTCGCCACGTAACGCTAACTCGCAGGCTCATTCTTCAAAAGGCACGCTGTCACCCCTTAAGGCTTCAACGGCTTGTAAGCACACGGTTTCAGGTACTATTTCACTCCCCTCCCGGGGTACTTTTCACCTTTCCCTCACGGTACTGGTCCGCTATCGGTCACTAGGTAGTATTTAGGCTTAGAGGGTGGTCCCTCCAGATTCGTACGGGATTTCTCGGGCCCCGTACTACTTGGGAACACTCTCAGGAGACCACGTCATTTTGTCTACGGGGGTGCCACCCTCTGTGCCGGGCCTTTCAATGCCCTTCGACTATAACGCGATTTTTTGACTCCTTGCCTGACTGGTAGATCAGGCCGAGAGGTCCCACAACCCCGAACGCGCAACGCCTACCAGCTATCACACGCGTACGGTTTGGCCTTTTCCGCTTTCGCTCGCCACTACTCACGGAATCGTGGTTACTTTCTCTTCCTGTGGGTACTGAGATGTTTCACTTCCCCACGTTCCCTCCACATGCCCTATGTGTTCAGGCATGGGTGACTGGACATGACTCCAGCCGGGTTTCCCCATTCGGAAATCCTCGGATCGCAGTTCGGTTGCCAACTCCCCGAGGCTTATCGCAGGCTCCTACGTCCTTCTTCGGCTCCTAGTGCCAAGGCATTCACCCTGTGCTCTTAAAAACTTGACCACAAAGATCTAAATAAGATGCTCGCGTCCACTGTTCAGTTCTCAAGTTACGGACGATCCCCGTTTCTGTCGCCAACGCCTGCACCAAAGGGTGTGGTTCGTTGAGAAGCGGGTCCGCTGGTTGCAGAAGGCCGACTGTGCAGCCGTTCCTCCAGGACCCAACAGCGTGCCAAGGGACGCTCGGATACGTTCGACGACTTTCCACAACTGTCTATGCAGCAGTACTGACGCCGTTCGTATGGCCGAATTTCCGGTTCTGACAATGTTTCACCCGTGAGCACCATGTGAAACTCGGACGGTTCCAGACATGGCAATGGGCAACTTGCAAAAAGTTGCCTTGTGCTCCTTAGAAAGGAGGTGATCCAGCCGCACCTTCCGGTACGGCTACCTTGTTACGACTTCGTCCCAATCGCCAGTCCCACCTTCGACGGCTCCCTCCACAAGGGTTGGGCCACCGGCTTCGGGTGTTACCGACTTTCGTGACGTGACGGGCGGTGTGTACAAGCCCCGGGAACGTATTCACCGCAGCGTTGCTGATCTGCGATTACTAGCGACTCCAACTTCATGGGGTCGAGTTGCAGACCCCAATCCGAACTGAGACCAGCTTTTTGGGATTCGCTCCACCTTACGGTCTCGCAGCCCTTTGTACTGGCCATTGTAGCATGCGTGAAGCCCAAGACATAAGGGGCATGATGATTTGACCTCATCCCCACCTTCCTCCGAGTTGACCCCGGCAGTCTCCCATGAGTCCCCGGCATTACCCGCTGGCAACATAGGACGAGGGTTGCGCTCGTTGCGGGACTTAACCCAACATCTCACGACACGAGCTGACGACAACCATGCACCACCTGTGTAGGACCCTTACGGACCTCATATCTCTATGAGATTTCCCTACATGTCAAGCCTTGGTAAGGTTCTTCGCGTTGCATCGAATTAATCCGCATGCTCCGCCGCTTGTGCGGGGCCCCGTCAATTCCTTTGAGTTTTAGCCTTGCGGCCGTACTCCCCAGGCGGGGCGCTTAATGCGTTTGCGGCGGCGCAGAACTCGTGAAATGAGCCCCACACCTAGCGCCCAACGTTTACGGCATGGACTACCAGGGTATCTAATCCTGTTCGCTACCCATGCTTTCGCTCCTCAGCGTCAGTTATGGCCCAGAGACCCGCCTTCGCCACCGGTGTTCCTCCTGATATCTGCGCATTTCACCGCTACACCAGGAATTCCAGTCTCCCCTACCACACTCTAGTTTGCCCGTACCCACTGCAAGTCCGGGGTTAAGCCCCGGATTTTCACAGCAGACGCGACAAACCGCCTACGAGCTCTTTACGCCCAATAATTCCGGACAACGCTTGCACCCTACGTATCACCGCGGCTGCTGGCACGTAGTTAGCCGGTGCTTCTTCTGCGCCTACCGTCACTTTCGCTTCTTCGGCACTGAAAGAGGTTTACAACCCGAAGGCCTTCATCCCTCACGCGGCGTCGCTGCATCAGGCTTGCGCCCATTGTGCAATATTCCCCACTGCTGCCTCCCGTAGGAGTCTGGGCCGTGTCTCAGTCCCAGTGTGGCCGGTCGCCCTCTCAGGCCGGCTACCCGTCGTTGCCTTGGTAGGCCATTACCCCACCAACTAGCTGATAGGCCGCGAGCCCATCCCTGACCGAAGAACTTTCCAACCCCCGCGATGCCGCAGAGGTTCATATCCGGTATTAGCTTCCCTTTCGGGAAGTTATCCCGGAGTCAGGGGTAGGTTGCTCACGTGTTACTCACCCGTTCGCCACTGATCCGCCGGGGCAAGCCCCGACTTCACCGTTCGACTTGCATGTGTAAAGCACGCCGCCAGCGTTCGTCCTGAGCCAGGATCAAACTCTCCGTTGATGTCAGTTCGGTTTATCTGCTCCGAGGAGCAGCAACCACTGCTAACGAGGATTTCTCCAAGCAAAGAACAGAACTTTGACGTTCTGTCCGTATTTTAAGGAACCATGCCGGGCTGCGCTGCGTGTACAGGTTCACCCGGACGGAGCCTAATTTCGGCATTGTCATATGGCACGCTGTTGAGTTCTCAAGTAACGGATGCGCATCTCGGCCGATCCGGCTGGATCCTCCTCGAGGCAACTATTCAACTTTACGGTGTTCCCTTGGCCTTGTCAAATCCTGAGCGATCAAGCTCAGCGCTCGACATGACCAGCACACAACCGTCGTAGCTGTGGGATGGCCCGCGCCGATGGGATAGCCTGTACGTTGGCTCCCCGGCGGATCCGGCCGCTTGGCGTCCGTTCCTTCCGCGCCGGGAGCGAGGTTAACTCTAGGGCGGGCCCGCGCAGGTGGTCAAATCGAGTCCAGCACAACGGCCGCCAGACTGCGTTTTCCCCTGCGCAGCACGGCAAATCGCGAGCCCAACATGTCCTGCTCGGACAGTGCGCGCTCCACGTCGGTGACCCGCTCGTTGTTCAGATATGCCCCACCCTCGTTGATCATCCGCCGTGCTGCGGCCTTCCCGGCGGCCAGCCCTGCGGCCACGTACAGATCCACCAGCGGCTGGCCCACGGAGTCGATGTGGGCCGTCGGCAGTTCCTGCAGCGCCGCGCTCAGGGTGTCATGGTCGATCTGGGCCAGGTCGCCCCGGCCGAACAAGGCCTGGCTAGCACGGATCACCTGTTCGGCGGCCTGCTCACCGTGCACCAACGCCGTCACCTCCCGCGCCAGCACCCGCTGCGCCCGCCGGGCGCCGGGCCGTTCCCGCAGCTCCGTCTCCAACGCGGCGATCTGATCTGCATCCACGTCGGTGAACACCCGAAGCAGGTGCAGCACCGAGGCGTCCTCGACGTTGACCCAGTATTGGTAGAACGCATACGGGGAGGTCATGTCGGCGCTGAGCCATACGGCATTGCCCTCGGACTTGCCGAACTTCTGTCCGGCGCTGTCCACGATCAGCGGGGTCGTCAATGCATGGACCGACTCGCCCTCGACCCGGCGGATGAGGTCGACGCCAGCGGTCAGGTTGCCCCACTGATCCTGTCCTCCGGTCTGCAACGTGCATCCGTACTCCCGGAACAGGTGCAGGTAGTCGAGGCCTTGCAGCAGCTGGTAGCTGAATTCGGTGTAGGAGATGCCCTGCTCGCTGTTCAGCCGTGCCGCCACCGCGTCCTTGCGGATCATCTGGTTCACCCGGAAGTGCTTGCCGACGTCGCGCAGGAAGTCCAGCGCGGTCAGGTCCTGCGTCCAATCCAAGTTGTTCACCAGGATCGCCGGGTTAGGCCCGTCGAAGTCCAAGAACGGGCGCACCTGCTCGGCGATGCGGGAAACCCACTGGGCCGTCTGCTCTTTGGTCTTCAGCACCCGCTCGGACGTCGGCCGGGGGTCGCCGATGAGCCCGGTAGATCCCCCGACCAGGCAGATCACCCGGTGCCCGGCGCGCTGCAGGTGACGCAGGACGACCAGCTGCACCAGGTTGCCGAAGTGCAACGACGGTGCCGTCGGGTCGAAGCCGCAATAGACGGTCAGTGGCCCTGCGTCCAGCGCCCGAGCGAGTTCGGCCTGGTCCGTGCTCTGACCGACCAGTCCGCGCCATTGCAGTTCCTCAAGGATCCCCGTCACCCCCGGAAGTGTAGCCAGTTGCCGTGTCTGCCCGCTTGGGTGCGGCATCTCGACGGCGCTGCGGCAATCAGCGACGGCTGCCGATACCGGTGTTCGCCACCGCCGAACGGGCGAAAGGCAGCTGGGGGCGCCGGCGCGTGGCCTCAGCGCCGGTGCGGCGCCGCCCGGTACGCAGAAACGCTCGGGTCGCCTTCGATCCAGTACCGCCACCGGAACGGTTCGGCTCCGCCCGGCCCGGCCACCCCGACCCGGAGCCCGCAGCGCAGGGTGCGGCGCGGCAGCGACCGGCCGCGAACGAGCAACCTGACCTGACCGTCCGCGGGCCAGCGGGCATCGGCTCCGAGCAGCTGCATCCCGTCGTGCCGGCCGGTCAGCCCCAGGCAGGCCGCCAGCCGAGCCGGACCACGGGCCAGTCCGGCGTCGGCCCTGGCGGCCGGTCGGCGCATGCGCGCCACATCGTGACCCTCGATGATCTCGCCGGCCCGCAGCAGCACGGCCGCGGGACTTCCCGGCCCGCCGGTCACGATGTTGGCGCACCAGTGCATCCCGTAGGTGAAATACACGTACAGGTGCCCGAATGGGCCGAACATCGCCCGGTTGCGCGCCGTCGGCCCGCGGTAAGCGTGCGAACCGGGGTCGTCGTGGCCCGCATAAGCCTCCACCTCGGTGATGCGCACGCTCACCGAGAGGTCGTCCACGCAGCTGCTCAGCTGAGCGCCGAGCAGCCGGGGCGCGACCCAGGCAACCTCACGCTCCAGCATCGCAAGCCCACCGCCGTTATCGGGACTCATCGCCGGCCCGGGCGCGGTCAGGCCCGCGCAGCGGACGGGTCGCCCGCGCCCGCCCAGGTGCGTGCGCGTTCCAGCTCCGCCCGGCAGTCGGCCAGCTGCTCGGCCACGCGGACCGGAGCGGTGCCCCCGACGCCGTCCCGGGAGGCGACCGAGCCACGCACCGTGAGGACCTCCCGTACTTGTGGGTTCAGGTGGGCGGACACTGCCGCCAGGTCCTGGTCGCTGAGTTCCCACAACTCGACACCTCGCGATTCGCACGTGCGTACGCAGGCACCGGCGATCTCGTGCGCGTCGCGGAACGGCACCCCCGTACGGACCAACCACTCGGCGACATCGGTCGCCAGCGAGAATCCCTGCGGAGCAAGGTGTTCCATCCGGTCCGTGTGGAACACCAACGAGGCGGTCATCCCGGCGACGGCGGGCAGCAGTACGTGCAGGGTGTCCACCGCGTCGAAGACCGGTTCCTTGTCCTCCTGCAGGTCCCGGTTGTAGGCCAGCGGTAGCGCTTTAAGGGTGGCCAGCAGGCCGGTGAGATCACCGATCAAGCGGCCCGCCTTGCCGCGGGCTAGCTCGGCCACATCGGGGTTCTTCTTCTGCGGCATGATCGAAGAACCGGTGGAGTACGCGTCGTCCAAGGTGAGGAACCCGAACTCCTTGGTGGCCCAGGCGATCACCTCCTCCGACCAGCGGGACAGGTCGATGCCGATCATGGCGGTGACGAAGGCGAACTCGGCGACCACGTCCCGGGAAGCGGTGCCGTCGATGGAGTTGGGCACAGGGGCGTTGAACCCCAGTTCGGTCGCCACTACGGCCGGGTCGAGTTGTAGCGACGACCCGGCCAGGGCGCCCGACCCGTACGGGCAATAGGCAGCTCGGGCGTCCCAGTCCCGCAACCGGCCGACGTCGCGCAGCAGCGGCCAGGCGTGCGCCAGCAGGTGATGAGCCAGCAACACCGGCTGGGCGTGTTGTAGGTGGGTACGGCCGGGCATGATCGCCGACGGGTGCGCGGCAGCTTGATCGCACAGTGCCGCCACCACGTCGGCCAGGAGCCCGGCCAGGCTGCGGGCCTGCTCGCGCAGATACATGCGGATCAGGGTGGCGATCTGGTCGTTGCGAGAGCGGCCCGCCCGTAGTTTGCCCCCCAGTCCTGGCCCGGCGATTCCGATCAGCCGCCGTTCCAGCGCGGAATGCACGTCCTCGTCGTCCGGGCCAGGACCGAACTGGCCGGACCGAACCTCGGCCAGGAGCTGGTCGAGCGCTTGACGCATGCCGGCGTATTCGTCGTCGTCGAGCAGTCCGGCCGAGTGCAGTACCCCGGCGTGTGCCCGGGAACCGGCAATGTCGTGGCCGGCCAGCCGCCAATCGAAGTGCGTGCTGCGGCTCAGTTCGGTCAGGGCGTCAGCGGCGCTGCCGCTGAACCGTCCTCCCCACAGGCTCACGTTCTCTCCCTATATTGGTGCTCGATTCAGTACTCGGTGAGGCGGTCGGGCAACGGTAGCGAACCGACGATGCCCCGCAGGTGCCGGTGGAGGCTGCACGACCGGCGAGACCGGGTCACCTGGTCAGCTCCCCGAAGTGGGCGGCCAGTTCGGGCCCGCCGTGCGGATCGCGGGCGATGACCAGCACGGTGTCGTCGCCGGCAATGGTACCCAGCACAACCGACAGCCTGGCGTGATCGACCGCCGAGGCCAGGAACTGCGCCGCGCCCGGCGGTGTGCGTAGCACCACCAGGTTGGCCGACGCATCGGCGCTGATGAGTAGTTCGGCGCACAGCCTGGCCAGCCTGGCCTCGCCGTGTTCCAGTGCATCGACCGCCACCTGGCCGGCACCGTCCGCCACCGTGTACACCAGGTCGCCGCCGCCGTTACGCAGCTTGACTGCCCCGACCTCCACAAGATCGCGCGACAAGGTCGCTTGCGTGACTTGAAAACCGCTGTCCGCAAGCAAGTCTGCAAGCTCGCCTTGCGACCGCACCGATCTGGTGGCCAGCAGGTCGAGGATGCGCCCGTGCCGGGCCGTCTTGGTCTGGATGGACTCCACGCTCATCACAGCACGCCGTCCGGACGCGACCGAGTGGGCCGGGTGATGTGCTCGCACAGCCCGGGCAGGGCTGCGGTGAATTGGGCGGCCTGGGCCGCACTCAAGATCAGCGGTGGGGCCAGCCTGACGGTGCTCGGGGTGACGGCATTGACGATGAATCCCGCCTCCAGCGCCGCGGCCGTGAGCCGCACTGCTGGGTCCGCAACCCCCGGAACCTGTCCTAGCTGCAGGCCCAGCAACAGGCCGGCACCGCGAACCTGCTCGATCAACGGGTGCGCAGCGGCCAGGTCGGCAGCCCAGTCACGTCCCAGTTCGCGCACATGGTCCAGCAGCCCGTCGCGTTCGATCACGTGAATGGTGGCCAGCCCAGCGGCGCAGGCGGGCGGGTTGCCCCCGAACGTGGTGCCGTGCGAGCCAGGCCCCAGCAGGTCCGCGGCCCGGGGGCCGGCGATCACGGCGCCGATGGGGAATCCACTCCCGAGTCCCTTCGCGAGGACGATCACATCCGGGTCGGATCCGGGCTCCCGGTGCGCGGCCAGCCAGGCACCGGTGCGTCCCATTCCGGTCTGGATCTCGTCCAGGATCAGCAGCGCGCCGGCGTCGGTACAGATCTGCCGGGCCGCCGCCAGGTAGCCGGGTGGCGCAGGGTGGATTCCGCCCTCGCCCTGGATCGGCTCGAGCACAACGGCCGCAGTGGTTTCGTCGACGGCCGCGGCGAGCGCATCCACATCGGCGTAGCGAACGTGGGTTACCCCGGGCAGCAGCGGCTCGAACGGCTCGCGGTAGGCGGCTTTGTGCGTGAGGGCCAGGGCACCGGTCGAACGGCCGTGAAAGGCGCCTTCCGCGGCGACCAGGCCCGAGCGACCGGTGCGGCGGGCGATCTTGATCGCTGCTTCCACCGACTCGGTGCCTGAGTTGGTGAAGAAGACCCGCGAGCCGGGCGCGGCGCGGCTGATCTCCAGCAGTTTCTCAGCCAGTCCGATCTGTGGGCCGCTGGAGAAGAAGTTGGAGATGTGCCCGAGTGTGGACAGCTGGGCGCCGACGGCACCGGTGGCGGTGGGGTGGGCGTGCCCGAGGGCGTTCACGGCGACACCGGCCAGCAGATCCAGGTACCGGCGGCCGTCAGCGTCGAACACCTCGCATCCGTTTCCGCGCACCAGGATCCGCTGCGGCGGACCGAAGGTGTTCAGCAGCGCGTGGGCATACCGATCGGTCAGGGCAGCGTTGTTCCCGGTGGCGGTGGCGGGCACGTCGCGGTTCATGCCGGCACCACCATGGTGCCGGTTCCCTCGCTGGTGAGCATTTCCAGCAAGAGGGCATGCGGCAGCCTGCCGTCGATCACGGTGGCCCGGCGCACGCCGCCTTGGACCGCCCTCAGGGCCGCCTGCATCTTCGGGCGCATCCCGGAGTCGATCTCAGGTAGAACGGATTCCAGCTCGGATACCGAGATCCGCTGGACCAATGACTCCGGGTCGGGATAGTCGGCGTACAACCCTTCGACGTCGGTGAGCATCACCATCTTGACCGCGCCCAGCGATACGGCCAGCGACGCGGCCGCCGTATCCGCGTTCACGTTGAGAATGTTGCCGTTTCCGTCCGGAGCCACGCTGGAGATCACCGGCATGCGCCCAGCCCCGAGTAGGTCGAGGACCCATTCGGGACTGACCGACACCACGTCACCGACAAGTCCGAGGTCGACGGGTTGACCCTCGACAAGGGCCTGGGTGCGTTCGGCACGCAGCAGGCCCGCGTCTTCGCCGGACAGGCCGACGGCGTGCGGGGTGTCGGCATTGATGAGGTTGACCAACTCCCGGCCCACCTGCCCGACGAGGACCATCCGAACCACCTCGACCGCCTCCGGGGTGGTCACTCGCAGCCCGCCCCGGAACTCGCTGGGAATGTTCAGCCGGTCCAGCATCGAACTCACCTGCGGTCCACCGCCGTGCACGACCACGGGCTTGATGCCCACGTGGCGCAGGTAGATCATGTCCTGGGCGAATGCGCGTTTGAGGTCCTCGTCGACCATGGCGTTGCCGCCGTACTTGATGACGACGATCTGCCCGTGGAACTCCTTCAGCCACGGTAGGGCATCAGTCAGGATTTCGGCCCGGGTCGCGTCCCACTGTGGATCGTCGCGGCGCATGACCCGGACTGTCCCCCAACGTTTTCCGGTCATGAATTGGGCTCCCTACGTTGAATAGGCACTGTTCTCGTGAATGTAGGTGTGGGTGAGATCGTTGGTCCACACGGTCGCTGACTCCTGCCCTGACCGTAGGTCGACCCGCACAGTCACCTCCCGCCCGGACAGGTCGACTTCGGACGGGTCTTGCGCGGGCGCGGAGTCCCGGCACACCCAGACCCCGTTGATGGCGACGTCGAGGTTGAGCGGATCGAACTCCGCCTGGGTCGTGCCGACGGCCGCCAAGATGCGCCCCCAGTTGGGGTCGCGCCCGAAAATGGCCGTCTTGAACAGGTTGCTGCGCGCGACGGCCCGGCCGACGTCCAGTGCGTCCTGCACACTGGCGGCACCGACGACGTCGATGTTGATGTCGTGTTCGGCGCCCTCGGCATCGCTTTGCAACTGGCGAGCCAAATCGATGCAGATGCCGGTCAGGGTGGCGGTGAAGTCGCCGGTGCCGGGGGTGGTGCCACTCGCCCCGGAGCACAGCAGCACGACGGTGTCGTTGGTGGATTGGCAGCCGTCGCTGTCCAGCCGGTCGAAGCTGGCCGCGGTGGCCGCCCGCAACGCCTCATCCGCCGAGGTGGGGTCGAGATCGGCGTCGGTGGTGAGCACCACCAGCATGGTCGCCAACGCCGGGGCCAGCATGCCTGCGCCCTTTGCCATGCCACCGATCAGGTAGCCGTCGCCTTGCGCCACGGCCTGTTTGGCACGGCTGTCGGTGGTCATGATGGCCTGGGCGGCGGCCGCACCGCCGCCGGGGGCGCGCGCCGCCAGCGCCGACCGCACCCCGGCTAGCAGGGGTTCCCGGTCGTTGGGCAGGCCGATGAGACCGGTGGAGCACACGACGATCTCGCCTGCGCCGCAGTTCAGGATCTCACCGGCTAGTTCCGCGGTGGCGTGGGTGTTGGCGAACCCGGCGGGGCCGGTGTAGCAGTTGGCGCCCCCGGAGTTCAGGACCACGGCACGTGCGTGCCCCGCTTTGGTGACCTGCTCGCTCCACCACACCGGATGGGCCCGGCACCGGTTGCAGGTGTACACGGCAGCCACCGTGTCGTTGGGACCGTCGTTGACAACGACCGCCACATCCAGGCCGCCGCTGCGTTTCAACCCAGCCGCGACACCGGCAGCGGAGAACCCTCGGGGCTGAGTGACACTCATCGTTTCTCCAGGTACGTCGTTTTTCCAGGTGTATCGCGGTGACGTTAGGGCGCCAGCCCGGTGACGGGCAGCCCGGCACCTTCCGGCCGGCCGAGCGCGAGGTTCATGCACTGCACGGCGGCTCCGGCAGTGCCCTTGGTGAGATTGTCGGCAGCAGCCACGCACACGGCTCGCCCGGCACGTTCGTCGGCGGTCACCTGCATGAGCACCGTGTTCGCGCCCAGCGTGGCCGCGGTACTGGGCCACTGCCCCTCGGGCAGCAGCTGCACGAAGGCTTCGCCGGCGTAGCAGTCCGCCCAAACGCGGCGCAGGTCCGCAGTAGTGACCCCGTCGGCCATCGGGGCGGTGCAGGTCGCCAGGATGCCGCGTGGCATCGGCGCCAGCATAGGGGTGAAGGACACCCGGACCGGCAAGCCGGTTGCGGCGGTGAGGTTCTGTTCGATCTCGGGGGTATGCCGGTGCACTCCGCCGACACCGTACGGCGACATGGACCCCATGACCTCGGACCCCAGCAGGTTCGGCTTGAGCGCCTTTCCGGCACCGGAGGTGCCGGACGCCGCGACGATGACGATGTCGCGCGGTTGCAGTACCCCGGCGTGCAGTCCAGGCGCCAGGGCAAGACTGATCGCGGTGGGATAGCAGCCGGGAACGGCGATGCGGGTCGCGCCGGTCAGCTGGTCCCGCTGCCGCCGCGGCGGGTCACCGGCCAGCGGTAGTTCCGGCATGCCGTAGGCCCAGGTCCCCTGATGGGCGCTGCCGTAGAACTGTTCCCACGCGGCCGGATCCTCCAGCCGATGATCCGCGGCGATGTCGATGACGATCGTGTCCGGGTCCAGCTGCTCGGCAATGGGTGCGCTGGCACCGTGTGGCAGCGCCAGGAAAACCACCTGGTGTCCGGACAAGGTGTCCGCAGTAGTGTCCTCGATGACCCGTTCGGCCAGCGGCAGCAGGTGCGGCTGATGCATCCCCAGGCGGTCACCCGCGGAGGAATGCGCTGTCAGCGCCCCGATCTGGATGTCGGGATGGCCCCCCAGCAACCGCAGTAACTCTCCCCCGGCATAGCCACTGGCCCCGGCAACCGCTACCTTCATCTGCATGAATATACACGACATTGCATAAATGCATAGTGGTTGGACGATGGCCCACTCGTGCGACGAAACCGGCCGGCGAACCCGGTTGAGCAGGTCCCACTTGCTGCGCTTCACTACACGGCATGCGCCCCACCCCCACGTTCGCCCGGCCCACCAGCCAGGAGCTTGCGAGCTTTTACCAAGCCGCTGGGCACGCGTTCCACGAGCCGGTGGGCCCGATGGAACTCGAACTATCCGTGCAACGGTTTGAACCGCAACGGTGTGCCGGCTTCCGGGTGGGCGAACGTTGGGTAGCCACGGTGTCTTCCTACGATCAGCAGTTGACGGTCCCGGGCGGAATCGTCCGGGTGGCGGCCGTCAACAACGTGACAGTCGCGCCGGACTTCCGGCGCACCGGCTTGATGACCCGGATGCTGACCGACCAGCTCACCGACGTCGCCGGCGAAGGAATCCCAGTAGCTTCGTTGTGGGCCAGCGAGTCGGGGATCTACGGCCGTTTCGGCTACGGGCACGCGGTCGACCGCCTCGCACTGAGTGGCCCGACCCAGACCATGGCATTCCACCCGGAAGTGGACCTCGGATCTGGGTGGGTCGAGGAGGTCGAGACCGCGCAGTTGCGGCCCGTGGCCCCGCCGCTGCGCGCAGCCTGGTCACCCACCCGGCCGGGCACCGTCGACCGGTCGCCGGCTTGGTGGAACATCGTCCTGCGCGACGACGAGCAGAGCCGCGACGGCGCCGGGCCGCTGCGGCATGCGCTGCATCGCAACGCCACCGGCGACGCCGACGGCTACGCGACGTTCCGGATCGCCCGCCCGCCCGGCGATTGGCGGCAGCTGCAGGTCGTGGAAGTGGTGGCCCATACGCTGCCCGGCTATGCCCGGCTGTGGCGGTTCCTGCTGGACATCGACCTGGTCCGCACCTTCCGGCATCACCAATGCGGTACCGATGAACCGCTCGTGCACCTGGTGGCGGACCCGACCGGCCTGAAACGTGAGCTCCTGGACGGGCTGTTCGTACGCATCGTCGATGTGGAGCAGGCGTTGCGCGTGCGCCGGTACGCCGTGGACGTGGACGTGGTGCTGGACGTCGAGGACCCGCTGCTGCCGGCCAACACCGGCAGGTACCGCTTGCGTGGCGGCCGGGACGGCGCAGACGTAACCCGGGTGAACGACGAACCGCAGCTGAGCATGCACGTACGGACGCTCGGTTCCGCCTATCTCGGTGGGGTGAGCATGGCCACACTGGCTCGCGCCGGGTTGGTACACACCGACGACGACGCCTGCCTGGCCAGGACATCGACAGCTTTCGGATGGGATCGCGCACCACTGGCAGCGGATTTCTTCTGATTCAGGGTTCGAGTCTTCGGCCGCTCCTGTCCTGCCCTGCTACTCGTGCCGGTGGATGCGCGACCTGAGCCAGCGCATGCCCAGCCATGCGCCCAGCAACACCAGAGGCGTGAGAACGGCCATGAGCCACTCCTTTTCGATCCCAGCGGCATTCACGACCGGGGCCATGAGATAGCTGAGCAGACCGAGAGTGTAGTAGCTGATCGCTACCACCGACAGACCTTCTACGGTGTGCTGCAGCCGCAGCTGGGTTTCGGCGCGACGGTCCATACTCTCCAGCACGCGCTGGTTCTGTGCCTGTCTGGCCACGTCGACTCTGGTGCGCAGCAGGTCACCGGCCCGGTCCACCTGTTCCAGCCTGCGCAACAGCCTGGACTGGGTGGATTCCACCGTGCGAATGGCCGGCCGGTAGCGGCGGTTCAGGAAGTCGCGGATCAGTTGCCTTCCGGCGTAGCGGTTTTCGTTCAAGGCCCGCAGCCGGTCCACGACGATGGCATCGTAGGCGAGCGTGGCGCCGGCACGGAAGTCATGGTGCATGGACAACGCCTCCAGGTCCTCGGTGACGGACAGCAGGTCATGCAGCGCCTCTTCGGCTGGGCGAGCTTCGTCACCCAGTTCCGCGACCAGTTCGACGATGCGCGGCTCCAGCTGTGCCAGCGTCCGGTTCAGTTGTTGAGCCCGCGGGTACCCGAGCATCGCCATCGCCCGGTAGGTCTCGATGTCCAGCAACCGCTGCACCACCCGACCCAGCCGGCCCGGCCCAGTAGCCGGATCGGCAAACACGACGAATCGCGTCCACCCGTTGGCGGTCATGACGAAATCGCTGGCGATGACGACGCTTGCGCCGAGCACCGTCGAGGCAACCGTGCGTGTGGGGTCCAGCCACCGGCGGAGCTGGCGAATCGGGTCGTCCGGCATGGCAAGAACCTCGACCTGGACGGCGGCGATACGGCGGGTCGGCCAC
This sequence comes from Micrococcales bacterium, assembly GCA_002748415.1. Taxonomy (GTDB): domain Bacteria; phylum Actinomycetota; class Actinomycetes; order Actinomycetales; family CAWJMD01. Next base: position 7,390 of record PDSI01000051.1, on the reverse strand, counting down.
GCGCTCAGCCACTCGGCCGGGAACAGGTGGTCGGCCTCGGGGTCGAACGGGCCCCGGTCCTCCTGCGAACCGGTCGCGAACCCGCTGTAGCTGACGAACTCGGCATGACTGTCCCAGACGACCCGGTAGGCACCACGGTGGAAAGTGTGGTGCCTACCGGCCGGTTCCAGACCGTCCTGGCCGACCATGAGTTGCTCACCGCTGATCGCGACGAGTTGTTCTATGTCCAGCGCACGGTCCCGGTTGGCCGCCCGCTGCGGCACCTTGAGGCCGAGATGGACCGCCCGCGACGGCACGGTCAGTCTCGGCGACGGGCGGGCATGCAGCTCCGCGAGCATCGCCGCCCGCCGGTCGTGGTCCAACCCCACGAGACTCCCTCCGTCGTTTTCTCGATCCACGCACAGCGTGACGACAGTCTGCGCCGGAGTATAGGACGATGCGACCACCGCACCGGCGGGTCCTCCGCGCCCGCTCCCCGCGTGCCCATCGCACGCGTAGGCTGCTCCGATGTCCGCCCATCGTCTCGTCCCCGACCCGGCATCGTTCGTGGAGTCGGCGACAGATGCCGGCGCTCAGGCCGGCATTGCGCAGTTGTGCACCGCCGCGGAACAGGTCCTGCGTCAGTGGGCTGAACCGTCGCGGGCCTACCACAACACCGAGCATCTTGCCGAGGTGCTCGACCACCTCAAAGAACTCCACCTGGCTACCCGCGACCGGGCCGGGCCGGTAGCCGTGCTGGCTGCCTGGTTCCATGACGCCGTCTATACCGCGACCCCGGGTGCGGACGAGCGCGCGAGCGCCGAACTGGCCGTCACCCTGTTGACCGCTGCGGACACGCCGGCCCCCGTCATCCACGAGGTGCGGCGGGCGGTGCTGGCGACCATCGACCATCAGCCGAACGTGGCACCGCAGGATCATCGATGGGGTGAGCAGGCAGCTCTTCTCGATGCCGACCTGGCGATCCTGGCGGCGGCTCCGTCGCGGTATGCCCGTTATCTGCTCGGGGTGCGGGAGGAGTACCGCCATATCCCGGACGCTGCCTTTGCGGCCGGGCGGACCCAAGTGGTAAGCGCCTTGCTCGGCCGGGAACGGTTGTACCTGACCGAGACCGGCCACCGCCGGTGGGAGGCCGTGGCCCGGCGGAACCTGGCAGCGGAACTACCGGGCGGGTTCGCCGGCTGAGCACGACTCGCGTCCCGGACCGTTCACCGCCGGGCGATCCGCCAGGCGAGTGCAGCCCCGGCCAGCGCACCGGCGAGGCCGGCACCTGTTCTGGTCGAAGCGAAGTCACGGATCGCTTGCCCCGCCGAGGGGCCGGGTGAGCCGGTCGTGCGCGAGGATTCCCGGTCCGAGTCACGCGCAGCCTCGGCAGCATCGTCGCTGCCTGCGCCCGCCGGCTCGGACGGGGCACCAGGTCCCGGCTGTTGGAAGCCGAGTCGCATCCCTCCTGCGGCCAGGTGACCGGGTGGCGTGTGCATCCGGATCCGGCGCGAGACCGCCTGCGACCCAAAGCTGCTCGCCTGCCGGCCCAGGTCGCCCAGGGTGGGGCCGAAGCGGACGGTGGCATCGATGTCGATGCTGGAAGACGCGCCCCTGTCGCCGTTCGCTTCAGCCGTTGGCCCGGCGTCGCCGACACGCGGGTGCATATGCAACCGCACAGTGGAGCTCACGCGGCGGCCCCCACCGGGATCGGAGCCCTCCAGGACGATCAGCGCTCGGCGTTCGCTGGCATCGCGTTCAATGATCCGGCCCCGTCCGGTGTAGTCGAAATTAAGAGGACCCAGTCGTACCGCCAGCGTGCCGGAGAAACCTTGCGGTCCCTGGTGATCAACGGTGAGTCCGGGTATCTGCGCAGCCAATTCCGGCAGATTGTCCAGCAAAGACCACGCTTCGTCGGCCGGCATACGCACAGTGATGGTCCGTTGCACTCGCATGAGTACACGGTACCCGGCGGCCGAAATCAGAACGCGGCGACGGGGCAACCGACCAACTCGCCCACCTCAACGCTATCCTCGAAACACCGCACGACAACCATCAGGGGGAAACACCATGAGCAGTCAGTACTCACAGCAGTTGCCCGACCACCCAGCGGGGGTTCATCCCAGTCAAACCGTGCCCCCAACCTACCAGGGTGCTCCCGGCGCCTACCGGGTCCCCGATCCCGGTCAGAGCATGAGCATCGTCGGTCTTGTGCTCGCGGTCATCATGGCACCGGTCGGACTTGTGGTCAGTTACCTGGCACACCGCAAATCCAAGCAAGCGGGCTTCTCCAACACCCTGGCGAAAGTGGGCATGGCTGTGGGTGGAATCCTCTCCACCGTGTTCCTTATCGTGGCCATAGTGGTATCCGTTACGCTCTACAATGTTTGGCAGACTTGTCAAGAACTGGGGCCTGGCGTTCACCAGCGCGGCGACGTGATCTACACCTGCAACTGATCGCCGCACTGTTGACAGCGCGCAAAGCGCGCTGTCTACAGCGGCATAAAGTGCTCCAAACCCACCGTCAGCCCGGCTCGGCCGGGTACGGTTCGCACGCCTAGCAGGACGCCGGGCATAAACGACTGCCGGTCGAACGAATCGTGCCGGATGGTGAATTGTTCGCCCGGGTTGCCGAACAGGATTTCTTCGTGCGCGATCAGGCCACGCAACCGCACGCTGTGCACGGCGATGCCGTCCACCGCGGCGCCGCGGGCACCGGGCAACGCGCTCGCGGTGGCGTCCGGCGGCACCGCGACCCCGGCGTGGTCGCGGGCGGCGGCGATGAGTTGCGCCGTGCGGTGGGCGGTTCCGGACGGCGCATCGACCTTGTCCGGGTGGTGCAGCTCGATCACCTCCACCGACTCGAACAGTGCCGCAGCTTGCTGAGCGAACACCATCGCCAGTACCGCGCCCAAGGCGAAGTTCGGGGCGATGAGCACGCCGACGCTGGGTGAGTCACCAAGTTGGTGCCTCACCGCGGTCAGTGCGTCGTCGTCCCATCCGGTGGTGCCGACGACGGCGTGCACGCCGTTGGCGATCAGGAATCGCACGTGTTCGCGAGCGACTCCGGGGACCGAGAAGACCACCGCGACTTCGGCGTTCGCCGCCACCAGGTCGTTCAGGTCGTCGCCCTGATCGATCTCGGCGACAAGGTCCAAGTCATCGGTGCCGCTGACGGCCGCGCACGTGGTTGCACCCATCCGCCCGCGGGCACCGATCACGGCCACCCGGAGTCGTTCGCTCACCGCCGGCCTACAGTCGCTCGAAGATGACGGCTATACCTTGCCCGCCACCGACGCACATGGTGACCAAGGTGTACTTGCCCTGCACCCGGTGCAGTTCGTGCAGGGCTTTCGTGGCGATGAACGCGCCGGAGCAACCGATCGGGTGACCGAGCGCGATGGCACCACCGTTGGGATTGGTCTTCTCCGGGTCGAGACCCAGTGTCCTGGACACCGTGATCGCTTGCGCGGCGAACGCTTCGTTGGACTCGATGACATCCATATCGTCCAGACTCAGCCCGGCCCGCTCGAGGGCGAGCCTGGTCGCCGGGATCGGTCCCTCGCCCATGAGCTCGTTCGGGACACCGGCGACCGCGGAGGACACCAACCTGGCGATCGGCTGGTAGCCGTCCCGCTCGGCCGATTCGGCACTGCCGACCACCAGGAAGGCGGCACCGTCGTTGATTCCGGAGGAGTTGCCCGCAGTGACGGTGCCGTCCTTCTTGAATGCCGGCCGCATTTTGGCCAGCACCTCCACGGTGGTCCCGGCGCGGGGGTGTTCGTCGGTGTCGAACACCGTCTCGCCCTTGCGGGACTTCAGCGTGATCGGAACGATCTGGCCGCTGAATTTGCCTTCTTCGATGGCGTTGAGGGCGCGTTGCTGGGACTGGGCGGCCAGTTCGTCCTGTTCCTCGCGGCTGATGCCGTTCTTCTCGGCCAGGTTCTCCGCGGTCATGCCCATGTGGCCCGCGCCGAACGGGTCGGTCAGGGTCCAGGTCATCGAGTCCATGACGTTGGTGTCACCCATCCGGGCTCCGGTGCGCATCGACGCGGCCATGTAGACGCCACGGCTCATGACTTCCACGCCGCCACCGACACCGTACTCCACCTCACCGAGCATGATCTGCTGGGATGTGGACAGCACAGCCTGCAACCCGGAGGAGCACAGCCGGTTCACGTCCATGGCCACCGTTTCCTTGCTCAGGCCCGCATTCACCGACGCCAGCCTGGACGTGTACGCGAACCGCCCTTCGGTGGGGATCACATGGCCGACGGTGGTGTAGGTGATCTTGGCCGGATCGACACCTGAACGTTCGATCGAAGCCCGCATGATCTCAGCGCCGAGGTCCGCGGGTTCCATGCCGGACAACGAACCGCCGAACGTGCCGATGGCAGAGCGGGCAGCGGACAGAACGACGACATCCTTGATGGTCTGGCTACGCATCTCATTCCTTTCCGATGGGTGGCTTGTGCCGGTGATATTTCGTGCCGATCAGTGGTGATGCGAGCGGCCGTAGTGGTTGAAGGAAGCCGAATGGGGCGTGCCGCGCCGGCCCACCCGGCACTGACGGTTTCCCGTCAACGTCAGTCGCGATCGTCTCCGGGACGGGCCCCGCGCTTCGTGTGCGGCGGCTCGTTTACCTGTTTGAACCATCAAGACAATTCGATGCGGTCTCTCGGGCGCGGCGACGACACCGGCAGGCACGCAGCCGTCCGCACTGCCATGGGCGGGCACGGCTGCCCAGGCAAGCTGACCGGTCATCCAGGTCTCCTCCGCGCCATCGTCGGGACTCTCTGGGTGTGGTAATTGCGGCGCAGTCAGGCGGACTGCGACTGTGGACCACACGAGTATCATTGCCGTTTCCGGCCGGGCGGCGCTGAAGCCCGCACAACCGTGGACTCACCATAGCGGAGCGTACCGATGGGGCCAATGGTCAATTCATCGGATTTCGGGAAGGGGCGGCACATTCGATTGCTCACGAGACGCGCTTGGGCGCCGGCACCGTGCGGCAATGACGCGGCGGCGTCAGTGGGTGCTAGGCACCTCGGTGAGCTTGTCCAGTAGTCGCTCGCCGACCGGCATCGGCCGACAGTAGTGGTAACCCTGGGCCAGGTCCGCGCCGACATTGCGCAGGTAGTCGACCTGACACGCTTCCTCGATGCCCTCAGCCACCACCCGCAGGCCGAGTTTGTGCGCCATGCCGATGATCGTCCCGGCCATGACCTCGGCCGGGCCACCATCCGGTAACTCGCGCATGAACTCGCGGGCAAGCTTGAGTTCGGTGGCTGGTAGGTCACGCAAATACGCCAACGAGGAGTAGCCGGTGCCGAAGTCGTCGATGGCGACCAGGAATCCGTGGGCGCGAAGCTCGGCCAACCGCTGGATGGCCAGGTGAGGCTCGGCCATGACCGCGGTCTCGGTCACCTCCAGCATCACGTCGGCAGGGGTGAGTCCGGCCTGATCCACGGTGCCCACGACGTACTCGACGAAGGAATCATCGGCCAGTTGCCGCGGAGAGAGATTGATCGAAACCACCACCCGCCGACCGTCGACCAACGGCCACGTGGCAGCCTGGGTCACCGCCTCACGCAGTACCCACGCTCCGACGGAGAGGATGTCGCCGGACTGTTCGGCCAAGCCGATGAAGCGGTCCGGTGGAATCAGGCCCATTCGTGGGTGGCGCCACCGCACCAGTGCCTCCACCACCGAACAACGTTCGTCTTGGAGGCCGACGATCGGCTGGTAATGCAATTCGAGTTCGCCGTTGCGGGCGGCGTTGTGCAGGTCGAGGACCAGTTCGCGTCGCTGTTGCACGTCCTCGCGCAGCCTACGCTCGAACGGTGCGCTGCCGACACCGGACTCGCGCGCCGCCTGCATTGCCAGGTCAGCGTCGCGAATCATCTCTTCCACGCCGCTGCGCCCGTCGGTGACAACCCAGCCTGCCCGGACCGACACGCTCAGTCGTTCGGTGTCGAAGCCGACCGGCTCGCCCAGCAACGCCAGGAGGTTCCGTACCAGTCCGCGAACCTGGGATTCATCGCAGTCCGTGCACAGGACGGCGAACTCGTCGCCGCCCAGCCTGGCCGGGATCATGCCGCGCTCCACCCAACCGACCAGTCGGTGGGCCAGGCTGATCAACACAGCATCCGCCCGCTCATGCCCCCGCACATCGTTGAATACCGCGAAGTCGTTGATGTTGAACACGATCAGCGCGACACGGCGGCCCCGCTGGCGGGCCTCGGTGACCAACGCCTCCCCTGCCCGAGCCAGTTCCCGCCGGTTCGCCAGGCCGGTGAGGGGATCGGTCCTGGCCAGCCAGGCTTGATGCTCGAGCATCCAGTCCACCAGCTGACGCAGCAAGCCCGTCCAGGCTCCGGTCATTCCCACCACGCCCACCAACATGAGCACGTGTTGGGAGTGCATGCCGCTGTGGCCCCCCATGACCGACGGCACGAACGCGTAGACCAACCCCACCCACGCCGTCAGCGCGAACGCGTGCAGGTACCCGAAGAAGAAGCCGGACCACATGACCACCCACACGAACAACGAAGCGTCGGCACCGGAAGGCACGGTATTGGTGGCGACGACGACGCCGATAAGCAGCGGCGACAACCAGGTCGTGACGTAGAGGACCGACGGGGTGACTCTAGCTGCGAAGCGTAGGTAGCCGAACGACACCATCGCCGACAGGGCGACGGCGGGAATGGCCAGCCAGACCCGGTCGCGGCCAGGTATCACCAGTGTGATCGACACCAGCAGTGCGCCGAAACCGAAGAGCATACCGGCAGCATGCGGCTGAGCGGCACCGATGTCGCCATGGGTGATGACCCTGTCGATCAGGGGTTTCAGCCGGGTGGTCAGCACGTTTCTTTCATCGACATCCCGATGAGCCGACTTGACCGATGTACCACTGATGCCGCGTTCCGGCGGACGGCAGCGGGCATCCTCGGATCACCGGACGTCTCAGGTACGCAACCGGGGTACCGGGTCCTCGCTGAACGGCCCGACCACGGCCAGCGAACGCGGCCGTCCGGCCAGCTCAGCGGCCAGCTGCTGAACGTCTTCGGCGGTGACGGCACCGACCCGGGCCAACGCATCGTCCAGCGTCACCAATTCGCCGTACACCAACTCGGCCTTGCCCAGCCGCGACATCCGCGACCCACTGTCTTCCATACCGAGCACCATGCCACCGCACAGCTGCCCCTTGGCCCGCCGCAGCTCATCGGCGCTCACCGGGGCCGCGGCCAGCGACTCCAGTTGATCCTGGAGCAGATCCACCACCTCGGCCACGGCCGAGGGCGTGCAGCCTGCATACATGCCGTAGTAGCCGGAGTCGGCGTACCCCGATGCGAAGGAGTACACCGAGTAAGCCAATCCGCGTTTCTCCCGCACCTCCTGGAACAGGCGC
>PDSI01000081.1 GCA_002748415.1 Micrococcales bacterium | reverse complement strand
GATGACTTCGTCCGTGACACCGACGCCCAGACGGTGACCTGCCCGGCTGGCCTCACCCGGCCGGTGTCGACCAAGAACACCGTCTCCTTCGCGTCCGCCTGCTCCGGCTGCCCCCTGCGCCAGCGATGCACCACCGCCAAAAGCGGACGCACCCTCGTACTCCACAAGCACGACCTGCTACAACGCGAACACCGCAAACGCGCCAACGACGAAGACTTCCAAGCCGCCTACCCTCAACACCGACCAATGGTCGAACGCTCGATCGCCTGGCTCACCCGCGACGCCCGGCGTGTGCCCTACCGCGGGATCGAAAAGAACAACAACTGGCTCCACCACCGCGTCGCCGCCCTGAACCTGCGCCGGCTCCTCGCCATGGGCCTGACTGTCCATAACGGAGCCTGGGCCCTGGCCTGAACCACCCCGCCGGGCAGCAGATGACCCCTTGCACACCTACCCCGAGCGCCTCAGGATGACACCAGGCCGGCGCAACGACCCGTTGTCGCACCCAGAGCGCTGACCGGAAACCCCGCTCGAGGACCCATTGGTGGCGCTCCGCCCGCCACCCTCGCCAAAGCCAACGAGGAGATGCCGCCTTGTTCAGCACCCTCCTAGCCGCAATCGCTGTCCGCTTCGGCTTCGCCGACCAAGCACCCCTGAGTCGCGAGGCGCGCACCGTGCTCGGATGGTCGCTAACGGAGTACCGCCGGCGCACGAGGCAGCGAAGGTAGCAAGAGAACGGCGAGGAATCGTCAAGACCTGTGGGTGGGCGGGTTATGAGGCGAGGCGGTGTCCTTGCGTTCCGGGTGCCTGGTCCTCGTCTCGTTCGACGAGTTTGCCCTTCTCGAACCGGGCACCGGCGCGGACGAGGTGGGGGCGTTGACGGCCCGCCAGCGGGCTTGAGCGGACTCGATGAGCTTGAACGCCATCGCGGCCGCCCCGGCCAACCCCGCGCACCCGGCCAGCACCGTGTTGTCCGGCGACGTGCTGTTCGCCGGCGGCATCGGGCGCACCGATCTGCCCGGTGGCGACAGCGAGGCGATGCGCACGTCGTTGCGGGAGAAGGTGCTGGCGCTGCCGGACGACGCGTTCGTGTGGTCCCAACGCCAAGGAGTCTCCGGGTGTTGCTGAGTGACAGCACATACCGCGCCGGTTTGGGTACGGTGCAGGCATGGCCCCCCTAGCCCACATCGCTACCACCGAAACCGGTGGTAGCGACGCCCGCCTGGTGACCTTCCTACACACCGACGCCCTCGGCAGCCTCCGCACCGCCCCCCAACACAGACGGCAGCGAACTCCTGCGGCTCGACGACGACACCCACGGCTACCCCACCCGGACGACAAGGAACACCACAACCAGCCAGCTCGGGTGCGCCGACCCCACCGGGCTCGACTACCACGACAAAGCAAGCGACACCGGCGGCGGCATCGCCGAGAGCGTGACATGGGACACCGTACTAGGCATCCCCGACATGGATATGGCGATGACACCGATAGGCCAGTATCAACGGAACGAAGACTTCATTCACCGCGTGCCAGAATCTGGACTCAGAGATGCTTTCAATCTGCATGTCAATCCCGAGTACGGGCTAGTCGCAGACATGGGCGACAGCATCAATGCCTACAACGCCCGGTGCTGGGGGCGCCTCGGCTACCACGCAATGGGAACCGCAGGCACCATCGCGACAGCAGCCACCATACGAGGAGCACTCGGCACAGCAGCACATAGAACACCAGCCTTGTGCCGCGCCACACAAGACACTACGGGGGCGGCGGTGAAGGCGGAGCCGATCCGACAGTGGTTCCCGAAACGGGAACTCCCTCGGAATGCGCATAGCGTACCGGTCCCTAAGAGCTCACACCTGCACACACAGCCGGGATGGAAGTCCGATCGCAACGGAGACTATCCTCAAACACGTGAGCTTGGGCCAGATGAACAGCCCATTCGAGGCATTGACTTTACAGACCACGGTCTGGCAACGACACACCTCAATCCTCACCAGCATTCGCGGCTGCCGAATGAAATTGGCGGGACACCGCGTCGAACTCCTGCGGAGACATTACAGTGAATACCCATCTCCGCTTAGACATGCATGACCCAGATGTTGCAGGTGGCCTTGTCCGGCTCGAGCACGTCCTTGACCTGATTGAATCGAGTATCACCGAATGGCGTTTGGTCTTGTTTGCTGGGATTGCCAGAAAAGAGTCTGACCTGGATGTATTGGCATTGGAGAATGATGTGCGTGACTCTCGAAATGGATTGTCTTTCACACCAAGAAGCTTGGCTCTCCTGGCCAAGGAAATCGACCAAATAGTCGACTGTGAATTGCGTGGATATGCCTCGAAAGAAGTTCAAGGGGCGGGTGCGGAGCCTGTCGTCATCGTACGAGCTTTCGACAGTTCCGAGTGGACTGTAGAAGCCGACGAGTCAAAGATCCGCATCCAAAGAAACGGTATTCTCGAGTAGGCAGGGATGCGTTCTCCGTCGCTGCGGATCTACCGACTTCCGAGTCGGTCAGCTGCAGGTCGACATCAACGCGGTTTTCTCACTGGGTCTTGTGATTGAGGGTGTGCAGGGCGCGTGCGGCGGCGTTGGTATGGCCGATTCTGCGGGGGCAGACGGCGACGCGGCGTGGGGCGGCGAAGGTGGTCTTTGTTCCACCGGTCAGGGGCCCTCGGGATCGGGAAGTCGCGAGGGTCGGTGAGGACCTGGGGGTGTTGCCGCCATGGTGGTGGTGTGTGCCGGAGTACCACAGGTCGTGTCCGGCGTGGGGGTACCGGTAGGCGGTGGCCGGGCCGATGCGGGCATCATGAGCCAGCTCCCCCTGCGTCGCTTCTGTGCTTGGCGGCAGCTCAGCACCAGCACGGTCCGGGGGCCTTGGCCGCTCGCGGCCCGCTTGCCGGGGAAGGGTGCCTACCCGCGGACGGTGGGCCGCAGACCCCACGGACCGCCAACGACACACCAGTCACGCCGCCCTGCAACCAACCTCACACCCCCACCCAAAACTTGGTGAGAAAACCCTCCACGGTGTCCGGAAAACGCGGGGCAGCCCAGACGCCCCCCGCTACACACGGCTGTCGCAACTGGATCTTCCCAGGTCAGGCCGCCTCAACGACGACTACACAATGATCTTCCCCCGGTCGGTGGGTCAGGGCCCAATAGCTGCCAAACGAAACTCGCGCCGTGGCAACCATTCTCGATGCACACATGAAATGTCTCTAAGATACCTACTCTTGGAAAGAATGACACTTCGTCAACAATCTCTCCCTCATACAAAGAGGCGATCGACTGCGCCACGACAAGCATTGCAAGGTAAACCTCATCTTCACGACGAGTCACACTGAGCATAGTCACATGTCTTGCGCCAAACTCGTGATACCCGAAGGGTATCTCATCAGCATCGAAGCCTGAGAATTCGACCGGAGGCTGAACCACTGACAGGATCAACTGTGCCAGCCGAGTGCAGGCAACCAGGTCTGGGCGCTCTAGTGAAACAATCGTGAGATCAATCGACATAATCACCCCGAGAAAACGACCCACCTGCCAGCTGCGCGCACATAAATATCACTATCAGCGCCGTGAGTGACCATCTGAGCCATACCTCCCATTGAACAGGATTTTTTCGTTTGTTGGATAGAGAAATGCGCTGTTGTTGGTGTACTTTTCGAAGGCGTATCGAGTTTCGGAGACGGTGGCGTGTTGGATGTCGCTGATGTGGTTATTGGTTTCTTTCCAGGCGTGTTCGACGGCCTCAAGGATGTGCAACGACAGTCCGGTCAGGTGACGCCGAAAATGGCAGGGAGTGCCGCAGGCGTAGACCACCTGTAAGCCGGACTCCAACCAGCCAGCCAGGACAGAGACACTCCAGAACCGCACCGGGAGTCCTTCATCGCTGGGCGGCTGCCACCACACCGCAACGACTTCGGCTCGTTGTTCAGCGGACAGTTCGGATGCGCTGAGGTTGTCCTCATACCCGGTGTGGATCGATCCACGCCGGATTCCTCTCCAGTCCCGCGCCCACGTCTGCACCGTTGACGGGGCACGTTCCACCATCTCCGCCACGATCCCGACGTCCACGTCACGTGACGGCAGTCGAATCGCTTCTGATCTTGTTTGCACCAACGTGTAGGGGCCCTGGACGTTTACGCCCTTGAAGGATCTCGAACTCCGCTACGGAAACCTCAACCGCAAACATGACTGCACGGTAGACCACTCACGGCAGGGAATCCAGCAATTCCGCGACAAATCACAATGCCCCGACCCCCTACCCAGGGCCATTGCGTAGTCGTGGTTGAGGGGCCTGACCTGGGCGGATCCGGTTCCTGGCACGCCGCCTGGTGGGGTGTAAGGGGCGGGCACGGCCCCGGCACTGATCATGGAGTTCTCACCGGTCCCTGATCACCGGAAAGCCGCGCCCGCTGATGCCATCTTCGGTCATCGCGTCCGTGTGCGACGTACTCGACAGCCACGCCACTTCTCTCGCCCAAGCTACTGATCGTGACCCACGGGGGGTTCTCGTGGAGGTTCTGGCGGGGGTGCCTGACCCGCGGTCCGGCGCCCGGGGTGTGCGACACCAGTGTCAGGCCACTGTTGGCCGCCGTGGTCGCCGCGATGCTCGCTGGGTCACGCTCGTTCGCGGCAATCGGGGAACCGATCCCCGGCCTACCGGCATCGGCGCGGGCGCGCCTGGGGGGTGACCGGCCCGGTCCCGGCCGCGACCACCGTCTGGCGCCTGTTGACCGGGGTGGACCCAGCCCGGGTTGCAACACGTGGTGGGTGCCTGGCTACGGGCCCGGTTGGCCCCCCAGGGCCCGAATCGAGCCCAACACCCGCCGCCGCCGTGGCCGGCGAGGAGGACCAGCCAGTGGGACGCCACAGGACCATGCGGGCCACCCTGCGTGGGACAGCCCCGGGTGCACCTGCTCACGGTCCTGGACCACACCACCTCACGCGTGCTAGCGCAGATCACCGTGCACACCAAGACCAGCGAAACCCAGGTTGGCTCAAAAACAGTCTTGGACCAGATCGAGGACCTCAACGGCGCCCCGGGGGTCACCGTGGACACGCTCGGACTGCCAAACCGACCACATTGCCTACCGACGCGGTCGCCGGGCGCATCCACAGGGTCCAGGGTGAAAGGCAACCAACCCAGCCTGCTGAAACGGTCCAAGGACCCTCCCCTGCAAAGCAGGTCCCGGTCGCCCACACCACCACCGGCCGTGAACACGGCCGCATCCAGGCAACGCACCCTGAAAGGTGCTCACCGTGACCGAACCCGCCGGCGGCCTCGGTCCCCTCCTGGTGCCGCCCAAGCCATCCAGGTCACCCGCCCCACACCACGGAGCATCACCCCCAAACCCGGCAACAAAGAACACCTGGCGCACCGAGACCGGCCACCCCGATCCTCACCCTGCCCGCCGACCAAGCCACCCCCGCCGAACTCGCCATGCAGTTCCCCCCGGAGTGTGGAGGCATCGGCTGGGGTTCCCCCTACCCCCACCTCCACACCAACCGGGAACGGTCCACACCCCACACTGCGCTGAACACAATCACGCGACCGCCACCAGCCTCATCAGTGGATCGAGGCTTGTAGCTGATGCCTCCACGCTCCCGGGGGACTGCACCTCGACCCCTGCGCAACCCAGGGTCATTGCGTCACCCGGACGCTGGCCGGCCGGCCCGTTCGCGGGCCTGGCCGGCACACCGGTCAGGCGATGAGCCGGGTCCAGCCGTACGGGTCGGCCAGGGTGCCGTACTGGATGCCGGTCAACGTCTGCCGCACCGCAGTGGTGACCGGCCCGACCTGCCCGTCGCCGACCACGTGCTTGGCGTCCGGCTCGACCAGAGTGGACACCGGGGTCACCACGGCCGCGGTGCCGCAGGCGAACACCTCGGTCAGGTCACCGGAGGCGGCACCGGCCCGCCACTGGTCGATGCCGATGTCGGCTTCCACCACGTCGCGGCCCTCCTCGCGCAGCAGGGTGAGGATCGCGTCCCGGGTGACTCCCTCCAGAATGGTGCCGGTGAGCCGGGGAGTGACCACCGTGCCGTCGCGGTAGACGAAGAACAGATTCATCCCGCCGAGTTCCTCGACGTAGCGGTTCTCCCTGGCGTCCAGGAAGACCACCTGGTCGCAGTGGTGCTCGCTGGCCTCCATCATGGGGGCGAGGCTGGCGGCGTAGTTGCCACCGCATTTGGCCGCTCCGGTGCCGCCGGGAGCGGCGCGCACATAGTCTTGAGACAACCACAGCGACACCGGCTTCACCCCGCCGGGGAAGTACGCACCGGCGGGCGAGGCGATGACCGCGAAGGTCACCTCGCTGGCCGGTCGCACGCCCAGGAACGCCTCGGAGGCGAACATGAACGGACGTAGGTACAGGCTGGTCTCCGGCGCGGTGGGGACCCATGCCTTGTCTGCGGCCACCAACGCGCAGATGCCGTCCAGGAACATCTGCGGCGGCACGTGCGGCAGCGCAAGGCGTTTCGCCGAGCGCACCATCCGCTCGGCGTTGGCATCCGGGCGGAAGGCCCACACCGTGCCGTCCGGCCTGTGGTAGGCCTTGAGCCCCTCGAACACCTCTTGGGCGTAGTGCAGTACGGCGGCTGCCGGGTCGAGGGAGAACGGGCCGTACGGGACCACGCCCGCGTCGTGCCAGCCGCTGCCCTCGGTCCAGGTGGCCACGAACATGTGATCGGTGAAGTGCTGACCGAACCCCGGTTCGGCCAGGATCGCCGCCCGCTCCTGCGCGGGGCGCGGTGACGGGTTGGCGGTGACGGGAAAAACACTCATGACGGTGCCCTTTCGGTAGTGGCCCTCCCCATTGCTGTTCCGGTGTTCTCAGGCGCTGGTCGCCACGCCAGGGCGTGACTGCGCCACGAGGCGCAGGACCCGCACGGCTACCGCTGGACGCGCTCGGCCAGCGCATCACCGATCTGCGCGGTGCTGCGTGGCGTGCTGCCGCGTTCGGCCAGATCGGCGGCCACGGCCTCATCGACCAGCTCGGCAAGATCGTGGTGGCCGAGGTGGGCCAACAGCATGCCCACCGACAGAACCGTGGCGGTGGGGTCCGCCTTGCCCTGCCCGGCGATGTCGGGTGCGGACCCGTGGACCGGCTCGAACATCGACGGGGCGGTGCGGTCCGGGTTCACGTTGCCGGAGGCCGCCAGCCCGATCCCCCCGCTGACCGCGGCGGCCAGGTCGGTGACGATATCCCCGAACAGGTTGTCGGTGACGATCACATCGAACCGGCCGGGGTCGGTGACCAGGAAGATGGTCGCCGCATCGACGTGCTGGTAGTCGTGGGTGACGTCGGGAAACTGTTCGCCCACCTGTTCCACCGTGCGCCGCCACAGATGCCCGGCGTGAGTGAGCACGTTGTGCTTGTGCACCAGGGTGAGCCGCTTTCTTCGCGCCTGGGCGCGGGCGAACGCGTCCTGGACCACCCGGCGCACGCCGAACGCGGTATTGACCGAGACTTCGGTGGCGATCTCCTGCGGGGTGCCGACCCGCATGGCTCCCCCGTTGCCGATGTAGGGTCCCTCGGTTCCTTCCCGGACGACGACGAAGTCGATGTCGCCGGGATCGGCCAACGGGCAGTTCACCCCGGGGAACAGCCGGGCCGGACGTAGGTTGACGTACTGGTCGAGTTCGAACCGCAACCGCAGCAACAGGTCACGTTCGAGCACTCCACTGGGCACGGTGGGGTCACCCACCGCTCCCAGCAGGATCGCGTCCTGCTGGCGGATCTCGGCCAGCACACTGTCCGGCAGGGTCTCGCCGGTGCGGTGCCACCGGGCCGCGCCGAGGTCGTACTCGGTGGTCTGCACGGTGTCCGTGCCGGCCACCGCTCGAAGGACTTTCAGCCCCTCGGTGACGACCTCGGAGCCGATGCCGTCACCGGGGATGACCGCGAGTTTCATCGGGCGGCAGTACCTTCGGTGTAGTCGTCGTCGCTGGACACCCAGGCCATCAGTTTGCGCAGTTCGCGGCCGGTGGCCTCGATCGGGTGCTGTTCGGCCTGCGCACGCAGCCGTTTGAACTCCGGTGCCCCGGCGTCCTGGTCGTCGATGAAACGCTTGGCGAAAGACCCGTTGGTGATGTCGGCCAGCACGGCTTTCATGTTCTGTTTCACGCTGGGATCGATCACCCGCGGCCCGGACACGTAGTCGCCGTACTCAGCGGTGTCGGACACGCTCCACCGCTGCTTGGCGATGCCACCCTCGTACATGAGGTCGACGATGAGCTTGAGCTCGTGCAGGCACTCGAAATAGGCCACTTCCGGTTGATAACCGGCCTCCACCAGGGTCTCGAAACCGTACATGACCAACTGCGAGGCGCCGCCGCACAGCACCGACTGTTCGCCGAACAGGTCGGTCTCGGTCTCCTCGGTGAACGTGGTCTTGATGCCACCGGCCCGCAGCCCGCCGATCGCCTTGGCGTAGGCCAAGGCGAGGGCCCAGGCGTTGCCGGTGGCGTCCTGCTCGACGGCGACCAGGACCGGAACGCCTCTGCCGTCGACGTATTCGCGCCGGACCAGGTGGCCGGGCCCCTTCGGAGCAACCATGGCCACGTCGACCGAGGCAGGTGGGGTGATGTAGCCGAACCGGATGTTGAAACCGTGCGAGAACAGCAGTGCGTCACCGTCTTTGAGGTTCGGCTCGATGGCTTCGGTGTACAGGGCGCGCTGCACCGGGTCCGGCGCCAGCACCATGATGACGTCGGCTTCCTGACAGGCTTGCGCCGGAGTCATGACGTCCAGTCCCTCGGCTTGCGCCTTGGCCCGGCTGGCTGAACCCTCCTTGAGTCCGACTCGCACGTCGACTCCGGAGTCGCGCAGGTTCAGCGCGTGCGCGTGGCCCTGACTGCCGTAGCCCAGCACGGCGACGGTGCGGCCGGCGATGACGGCCAGGTCGGCGTCGTCGTCGTAGAACATCTCTGCCATGGAAAACTCCAAAAGAATGGTGTGGTGGTTGGTTCAGTGATTGCGGGAGGATCGTTCGTTCATCGCCTTGGGTCCGCGGGCCAGTGCGATGACCCCTGACTGGACCAGTTCCTTGATGCCGTGCGGTTCCAGCATGCGCATGAGTGCGTCGACTTTGTCCTGCGTTCCGGTGGCCTCGACGATGACGGAGTCCGGGGCCACGTCGATCACCTTGGCCCGGAACATCTGGATGATCTCCAGCACCTGGGTGCGGTTGGCCGGGGTGGCCTTGACCTTGACCAGGACCATCTCCCGGCTGATGCACGCGGTCTCGTCCAGCTCGACGACCTTGATGACGTTGATCAACTTGTTCAGTTGTTTGGTGACCTGTTCCAACGGCAGGTCGGCCACGTCGACGACGACGGTCATCCTGGACAGTTCCGCGTGCTCGGTCGGCCCCACCGCGAGGGAGTGGATGTTGAAGCCGCGGCGGGCGAACAGGCCGGCGACGCGGGCGAGCACCGCGGGCCGGTTCTCCACCAGCACCGACAGCGTGTGCTTAGTCATCGGGGTTCTCCTCCCGGTCCCAGGTCGGGCTCATGCCACGGGCGTACTGCACCTCGTCGTTGGACACTCCGGCAGGCACCATCGGCCAGACCATGGAATCGCGGGAGACCACGAAATCCACCACCACGGGCCGGTCGTTGATGTGCATGGCCTGCTCGATGGTGGCATCGACGTCCTTCTCCCGCTCGCAGCGCAGGCCCGCCGCACCGTAGGCCTCGGCCAGCGTGACGAAGTCGGGCACCCTGACCGGCCGGTCGGCACCCTGCTGGGTGTGCAGGTCGGTATTGGAGTACCGGCCCTCGTAGAACAGGGTCTGCCATTGACGGACCATGCCGAGGCTGGCGTTGTTGATGACCGCCACCTTGATGGGAATGTCGTTCAAGGTGCAGGTGGCCAGTTCCTGGTTGGTCATCTGGAAGCAGCCGTCACCGTCGATGGCCCACACGGTCCGGCCGGGATCCCCGACCTTGGCGCCCATGGCCGCCGGCAGCGCGTAGCCCATGGTGCCCAGGCCACCGGAGTTCAGCCAGGCGCCGGGGCGTTCGTAGGAGATGAACTGTGCGGCCCACATCTGATGCTGCCCGACACCGGCCACGTAGACCGCTTCCGGGCCGGCGATGGCACCGATGCGCTCGATCACGTGCTGCGGGGCGAGCATACCGTCGCTGGGGATGTCGTAGCCCAGCTTGTACGTGGTGCGCAGGCCGTCCAGCTGCTTCCACCAACTGCCCAGGTCGGGCTGGTTACCCGCTTCGAACTCGGCGGTGAACGCGACGGCCAGATCTGCGATGACCTCGCGGGCGTCCCCGACGATGGGCACGTCGGCGGTGCGGTTCTTGGAGATCTCGGCCGGGTCGATGTCCGCGTGCACCACGGTGGCGTTCGGCGCGAACGTGGACAGCTTGCCGGTGACCCGGTCGTCGAACCTGACCCCGAGCGCGACGATGAGGTCGGCCTTCTGCAGGGCCAGGACGGCGGGTACCGAGCCGTGCATGCCCGGCATACCCAGGTTCTGGGGGTGGGAGTCGGGCAGCACGCCCCGGGCCATCAGGGTGGTGACCACCGGGGCACCGCAGGCATCGGCCAGCTGGCGCAGTTCCTGGTGCGCCCCGGCCCGGATCACGCCACCACCGACGTAGAGCACCGGGCGCCGTGCGGTGGCCAGCAGCCTGGCCGCCTCACGCACCTGTTTGCCGTGCGGGCGGGTGACCGGCCGGTAACCGGTCAGCCGCATCGCCGGTGGCCAGGTGAAGGTGGTCTTGGCCTGCAGCGCGTCCTTGGTGATGTCGACCAGCACCGGGCCGGGACGCCCGGTGGAGGCAATATGGAATGCCTCCGCGATGGCCCGTGGGATTTCCGCGGGATCGGTGACCAAGTAGTTGTGTTTGGTGATCGGGTAGGAGATGCCGGATATATCGGCTTCCTGAAAGGCGTCTGTCCCGATGGCGGCGCTGCCCACCTGCCCGGTGACGGCCACGATCGGCACGGAATCCATGTAGGCGTCGGCCAGCGGGGTCACCAGGTTGGTGGCTCCCGGCCCGGAGGTGGCCATGCAGACGCCTGGGGTGTGGTGCGTCTGGGCGTAGCCCTGGGCCGCGTGCCCGGCTCCCTGCTCGTGCCGGACCAGGATGTGCCGCAAGCGTTGTGAGTCCATCAGCGGATCGTAGGCGGGCAGAATGTTGCCGCCGGGGATGCCGAAAATGATCTCGACGCCGGCTTCTTCGAGCGATCGAACCAGGCTCTGGGCACCGGTGACCTGTTCGAGCGTGGGCATGTGCCCGGGGCTGCCCGGGCGCGGGCCAGGTATCGGTGTTCCGCTCATGGGTTATTCCTGTCCTTTCCGGTGCGCCGCTCACATCGGCACGAAAAAACCCCTCTCCCGGGCCGGGTTGAGGGGTTGGCGCGCGACCGCAGCAGTAGGTCAGCGACTCGCGCGCCGCAGAACTACTACCAGGGTGGTGGGTCGCATACCGCAACGTTGTCCTGTTGCTGCATCGCTGTCAACTGGAACACCGCCACGTCTCAACATACGGACGCGGTGTCCACGCACTCGTGAACCCCGAGCACGCGGCCCCGGCAGCGTACGGTTCAGTCACAGACGGCCCCGCCCGATGCCGAGCCGACCATCCGCCGGTACTTGGCCAGGACTCCGCGGGTGTATTTGGGCCGCGGGTGCTGGATCGGGCCACGGGCGGCCAGTTCGGCCGGGTCGACCAACAGGTCCAGCGTGCCGGCGGCCACGTCGAGCCGGATCCGGTCCCCGTCGCGGACGTAGCCGATGGGCCCGTCGTCCACGGCCTCCGGCGCCACGTGCCCGACGCACAGCCCGGTAGTGCCGCCGGAGAACCGGCCGTCGGTGACCAGCAGCACCTCCTTGCCCAGTCCGGCGCCCTTGATGGCCCCGGTGATGGCCAGCATCTCCCGCATGCCCGGCCCGCCTTTGGGGCCCTCGTAGCGGATGATCACCACGTCGCCGACGGAAATGGTGCCGTCTTCCAACGCGTCCATGGCGGCGCGCTCCCCGTCGAAGACCCGCGCCGTTCCCTCGAAGACGTGGGCGTCGAATCCGGCCGACTTCACCACCGCGCCCTCCGGGCACAGCGATCCGGACAGGACGGTGATCCCGCCGCTGGGGTGGATGGGGTTGTTCATCGCCCGCAGCACGAGGCCGTCCGGGTCGGGCGGGGCGATGTCGGACAGGTTCTCCGCCACCGTTTTTCCGGTGACGGTCAACGCCTCCCCGTGCAGCAGTCCGGCGTCGAGCAGTGCGCGCATGACGACCGGGACGCCACCGATGCGGTCGACGTCGACCATGACGTGGCGGCCGAACGGTTTCACGTCGGCCAGGTGCGGAACCCGGGCCCCGATGCGGGCGAAGTCGTCCATGCTCAGGTCGACATCGGCGTCGTGGGCGATGGCCAGCAGGTGCAGCACCGCGTTGGTCGACCCGCCGAAGGCCATGACCACCGCGATGGCGTTCTCGAACGCCTCCCGGGTGAGGACGTCGCGGGCGGTGATGCCGGCGTTGAGCATGTCGACGACGGCCTGCCCGCTGCGGCGGGCGAATCCGTCGCGGCGGCGATCGGTCGCCGGCGGTGAGGCGCTGCCGGGCAACGACATCCCCAGTGCCTCGGCGGCGCTGGCCATGGTGTTCGCGGTGAACATGCCGCCGCAGGCGCCCTCCCCCGGGCAGATGGCCCGCTCGATGGCGTCCACATCTTGGCGCGACATCAGCCCCCGCGCGCACGCACCGACGGCCTCGAACGCATCGATGATGGTGACCTCGCGCTCGGAACCGTCGGAGAGCTTGGCGATGCCGGGCAGGATGGAGCCGGAGTACAGAAACGCAGCCGACAGATCCAGCCGGGCCGCGGCCATCAGCATTCCGGGCAAGGACTTGTCACATCCCGCCAGCAGCACCGCACCGTCCAGGCGTTCGGCCATCATGACGGTTTCCACACTGTCGGCGATGATCTCCCGAGACACCAGCGAGAAGTGCATGCCTTCGTGCCCCATCGAGATGCCGTCGGAGACGGAGATGGTGCCGAACTCCAGCGGGTAGCCGCCCTTGGCGTGCACCCCGTCCTTGGCAGCTTTGGCCAGCCGGTCCAGCGACAGGTTGCAGGGGGTGATCTCGTTCCACGAGGAAGCCACACCCACTTGGGGTTTGACGAAGTCGGCGTCGTCCATGCCGACGGCACGCAGCATCCCGCGGGCGGCGGATTTCTCCAGGCCGTCGGTGACGTCACGGGAGCGTGGCTTGTTGTCGATGCCTGCCTGCATGCTGACCATGCAGCGAAGTGTAGTCCTCTGCAGCAGGCGGGCATGCCGCAGCCGGGAGTCCTCGCGGGCCCGCCGGTGGCGAAGAGCCGAGTTGAGATTCGGCCGGTGCTACCCGCTGTCGCCGCGGAACTGCTGGCGCACCACCACCGGCGAGCGCCCTTGCGGTGCGTACCGGTCGTCGCGGCGCACCCCGAGCCGGGCGATCGCGGTGGGGATCCGGTCGGCGGTCAGTGGCCGTTCGTAGAACCAGCCCTGGCCCAGGGTGGCGCCGATCGCCCTGGACTGTTCCACGTGATCGGCGGACTCCAGCCCTTCGGCGAGGACGTCCACCTGCAGCGAGGTGGCCATGTCGATGACGGCCTTGGCCACCGAACGCACCCGCGGTGAGGCCAGGTTCTGGGCGATCTCCCGGTCGAGTTTCAGCAGTTGCACGGGCAACCGGGACAGGTAGGCCAGCGAGGAGTACCCGGTGCCGAAATCGTCGAGCGCCACGACGACACCGAGCTCGCTCAACGTCTGCAGGGTCTCGGCCGCGACGTCACCGTCGGCGATGGACAACGATTCGGTGACTTCGATGACCAGCTGGGAGGCGGGGATCCGGGCCTTGGACAGCGCCTCGACCACGACACCGATGAACCCAGGTGACCTCAACTGCAGCGCGGAGACGTTGACGCTCATCCACAACCCGCTGGCGGCGGCCCCGGATTCGTGCAGGTCGGCCAGCGCCCGGACCAGCACTTGATGGCCGAGGTCGCTGATCAGTCCGGTGTCCTCGGCCACGGCGATGAATTCGGCGGGTTGGAGCAGCCCCAGATCCTCGTCGTTCCAGTGCGCCAGCGCCTCGAACCCGATCAACTTGCCGGTGGCCAAATGCACCAGTGGCTGGTAGCGAACGGTCACCCCGGGCCCGGCCAGTTGGTCCCGCATGCGTCGTTCGATAGCGGAACGCCGCCGGGTGGCCTCGGCCATCGGCCTACTGTAGAGGGCGACCTGCGCCTTACCGGAGGTCTTGGCCGAACGCATCGCCTCACCGGACCGCAACAAAAGCGTGGACCAGTGGCCGACATGCCCGCCCTCATCGGGCTGGCCTGGTTGCATCGTCGCGATGCCGATACTGGCCGACAACCCGACCCGGCCGACGCCGGGCAGCTGCATCGACACGTCCCGTACCTCGTCGAGGATCTGCTCGCCCAGGGCGAGCGCGCCCTGGGTGTTGCCGAGCCAGGTGACCGCGAACTCGTCGCCGCCCATCCGGTACACATTGTCCCGGCCGCATACTTTGGACAGCGCCCCACCCACCGAGGACAGCAGCTGGTCACCGCTGCCGTGCCCCAGCAGCGTATTCACGTCCTTGAAGCCGTCCAGGTCTACGGTCAACAAGCTCACCGGCGGCCCGGCCCGGCCGAGCGGCCGTTCCCACGCCTGCTCGAAGAAGGCCTCCAGGGCCCGCCGGTTACCCACCTTGGTCAGGGGGTCGCTGAATGCCATCTCGGACAGTTGATCGGTCAGGTAGATGAACTGCTGCAGCCGGGCGAAGTCACGCAACCACAGGCTGACGGCGAACACCATGACGACGGCGATCACCATCACCCCGAACCAGCCGCTGAGGAACGTGCCGGAGTCGGAGCCGCCCATCAACACACCGATGGATGCCAGGAACGTGGCGAAGGCGGCCGAGTTGGTCCACACCTGTCGGTGGCTTTGCGCCCGCGCGGCGCTGCGCTCGTTGACGACCTGCGGGTTTTGCCGGACCCGGATCGCGCCCACCCCGGCCGGGCCGGCGGCGAGCACGATCATCACCCCGAGCAGCCACGGCGATTCCCCGGCCTCGCCAACCTTGCCGGTGACCAGTTCGACGGGGACGTAGACACAGGCGGTGATGAACAACAGCGTGAACGGCCAGGTCTTCTGCCGCATGGCCAGCACGAAGGTGAGCGCCCACAGCCCGCATTTCAGCGGGACCAGCACGAGTAGCCATTGCTGAGGCCAGGTCAGCGGCGCCGGCCACTGCGCCACCCCGAGCACGGTCCACCACAGCACGGTGAGCGCGGTAGCCAGCATGAGGGACTCGCTGGCGATGCGGAGTCGTTCCCATGGTTCACAACGGTGCCGCGGCAAGACCACGGCTGCGGCCAGCAGCAGGGGGATGATGAACAGTGAGCCGGCATCTCCGAAGGCGGGATAGACGGCGGCACCGGACCTGATCTGCTCGCCCGCGGTGCTCAGTTCGCCGATGGCCCACGCCAGCCACCCGAGGCCGACTATTCGTAGCAGCCGAGCGCCGGGTTCCCGGCCGCTGCGGCGAAGCATGGCGACACCGAACAAGGTGTGGACACCGGCCACGCCCAGATGAGCCAGCGGCACCGCTTGCCAGGCATCGGCGAGACCGAGGGCGGCGACCACCGCAGCCACCACAGCAGTGGCGATCAGGGTCCGCCGCTCCCACGTCTGCACGACCGGAGGAGCCACCGCCATGGGTTTCACCCCCGCTCGTCGTGGACTACCCACTAGCCAGTAGGGTAGCCGCAGTCGCGCGGTTAGGTTAGTCGCGCCATGATGAGTTCGCGTACGCGTGCTGCGTCGGCCTGCCCACGCATCTGTTTCATGACCGACCCGATGAGGGCCCCCGCGGCCGCGTGCTTGCCACCGCGAACCTTCTCCGCCACGTCCGGGTTGTCCGCTATGGCCTTATTGATGGCTGCGCTGAGCGCATCCGCGTCGTCCACCACTTCCAGCCCCCGGGCGGCCGCGACCGCATCCGGTTCACCTTCGCCGGCCAGCACGCCGTCCAGGACCTGGCGAGCCATCGCATCGGTCAGCCGGCCCGCCTCGACCAGGCCCGCCAGCTCGGCCACCTGCGCGGGGGTGGCAGGCACTGCGGCCAGCTCGACCCCCTCAGCCTTGGCTCGCCGGGATAGTTCACCCATCCACCACTTGCGGGCGGCGGCCGGGGTCGCCCCCGCGGCAACGGTGGCCTCGATGAGTTCCCCGGCGCCCGCGTTGACCACGTCACGCAACTCCAGGTCGGTCAATCCCCAGTCCCGTTGCCAGCCGGCCCGCCGTTGGGCCGGCGTCGCGGGCAGCCCGGCCCGTACCTGCTCCACCCACTCGGCATCGCAACGCACCGGCACCAGGTCCGGCTCCGGGAAGTACCGGTAGTCCTCCGCCTCCTCCTTGGACCGGCCGGGCGTGGTCAGCCCGGTGTCTTCGTGCCAGTGCCGGGTCTCCTGCACCACCCGCTCACCTCGGGCCAGCCTGGCGGCGTGCCGGGTCATCTCGTACCGCACAGCATGTTCCACGCTGCGCAGCGAGTTGACGTTCTTGGTCTCGCTGCGGGTGCCGAACGCCACCTCCCGCTGAGCGGGAGCCGACGGATCATCGCCCACCTTGGGGCGCAGTGACACGTTGGCGTCGCAGCGCAGCGAGCCCTGTTCCATCCGCACGTCGGACACGCCGAGGCCGCGCAACAGGTCCCGCAGCGTGGCCACGAACGCGCGGGCCACCTCCGGTGCGCGCGGGCCGGCCCCTTCGATGGGCTTGGTGACGATCTCGATCAGCGGGATCCCGGCCCGGTTGTAGTCCACCAGCGAATACTCCGCACCGTGGATGCGCCCGGTGGCACCGCCCACGTGAGTGGACTTACCGGTGTCCTCCTCCATGTGGGCCCGTTCGATCGGGACGGTGAAGGTGAACGCCTCGCCGTGCTCGGATGCGGAAACCTGAAGCTCGATGGCCCCGTCGAACGCGATGGGCTCGTCGTACTGGGAGGTCTGGAAGTTCTTCGGCATGTCCGGGTAGAAGTAGTTCTTGCGCGCGAACCGGCACTGCGGCGCGATCGAACACCCAAGTGCCAGACCGATTTTCATTGCCGATTCCACCGCGGTGCCGTTGACCACCGGCAGCGCGCCGGGCAACGCCAGGCAGACCGGGCACACCTGGGTGTTCGGCTCGGCGCCGAACGTGGTGGCGCAGCCGCAGAACATCTTCGATACGGTGCTCAGCTCGACGTGGACCTCCAGCCCGAGAACGGGGTCGTAGGCGGCGACGACGTCCTGGTAGGCCATCACCTCTTCCTGGGTCGCCACGCTCATGCCGCCCCCTCCTTGCCGGTGCCAGTGGTGGTGTCGGGCAGGGCAGGCACGCGGTCCAGCAACACCCCGCCCCACGACTGGGTCAGCAACGCCTCCAGGCCGGACCCCACCCGGTACAGCCGGGCATCGCCCCGGGCGGGGGCCAGCAGCTGGAACCCGACGGGTAACCCGTCCTCGGCGGCCAGCCCGCACGGCAGTGACAACCCGCTCACGCCGGCCAGGTTGGCCGGGATGGTGGCGATGTCGTTGAGATACATCGCCATCGGGTCGCCCAGCCGCTCCCCCAGCGGGAACGCGGTGGTGGGAGCGGTGGGTGAGGCCAGCACGTCGACCTGCTCGAACGCGGCAGCGAAGTCGCGTTGGACCAGGGTGCGGACCTTCTGCGCCGACCCGTAGTAGGCGTCGTAGTACCCCGCCGACAGGGCGTAGGTGCCCAGGATGATGCGCCTCTTGACCTCCGCGCCGAACCCGGCGTCACGCGTGTGCGACATCACCGTCTGCGCGGTCACCGGTCCGTGCGGTGGCGATTGCCGCAGCCCGTAGCGCATCGCGTCGAAGCGGGCCAGGTTAGAGGACGCCTCGCTGGGCATGATCAGGTAATAAGCGGCCAGCGCGTACTCGAAGTTGGGGCAGGACACCTCACTGATCCGGGCACCGGCGTCGGCCAGCACGTCCAGGGCGGCACGGAACTGCGCCAGCACCCCGGCCTGATAGCCCTCATCCGGGTTGAGCTGGGTGGGCACCCCGATCCGCACTCCGCGCAAGGCGTCCGGGCCCTGCCGCGCCGCCTCGACCAGTACGCCCAGATCCTCCCCGTTCTCCAGTGGGTCGGGCAGGCTGGTGGAGTCGCACGGGTCGTGCCCGCCGATGACGCTGTGCAGCAAGGCGGCGTCGGTGACGGTGCGCGCGCACGGCCCGACCTGGTCCAGGCTGGAGGCCATCGCGACCAGCCCGTACCGGGACACCCCGCCGTACGTCGGTTTGACACCGACAGTTCCGGTGACGGCAGCCGGCTGCCGGATCGACCCACCGGTGTCGCTGCCCAGCGCCAGCGGCGCGGTGAACGATGCCAGTACGGCGGCCGACCCGCCGCCGGAGCCGCCGGGGATGCGGCCGGTGTCCCACGGGTTGCGGGTGGGCCCGTAAGCGGAATGCTCGGTCGAGGAGCCCATCGCGAACTCGTCCATGTTGGTCTTGCCCAGGATCGGCAGCCCGGCGGCGCGCAGCCGGGCGACCACGGTGGCGTCGTACGGCGGTACCCAGCCTTGCAGGATCTTGGACCCGCAGGTGGTCGGTTGCCCGGCGGTGGCCAGCGCGTCCTTGACGGCGATGGGTACCCCTGCCAACGGGTGCAGCTTCTCGCCCGCGGCGATGCGGGCGTCGACGTCCCGGGCGGCGGCCAGCGCGCCGTCCGCGTCCACGTTGAGGAAGGCGTGCACGGCGTCGTCGACGGCACGGATACGCTCCAGGTGGGCGGCGGTGACGGCTTCGCTGGTGATCTCGCCGGCGGCGACGGCGGCGCCGAGGTCCGCCGCGGTGGCACGGGTGGGGTCGGTGAGGCTGGGCATCGGCGTCACTCCTCGTCCAGGATGCGCGGCACCTGGAACCGGCCTTCGGCTTTCTGCGGGGCGCCGGACAGCGCCTGGTCCTGGGTGAGGCCGGGGGTCACGACGTCCGCCCGGAACACGTTGGTCATCGCGATGGGATGGCTGGTGGCTTCGACGTGCGGGCCGACGGCCTCGGACACGGTCCGCACGGCCGACAGGATGGCCTGCAGTTCACCGGTCATGATGTCCAGTTCGTCGTCGGTGAGGTCGATGCGGGCCAGCGCGGCCAGCTTGGCGACGTCTTGGGTGCGAAGCGGCATGGCACAGCAGTCTACTGGTGCGGATCGTCCCGCTTGGCACCGATCAACCACCTCGTGCGCGGCGCTGGCTGCGCGGTCCCTGGCCTCGGGGTGAAGCCCCTGCCGGGGAAACCGCTACTCCGTCGCGCAGGCGGTCTCCGGCCGGGCTCGGTCGCGGGTACCGATCAACCCCGCGAAAGGCATTGCCTGCCGTCAGAGGTGCTCAGCTTCGTGGGACCGTGTCGGCGTCGATCGCCGAAGTGGCCACGGGTCAACGGCTGTCGCCCGCACGCGTCGCTTAGCCTTCGGGTGGTTTCCCGGTACTGAGTAACACAGCGAAGCCGGCCTCGTCCAAGACGCGGACGCCAAGGTCGCGGGCCTTGTCGGCCTTGCTGCCAGGGTTGTCGCCGATCACGACGTAGTCGGTTTTCTTGCTGACCGACCCGGATGCTCTACCGCCGGCGGCGAGGATGGCCTCCTTGGCGCCGTCACGGGAGTATCCGGCCAGTGAACCGGTGACCACGACGGTGAGCCCGGCCAACGGGCGCGGCACGTCGGCGTGCGCTTCATCGGCCATGCGGACCCCTGCCGCCTCCCACTTGGTGAGGATGTCCCGATGCCAGCCGACGGTGAACCACTCCCGGACGGATTCGGCGATGGTGGGACCTACGCCGTCGACTTCGGCCAAGCGTTCCTCGTCGGCGTCACGAATCGCCTGGATGCTGCCCAGTTCGGCGGCCAGCGCCCGGGCGGCGGTGGGACCGACGTGGCGGATACTCAAGGCCACCAGTACCCGCCACAACGGTTGCGCCTTGGCCTGTCGCAGGTTCTCCAGCAGCCGGATCCCGTTGGCGGACAGCACCCTTCCATTCAGAACACTCTCGACGGGATCGGTTTTCTTGACGGCGCGGGTGAACAGCGCAACCGTGCGCAGTTGTTCGGCGGTGAGGGCGAACAGGTCTCCTTCATCGGCGACGACGCCGGATTCCAGCAAGGCAGTGGCGCCTTCCCAACCGAGGGCTTCGATGTCGAACGCGGACCGGGACGCCAGGCTGAACAGCCGCTCCACCAGTTGGGCGGGGCAATACTGGGAGTTGGGGCAGCGGATGTCCTTGTCGCCCTCCTTCTGCGGGGCGAGCTCGGCGCCGCAAGCCGGGCAATGGGTCGGCATCCGGAATTCGCGCGCGTCATCGGGCCGGAGGTCCACCACCGGGCCGAGCACCTCAGGAATGACGTCGCCCGCCTTCCGGATCGCCACGGTGTCACCGACCAGCACGCCCTTGCGTTTCACCTCGTGCGCGTTGTGCAAGGTGGCCATCTCCACGGTTGACCCGGCCACCAGCACCGGCTCCATCACCGCATACGGGGTGACGCGGCCGGTGCGGCCCACGTTGACCCGGATGTCCAGCAACGTGGTGGTGACTTCTTCCGGCGGGTACTTGTAGGCGAGGGCCCACCGCGGCGCACGCGACGTCGCGCCGAGCCGGCGCTGCAGACTGATGTCGTCGACCTTGACCACCACGCCGTCGATCTCATGGTCCAGGCTGTGCCGTTGCTGCTCGTAGGAACGGATATAGGCGAGCACCTCGTCGATGCTGCTGAGTACCGTGGCGCGGGTGGAGGTGGGCAGTCCCCACTCCCGTAGCGCTCGGTAGGCGCCGGATTGGGTGGTCACGTCCAGGCCCTGGTTGGCGCCGATGCCGTGCACCAGCATGTGCAGCGGCCGCTGGGCGCTGATGCGGGGGTCCTTCTGCCGCAACGATCCGGCGGCGGAGTTGCGTGGGTTGGCGAACGGGGGCTTACCGGCCGCAACCAGGCCGGCGTTGAGATCGGCGAACGCTTCGATCGGGAAGTAGACCTCACCGCGGACCTCGACCAGTTCCGGGATGCCGACCTGCGGGCTCGGGGTGAGTTGGGTGGGCACATCGTCGATGGTGCGCACGTTCAGGGTCACGTCTTCGCCGGTGCGCCCGTCGCCGCGGGTGAGCGCTCGGGTGAGCTGGCCGTTCTGGTAGAGCAGGTTGACCGCCAGCCCGTCGATCTTCAACTCGCACAGCAGTTTCGGGTGGGTTCCGGTTTCCTCGACCACCCGCGCGTACCAGGCCCGCAGCTCGTCCTCGGAGAACGCGTTGTCCAGGCTGAGCATCCGCTGCACGTGGTCCACCGCGGTGAACTCGGTGGAGAACGTGCCGCCCACCTGCTGGGTGGGCGAGTCCGGAACCCGCAGCCCGGGGTGTTCGGTCTCCAGGTCCTGCAGTTTCCGCAGTAGCTGGTCGAACTCCGCGTCGCTCATGACCGGCGCGTCCTTGACGTAGTAGGCGAACTGCGCGGTGCGGATCTGCTCGGCCAGGTCGGCCCACTGCTGGCGGGCTCGGTCCGGGATGCCTTGGTCGGGGGCGGCGTCGGTCACCGGTATATTGTGCAGGTTTTCACCCAGGCCGGGTGTGCCGGTTGCCGGCCCGGCGCGGCCCACGTGGTCCGGCGCCCTCCCACGTTCACACCCGCGAGGATCTGCTGCCCCGGGCGGCGCATACACCAGCGAACATGTAGGGCACCCGCCACCTGCACATTGAGCCGCACGATCGCGGACAAGGTCCCGCTACGCCGACGTCGTCCCGCTACGCCGGCGTCGCTCACCCATCTGGCGGAGCCCGCCTGCCAGCAGGCATGGGTCACGCGCGCCCGCGAGATCATCGACTCCGGCTTCGACGGCATCTTGGCCGACAACGCGATGTGGTCACTGAACTCTCGGAAGCCGCTTAGCGTTGCCGCTCCGGACGGGATCATGGACGCGAACTGGCGGCCCATCGGTACGGTGACCTGGCAGGAGATGTCCGGCGTGGCCGGAAAGCGGGGGTGACCCCGCGACGACGCTTCACAGAGCACAGGCAGCCGGAAGCGGGATCTGAAGGTATAGTCTTCATATGGAAGAGGTGAAGCCTTTCTCTACAGAAGCGCCTGCCGGGGCTAAGGTTGTCGCCGCACTTGGCGACATCGTCGGCTCTCGCGCCGCTGCCCAACGAGTTCGCCTGCATGAAACCCTGGTGTCCGCCCTCGACAGCGTCAACGCGGCAGTGCCCAGCGTGCGCCCGCTGCGGGTTACGGTCGGCGACGAGTTCCAGGGCGTCTACGACCGCCTGGGAGACGCGATCGATGCCACGTTGCGAGTCCGGCTGGCCCTGTTGCCGGAGGTGGATATCCGCTACGGAATCGGGATCGGCGCCGTGCAGGTGATCGACCCGGATACCGGTATCGAGGACGGTCCGGGCTGGTGGCGGGCCAGAGCAGCGATCGAGCACACCGAACAGCTGGCCGACCGGGCGGCGACCCGGCTGGTCCGCACGACTGTGCAGGCAGCGGAGGAAGAAAACGAGCTGGCCAGCGCCGTGACCGCGGCACTGACCTGCCGCGACCACATGATCGGGTCGCTGTCCGACCGGTCGTTGCGGCTCCTGCGGGGACTGCTGGAACAGAGCAGTCAGACCGAGCTGGCCAAGGCCGAAGGCATCAGTGACTCCGCAGTCTCCCAACGGGTCCGCAACGACGGGCTGGGCATCATCGTCGACACGCACGACCTGCTGCGGGAGCTGTCATGACGTGGCTGTCGGTGTGGCTGGTCGCGGTGGGCACCGCCGACCTGGTGCGGGCACTGGACCGGCCGAACGGCCGGCGGGAGGCCGTGCTCGCTGGTTGCGCGGTACTCGTGGTGACGGGCGTGCTCACCGGCCTCACCGCGATCCCCGACGTCATCGCCCTCGCCTTGTCGGCGATCCCCCTGGCGCTGTGGGTCCGCTACTCCGGGCGCACCATTGCGGACGGCCGCCGGCCGACCATCGCACTGATGTGCCTGCTGGGCACGGTGACCGGGCTGCTCGCCTTCGACGGGTTCGCCTCCCCCGTCGGCGGTCTGCTGGAGCGTTGGAAGACCTGGGCCGGCCTGCCGATGCTGGACACGGTGAGCCCGGACCGCATCCTGCTCGTGCTCGGGCTGCTGCTGGTGAACCTGGCCACCGGAAACGTGCTCGTGCAGTTGATGCTGGTCACCATGGGCGCCACCCGGCCCACCGACCGGACCGGTGATGCCAGGCGGCCTTCCGAGGAACTCCGCGGTGGCCGCCTGCTCGGTCCGATGGAACGGATCTTCATCTTCGGCCTCGGACTCACCGGCGAGATGACGGCGGCAAGCATGGTCATCGCCGCCAAAGGGCTGCTCAGATTCCCGCAGTTACAACAGGAGTCCCGGCAGGCGGCACAGGCCGCCCACGACGATCACCCCAACGTCACCGAGTATTTCCTCATCGGCAGTTTCGTCAGCTGGCTGGTCGCACTGGTGTCCTTGGCGATGGCCGGATAATCCGCTGCCGCTTCACGTGGCTTCTGCTCCGTGTGGCTGCGGCTACTCGGTGGAGAGTTCGTGCAGCTGACCGGCCAGGGTCAGCAGCCGGCCGACGGCGGCTGCTGCCTGGGCCGTCGCCGAATTCGCCAAACCGCACGCTGGGGTGAGGAACACCTCGTTGAGCGCGTGCCGGGGCAGTCCGAGCCGCTGCCACCACTGCGGCAACGGAGTCTGGTCGATGCGCTGCCGGGTGGGGTCGATGCCTGCCCACAGCCGCACACCCGATTCCACACTGGCCGCAACCGATTCCCACGAGGCGGGCCCGAGGGTGGCCAGATCAAGGCTGATGCCGTCCAGGCCCGCCTCCCGCAACAGGCCGACGGGCGCGGTAGCGGCGCAGCAGTGCGCGAGCACGTGCACCGCCCCGGCGTCCCGGGCCGCATCGGCAAGGGTGGTCAGCCCGGCCTGCGCCTGCGCCGGTGGCACCGGCCGCAACTTGCCGATGCCGGACTGGGTAGTCAATCGCCCAGCGAGAACCGCTGGCAGAGAAGGCTCGTCGAGTTGCACGATCAACGATGCACCGGGGACGGCGCGGGTGATGTCGGCCAGCATCGTGGCGATGCCTTCAGCCAGGGACTCGACGATGTCGCGCTGCGCACCCGGGTCGCTGACGGCCCGTTCGCCGCGTTCCAGGTTGACGTGGCTGAGCAGCGTCCACGCCCCGGTGACAGCGGCTTTCAATGGGCCCTGGTAACCGTGCGCGGCCTCGGCGAGGGCATCCAGGTCGTGCCGCCACCAGGCCTGGGCGCGTTGTTCGTCGCGGCCGGGATGCGAAACCAGCCGCCACCCGGAAGGTTGCAGGTCCACGTGCAGGCCTACCAGCATCGCTGCGGCGCGGCCGACCATGTCGGCGCCAGGCCCCCGGGCGGGCAGTTCGGGCAGGAACGGTACGCCGGGTTCCCGACCGAGTTCGCCGATGACGAATCTGGCCGCTTCGAGCGCGTCGGTGCCGGGCCAGGAGCCGATACCGGAAGCGGTGCGTCCGGCGAGCGCATCGACAGGATCGCCGTTATCGCAGTTTGCGGCGATCGAGGTCTCGGCGTCGCCTGACTGAGTCACTCGCAGAGACTATCGCGCGTGGGCCGGCTCAGGGTTGACGACGGCCTACCAAGGTTGACGACGGCCTACCCAGTGGGCTCGTTGCCTCACTTCTCAGCTCGGTTGTCCGCACCATCCGACAGGCAACGCAACGGGGTCCAACCCATCGGCAATGGGCCGGCGATCGAGGCCCGTTCACGGTCCTCCGCGGCCGACCAGCCCTGCGCGGCCTGCGCACCGCTCGGTCCAGCCGCTCCTCGGGCCAGCCGCAACCCGGCGTCCTCCAACACAGCGTCGGGAGCGCTGCCGCGGCGGACCGATGCCCGGCAGCTGTAGGCCGGGTCGTCCCATCCCCCGCCGCGCAAGCACCGGTAGTCGGCGTAGCGGGCGGGATCGGCGTAGTTCCAGCACCACTCCCACACGTTTCCCAGCATGTCGTGCAGCCCGAAAGCGTTGGGGGACTTCACGCCTGCCACTTGCGGCCCGCCGCAGTCGTCCAGGCGCGTCCACGCGATGTCCGCCAGCGGCCCGTACTGGGGTCCAGTGCTGCCGGCCCGGCAGGCGTACTCCCATTCCGCTTCGGTCGGTAGCCGGTATCCGTCGGCGCTGACGTCCCAGGTGACGACTCGCTCGCCGACTGCGTAGGCTTGCCGCAACCCGGCGGCCCTGGACACGGCGTTGCAGTACTCGACGGCGTCGAACCACGTCACACCACAGACCGGAAGCCGGGCCCCATCGCGAGTGACAGGGACACGCGACAGCCAGAAGCCGACCACCTTGACCTCATTGACGATGCCGCGTCGCGCATCTCGCAGTGTGACCGTTCCGCCGGGGATACGTCGCATCTGCGCCTCGAGGCGGCACAGATCGATGGTGTGCACATCAAGGTTGCCGATGTCGATGCGGTGCACGCGGCCACCGTACCGGCCGACGACGCCCTGTCCGCGACGACTCGGTACCTACGACAAGACTCAGCAGCTACCCGCCGAGACCGCTGTGACCGTACCGCTGCCGAGCACCCGGTCGCCGTCGTAGACGACGAGGGTCTGCCCGGCGGCCACCCGTGGGATCGGGTCGTGGAGGTGGACGGTGACCGCGGTCTCCGTTGCCACAGCGATCTCGGCGGGGTGAGCCTTTCCGTGAGCGCGGATCTGGGCGCTGACCTGTGCCCCGGGCTCGGGAATGCGGGCCAGCCAGACCGGGCCGGTGGCGGCGACCTCGTCGGTGAGCAATTCGTCGGCGCTGCCGACGGTGACGGTGTTGGTGGTCACCGATACATCGAGCACGTACCGGGGCTGGCCGTCAGGGGCGGGCCGGCCGATGCGCAGGCCGCGCCGCTGACCGATGGTGTATCCGGCAGCGCCGTCATGCGTGCCGACGACCGCGCCTGTGCTGTCGCGGATCTCGCCCGGCTGCTGGCAGACCCGTGCGGCCAGCCAGCCGCGGGTGTCGCCGTCGGGAATGAAGCAGATGTCGTGGCTGTCCGGCTTGGCGGCGACCGGTAGCCCGCGCTCGGTGGCCAGCGCGCGTACGGCGCCCTTGGACGGCATGCTGCCAAGCGGGAACAGCGCGTGCCGCAACCGATCTCGCGGAACCACGGCGAGCACATAGGACTGGTCCTTGGCGGCGTCGGCGGCCCGGTACAGCTCGGGTTCACCGCCGCCGGGGTGCTCCAGGACGGCATAGTGCCCGGTGGCCACCGCGTCGAATCCCAGCGCGAGAGCCTTGTCCAGCAACGCCGCGAATTTGATCCGTTCGTTGCAGCGAGCACACGGGTTGGGGGTATGCCCGGCCCGGTATTCGGCGACGAAATCGTCAACGACCTCGGCCACGAACCGTTCCGAGAGATCCCACACGTAGTACGGAATGCCGAGGACAGCTGCGGCCCGTCCGGCGTCGGTGGCGTCCTCGATCGTGCAACAGCCCCGGGCCGCGGTACGGCTTCCGGACCGGTTGCGGGACAGCGCCATGTGCACAGCGACCACGTCGTGCCCGGCCTGCTGCGCCAGGGCAGCGGCGACCGCGGAGTCCACGCCCCCGCTCAACGCAGCGAGCACTTTCATCGCAGCAATCCCGTCCTGTTGGTCGCAGTGGTGTCCGTCACCGCTCACCCAGTGTGCCATCGGCTCAGCTCCGCACCGCGCTCACCGCACGTCACCGGGTAGTGTGCGGGAAGCTGCCTCGCGCAACCCGGGAAGCTGCTTCGCGCAACCACTGACCTGATCGAGAGGACGATCCGCATGCCACTCACGGGAGACTACGCAGAGCTCGCCGCCGGATGGGTCCGCGACCAGCTGGAGGCCATCGACGCGGCAGGCAACGACACCCGCGCCGTCTCGATCATGGACCGGCCCGTCGTGGTCCTGACGATCCGGGGAGCGAAGTCCGGCAAACTGCGCCGCACACCCTTGATGCGCGTCGAGCACAACGGCGAGTACGCCGCAGTCGCCTCCGCGGGCGGCGCACCCAAGCACCCGGACTGGTACCACAACCTGAAAGCCAATCCGCACATCGAACTGCGCGACGGCACCACCAGCACCGACATGGTCGCCACCGAGATCGACGGCGCCGAACGCGAGCAGTGGTGGCAACGCTGCGTCGAGGCGTTCCCGCCCTACGCCAAGTACCAGGGCAGGGCCGGACGGCAGATCCCGGTGTTCGTGTGTCGTCCGCTCAACAGCTCGGGCCTCGGCTGAGGCGAGCTCGTTTCGTCCCGGCACTCGCCGAGGACACTGGCATCACGACGTGTCACGGGCGGCATCACGGCGTGTCACGGCCCGCTTGTCCGGTGTGGTCCGGGCGTGGACCGTCCAGGCTCAGTCGCCCTCGTCCGGGCGCCGCGACAGGTTGCCGACGGCGGCGCCCAGCCCGCCCCACAGAATGGTCATAGCGCCGATCATCACGACGATTGCCGATGCGGTCATGAGTCGTACTCCTGTTGATCAATGGATATCGAACCGGTGTGTCTTTCGGCGGGCGGCGCCTCATCGGAAACCGTCGTCGTGCCCACCCCAGCAGTATCGGCGCTACGCTGCCCGACAGCCAGGTCCTCGCCGGGGTCGGCCAGGCTGGTGCTCGGCCGCCACTTCAGCCGGCTGAGAACCAGCGCCACCACCGGCAGCGCCAGCGCCATTCCCCACCCGAACAAGGTCAGCATCCAACCGGGGTACCCCTCGTACGGCTCCCGGGCCACACCCAGGAACTCCTGCACCAGGATGCCAGTGAGCACCAGGGGCACCACCGCCGCCATCAACGCAATCCACCAGCGCCCCAGCTGCACCGAGCCCACCACGTTCATGTGCGCCTGCAACTTGGGCAGCCCGCGGACCGCCCACGCCACCACCACCATGCTGACCACGGCAGCCAGCAGAATGCCGAACCGGTTGACGAAGAAGTCCACGATGTCGAGCACGAAGACCCCGCTGGTGGTGCTGAACATCGCCAGCGACAACGCCGCGGTGGGCAGCACCACGCTGAGGGTCGCCGCCCGCCGGGACAGCTCCAACTTGTCCCGCACCGCGGAGATCACCACTTCCAGCACCGAGATCAACGACGTCAGGCCGGCCATCACCAGCGAACCGAAGAACAACAACCCGATCAGCGACCCGGCCGGTGCCTCGTTGATGATGGCCGGGAACGCAATGAACGCCAGGCCGATGCCGCCGGTGGCGACCTCGTCCACCGTGGTGGCCGAGGCCTGGGCCATGAACCCGAGCGCGGCGAACACCCCGATGCCGGCGAGCAACTCGAACCCCGAGTTGGCGAACCCGACCACGGCACCGGAGCCGGTCATGTCGGTGCGGCGCCCCACGTAGGAGGCGTAGGTGATCATGATGCCGAAACCCACCGACAGCGAGAAGAAGATCTGCCCGAACGCCGCCGCCCACACTGTGGGGTCGGCCAGCGCGCCCCAGTCGGGGGTGAACAACGCATCCAATCCTTCCGCGGCACCGGGCAGGAACAAGGCCCGCACCACCAAGATACCGAACACCACCACCAGCACCGGAATGAAGACGGCCGATGTGGCGCCCACTCCGCGCTGCACACCCAGCGCCATGATGACCGTGATGGCCAACCACACCAGCGCCAGCGGGATCACCACTCCCGGCACGAACGTGGTGGTGACCCCGGGATCCCCGGCTTGCAGGAAGCTCCCGAAGAAGAACTCGTCCGGGGCATCACCCCAGGCTTTGCCCATCGAGAACTGGGTGTACCGCACGGCCCAGGCGATGACGGCGGCGTAGTAGACCGCGATGACGAAGCAGATCAGCACCTGCCACCAGCCGATGCCCTCGGCCCGCCGGGACAGCCGGGCGAACGACAGCGGCGCGCTGCCCCGGAACCGGTGACCGAGCGCGTAGTCGAAGAACAGGAACGGGATTCCGGCGGTCAGCAAAGCGATCAGGTACGGCAGCAGGAAAGCGCCGCCCCCGTGCTCGTAGGCGACGTAGGGGAAACGCCAGATGTTTCCCAGCCCGACGGCCGAACCGACGGCGGCCAGGATGAACACGCGCCGGGACGGGAACGAGCCGCGGGCGGCCTCGCTGGATTGCTCGACCGATGCTGACACGTCAGCCTCCTCGGAATCAGACCATCATCTCCTGGACCCGGACATCCTTGCACAGCCGCACGGGTTGCCGGCGATGGTCCGGAACGTTTTGCGGCAGCTCAGCTTCCGGTGAGCCGGACCAGATGCGCGCTGCTGGATTCGTCGATCTCGGCCACGTCGGACCGTGACTTCACGAAGTCAGAAAACGATTTGTACCCGAGCGACTTCTCCCGGAACGAGGAGTCCATGCGCCGCATCTGCTGCTTCACCGCGGAGCTGTGCAACCAGTCGGATTCGCTCTTCTCGTGAACGAGTCGCAGCGCGCGCTCCAACAACCGGGTGGCCGCCTGCTGGTCCTCGTCGGTCTCGGGGTGCGCGTCCGGAACCGCGGTGTCATCGGCTTGGGCCCCTGCGGCCGCTCCCCCGCCCCGCCTGCCGGCCGTTTTCTTCGCCGCGGTCTTCTTCACCGCTTTCTTCGCCGTGGCCCGCTTCCGGTCACCGCCGTCGCCACCGTCGCCACCGTCGCCGGAGGGCGCCGGCACCGGCTCCACCCCCGGCAGCGCGTCGTAGTTGGTCATCTCGTCACACGCCGCACCGAGTGACCTGCTGGTGGAACCCGCCACTCCCACCCCGACGATGTAGCGGCCCAGCCGCCGGCACCGCTGCGCCAGCGCGATGTAGTCCGAGTCCCCGGCCACGATCACCACGTGGGTGAGGTCCGGCAACCGGAACATGTCCTCGACAGCGTCCACGGCCAATCGGATGTCGGCACCGTTCTTGCCGTACGCCGCAGCCGGGAACAACTGCACCAGGTCCACCGCCCGGCTCACCAGCTGACCCCGGTAGGCGGCGTTCACCGGCACCGACCAGTCCGCATAGGCTCGGCTGAGCACCACCGTGCCGAACGAGGAGGCGAAGTCCATGATCGCACCCACGTCGACGGTGGCCGCATCGCCGGCCGGGTCCGGCCGGTCAGACTGAACCGGATAGTTCTTGACACGCTGAAACGCGCCCCGGCCGTGCACCTGGTCGTACCGGGAGATGACGATGTTGTCGAAGTCCAGGTACACCGCGACACGGGTGTCCGGCTGATCGGTCATCGGAGAGTACCTGCCTGCATACGCCGAAGCCTACGGGCACCGGCCCGTGGTGTCTCACCCGGTCCGGGCGGTGCCCGTCGCGTCCCGGGCCACCTTGGCCAGCCCGGCGTTCGCGGCCCGCTGGGCCACCGGACCGATGGCGGCGGCGAGCGCCATCACATCGTCGTAGGTACTGCTCACGCCCAGGCTGAACCGCAGAGCCGCCCTGGATTCCTGCTCGCTGCACCCCATGGCCAGCAACGTCTCGCTGGGCTGCGGCAGACCGGCCTGACAGGCCGAACCGGTGGACACCTCGATCCCGCGGGCATCCAGCAGGTACAGCAACGAGTCCCCGTCGCAGCACGGAAAGGTGAAGTGCGCGTTGTTCACCAAACGGCCCTCTCCCGGTGCCGCGCCCGCCAGGAACGCTGCGTCGCCCCGCAGGTGCGCGCTGGGGGTGCACTGCTGGACCGCCCGCACCAGCTGCTGACGCAGGCCGAAGACCCGCTCAACCACCTCGTCGCGGTGCTCCTCGTGCCAGTGCGCCGCAGCCGCGAAGGACGCCGCCCCGGCGACGTCAACCGTGCCGGAGCGCACCTGCCGTTCCTGCCCGCCGCCATGCAGCAGCGGCACCAAATCCAGCCCACGGCGAATCAGCAGCGCGCCGACCCCGACGGGGCCGCCGAGCTTGTGCGCCGACAACGCCATCGTGTCCACGCCGGCGGCGGCGAAGTCCAGCTGTGACCACGGCATCGCCTGCACCGCGTCGCAATGCACCGGGATGCCGTGTTCGGTGGCCAGCGCCACCACATCGGCCATCGGCTGGGTGGTGCCCACCTCGTTGCTGGCCGCCATGACCGCGATCAGCGCCACCGATCCCGGATCGACGTCGATGAGCTCCGCCAGCCGGTCCAGCCGCACCCGGCCCACCGGGTCCACGGGCACTTCGTCCCAGTGGGCGCCCTGCGCGGCCACCAGCCACTCGATCACGTCCAGTACGGCGTGGTGTTCGGTGCGTGGGGCCAGGATGCGTACCCGGCGGGCATCCGAGCCGTGCCGTTGCCAGTACAAGCCCTTGACGGCGATGTTGTCGGCCTCGGTGCCGCCGCCGGTAAACACCAGCTCGTGCGGGTCGGCCCCGACCGTTCGGGCCAACCGTTCCCGGGACAGTTCCAGCGCCGATCTCGCCGCCCGGCCCGCACTGTGCAGTGATGAGGGATTCCCGTGCTCGGCCAGCGCATCGGCCAAAGCTTGACGCGCCACGGGCAACATCGGCGTTGTTGCCGCGTGGTCGAGGTAGACGTTCACAACGCGCGATTGTACGTCCGCGGCCGGTAGCCGGCCGATCGTGCGCTACTGGGGTGGTGCCTGCTCCGGGGCCCCGTCCGACTGCTGCTCATCCGGACCGCCACCGACACCTACATGCCAGTTCTGCACCCCGCTGAGCACGGCACCGATGCACACCATGACCAATTCGCTGACGTTGGTCCCAGGGGTGACCAGGTGGTCCACGCACACCATCAGCACGTTCTCGTGAATGCCGACCTTGACCAGGTTGCCCTGGAGCGTGACCGCGGAAGCCACCTTCAGCTGGGTCAGCTCGTCAGCGGTGACGTCCGCACCGATGCGCCACTGGCCCAAGACCCGCATCGCCGGGGCAGGTTTGTCCACGCACCGGGCGAACAGTTTCTGCTCGTTGACCACGAAAGCGATGTCACCGTCGTCGTCGATGTTCGGTCCGGTGCCGGCGTCGGTGAGAGCATCGAGGACCATGCCCCGCAACGGGTGCTCGTCCGGCGGCGGGGGGAAGTTGGGCAGAGACGTCGGATCAGTCACAACTCCACCGTACGGCATTCAGGTACGACATGATCGGGGACATGTCAGGCAGACAACTGAAGTACCCGCTGGGTGTGCACCTGGTGGGTGGCGAGGACCAAGCTGCGGGCAATGGCGCCACCGCAGCCGTGTTTGCCGCGCACGCCAACGCGGTTTCAGTGTGCCTGCTGAACGGGGAGGTCGGTCAGGGGTTGCACATCCGGGAGGAGGTAAGCCTGCCCAGGCAGGTGGAAGGAACCTGGTACGGGGAGGTACCCGGCGCTCGCGCCGGTGACTACTACGCCCTTCGGGTGGACGGGCCGTGGGAGCCTGCCAAGGGGTTGCGCCACAATCCGGCCAAGCTGCTGCTGGATCCGTACGCCCGGTTCGTTGTCGGCGAAATCGACTGGGGACAGCCGGTTTTCGGTCACACGGTACTGGCGGACTGGACGCCGGCCGGACGCCAGGAACAACTGAACGACACCGAGCAGCGCGACCACACCGCGAATCTGGGCCACTGCCCGGTCGGGGTGATCGCCACCGCGCCCCGGGCCGACGCGTCGCTGCGTCCGCGCGTGCCGTGGCCGGACACCGTCGTCTACGAGGCACACCTGCGCGGCCTGACCAGGCTGCATCCTCAGGTGCCGGCGCCGTTGCGGGGCACCTGGGCGGGGCTGGCCCATCCTGCGGTCGTGGAGTACCTGGTCAATCTGGGCATCACCGCGGTGGAGCTCCTGCCGGTGTTCGCCATCGGCGATGAGGTGCACCTGGTCAAGAGCGGGTTGCGCAACTACTGGGGGTACAACACGCTCGGTTTTTTTGCCCCACACCTGCGCTACGTCAGCGGCGAGGCACAGCGCGGCGGCCCGCAGGCCGTCTTCGCCGAGATACGCGACGCGATCGCCACGCTGCACGAGGCGGGGCTCGAAGTGTGGCTCGACGTCGTCTACAACCACACCTGCGAGGCGGGTCTACCCGGGCCGACCCTGTCCTGGCGTGGTATCGACGCGGCGTCCTATTACCGGCTGGACAGCCATGGCCGTCACGTCGACGTGACCGGGTGCGGCAACACCCTTGATTTTTCCCATCCGCGAGTGGTGCAGCTGGCGCTGGACTCGCTGCGGTACTGGACCGAGCACTTCGGCGTCGACGGGTACCGGTTCGACCTGGCCCCGGCGCTGGCCCGCCGCGACGCCGGGCACGGCAACGCGTTCGACTCCGACCACCCGTTTCTGGTGGCGGCGCGCACCGACCCGACGCTGTCCGAGGTGAAGCTGGTGGCCGAACCTTGGGACCTGGGCCACAACGGATGGCAAACGGGCCATTTCCCGCCGCCGTTCGCTGAGTGGAACGACCATTTCCGCAACGCCACCCGCACCTTCTGGCTGGCCGATGCGAAGGCGGCTTCCGCCGGACACGACGTCAGCGACGTCAGCGAGTTGGCCACCCGGATGGCCGGGTCCTCCGACACCTTCGGCGGCCCGTCGCACTCGGCCGACGGGGTCGAGCGCCCGGTCAGCGCCGCGGTCAACTATGTGACGGCGCACGACGGGTTCACCCTGGCCGATCTGACGATGTACGAGCGGCGGCACAACGAGGCCAACCGGGAGAACAACCGAGACGGCAGCACCGACA
Source organism: Micrococcales bacterium (assembly GCA_002748415.1). Lineage (GTDB taxonomy): Bacteria > Actinomycetota > Actinomycetes > Actinomycetales > CAWJMD01. Next base: position 6,832 of record PDSI01000081.1, on the reverse strand, counting down.
ACCGGTCGTGGCACCACGGCGCGGAGGGCCCCACCGATCACCCGGTCATCACCGCGGCCCGCCAGCACAGCGCGAAGGCGATGCTGGGCACCCTGCTGTTGGCCGCGGGGACACCGATGCTGCTGGCCGGTGACGAGATGGGCCGTAGCCAGCGCGGCAACAACAATGCCTACTGCCAGGACAACGACACCACCTGGATCGACTGGTCCGAGGCCGACCACGATCTGGTGGCGCATGTGCGCACGCTGCTGCGGATCAGGGCCGAGGAACCGGCGCTGCGCCAGTTGCGGCGGTTCACCGGCCGGGTGGACGAGGACGGGGTACGCGACATCAGCTGGTACGGCACCGACGGGCGGACGATGACCGCGCAGTCGTGGCACGACCCATCGGTCCGCACGCTGCAGATGTTGCTGGACGGCAGCCACCTGGACGCCTCGCCGCTGCTGGTGATCCTGCACGGTGGGCTGCCTGAGGAGATCACGCTGCCGAACCCGCCGCGTGGCAACGCGTTCAGCCGGCTGTGGTCCAGCGACGAGACGGCCCCGGTGAACGTGGCCCGGGTGCCTGCTCTGGCCGGGGCGAAGGTACACATGCCGGCCAGGTGCGTGCAGGTGTGGCGGGTGCTCGACACGGCGGTCCCACCCGGTCCGCGGGTGGTGACACGGCGGTAGCCGGGTCGGGCGGGCAGCGGCGCAGGGGCGTCCACGGACCTCTGCGTGTGTCGGACCCCGGGTTGTCGGTATGTTCGCTCTGTGAGCAAAGCGAAGTCGAAGTCAGCGACCCGGACCCCCGCAAACCCCAGCACAGCTGCCGACGGAGCCGACAGCAAGGCCGGCGACGGCGCACCGGACGGCCAGGCGGCGGCGCCGCCGCAAGACACCGGCAGCGCCCAGTTCCCACCGGCCGGACTGTTGGGCCGGATGCCGATTCTGGACGTCGGCCCCACCGTGGACGACGGGCGGTGGCCGGCCAAGTGCGTCGTCGCGGAATCGGTGCCGGTCAGTGCCACCGTGTTCCGGGAGGGCCACGACCTGGTGGGGGCCACCGCCGTCCTCATCGACCCGGACGGCGCTGAGCACAGCCGTGCCCGGATGCACGACATCTCCCCCGGCAACGACCGGTGGCAGGCCGACGTCGTCCCGGACCGGATGGGACTGTGGCATTTCCGCGTCGAGGCCTGGGACGACCCGTACGGCACCTGGGCGCACGATGCGCCCATCAAGGTGCAAGCCGACGTCGACACCGATGTCATGATCGCCATGGGCATCGAGCTGCTGAGTGCGGCCGCGGCCGAGCGTGACGGTCACGAGCAGGAGGTACTGAACCGGGCCGTCGAGGGTCTGCGGGACGAGTCCCGCCCTGCGATGGACCGGGTCAGCGCCGGACTGGCCGATGAGGTGCGCGCGATGCTGGAGGCCAACCCGATTCGCCGGCATGTGACAGCCAGCGAAGAGTATCCGCTACGGGTGGAACGGGAGCTGGCGCTGTTCGGGGCCTGGTACGAGATCTTCCCGCGCTCCGTCGGCTCGTGGTACGACGAGGAGCAGGACCGCTGGGTCGGCGGCACGCTGCGGCAGGCTGTCGATGCGTTGCCCCGGATCGCGCACATGGGCTTCGACGTGGTGTACCTGACCCCCGTGCACCCCATCGGTACCACCAACCGCAAGGGCCGCAACAACTCCCTGCAGGCCCAGCCCAGCGACCCGGGCTCGCCGTACGCCATCGGTTCCGCCGATGGTGGGCACGACGCCATCGCCCCGCAGTTGGGCACGTTCGAGGACTTCGACGACTTCGTCACCCAAGCCAAACAACACGGTCTTGAGGTGGCCCTGGACATTGCTCTGCAGTGCAGCCCGGACCACCCCTGGGTCAGCGAGCACCCGGAGTGGTTCACTTCCCGCCCGGACGGCAGCATCGCGTTCGCCGAGAATCCGCCGAAGAAGTACCAGGACATCTACCCGCTGAACTTCGACAACGACCCGGAAGGCATCTACCGGGAGGTGCTGCGGATCATCCTGCTGTGGGTCGAGCACGGCGTCACCCTGTTCCGGGTCGACAACCCGCACACCAAGCCGGTGGAATTCTGGGAATGGCTGATCGCCGAGGTGAACCGCGACCACCCGGAAGTCATCTTCCTGGCCGAGGCGTTCACCACGCCGGCGATGATGCGGACGCTGGCCAAAGTCGGCTTCCAGCAGTCCTACACCTACTTCACCTGGCGGACCACCAAACGGGAACTCACCGACTACGTGGTCGAGCTCACCACCGGCAAGGAGATCATCAACGCGGACGGAAAGTCCGGCACCGCAGACTACATGCGGCCGAGTTTCTGGCCGACCACTCATGACATTCTCACCCCGCAGATGTGGTACGGCGGGCCGGCGATCTTCGCCATCAGAGCCGTTCTGGCGGCGACAATGTCGCCGACCTGGGGCATCTACACCGGATACGAGCTCGTGGAGAACGTGGCCCGCCCCGGTGCCCAGGAACAGATCGACAACGAGAAGTACGAGATCAAGCACCGCGACTTCGCCACCCCGCTGGCCGAGGGACGCTCGATGCAACCGTTGCTGACCCGGCTGAACCAGATCCGCAAGGAGCACGTGGCCCTGCAACGGTTGCGTGGACTGGTGTTCCACGCCACCGACGACCCGATGGTCATCGCCTATTCCCGCTGGATCCCGGCCACGGTCTCACCCACCGGGCAGGAGAACACCATCCTGGTGGTCTGCAGCCTCGACCCGCTGAACTCCAGAGAGACCAACGTACATGTCAACCTCGGCGCGATGGGCATGCGGCAAGGCACCACGTTCACCGCGGTGGATCAGCTGAACCGCGCCGAATACACTTGGGGCGAAGAGAATTTCGTGCGGCTGCATCCTGGTCACCCCGCCCACATCATGCACATCCGGAGGAACATCTTCGATGACCTCGGCGGCTAGTCCGTTCCCAGCCGGCCCCGCAGCGGCCACCACGTTCGGGGCCGGCCAGCCGGTCGCCCCTGGACCTCTCACCCATGCACAGGCGACCTCCCGCCCTGGCCTGGCCGCAGACCCGAACTGGTATCGCACAGCCGTCTTCTACGAGGTGCTGGTGCGCGCGTTCAGCGACTCGACCGGTTCCGGCACAGGCGATTTCGTCGGGTTGACGAATCGGCTCGACTATCTGGAGTGGCTGGGTGTGGATTGCCTGTGGCTACCACCGTTCTACGCTTCCCCACTACGCGACGGCGGCTATGACGTGTCCGACTACACCGCGGTCCTGCCGGAGTTCGGCACCCTGGCGGAGTTCACCGATTTGGTGTCCCAAGCCCACACCAGAGGCATGCGGGTGGTCCTGGACCTGGTGATGAACCACACCTCGGACACGCATCCGTGGTTTCAGGCATCCCGGGCCGACCCGGAAGGCCCGTACGGCGACTTCTACGTGTGGTCGGACACCGACGAAGCCTACGCCGACGCGCGGATCATCTTCGTGGACACCGAAACCTCCAACTGGACGTTCGACCCGGTGCGCCGCCAGTACTACTGGCACCGGTTCTTCTCCCACCAGCCGGACCTCAACTTCGAGAATCCGCAGGTGCAGGAGGCGATCTTCGACGTCGTGCGGTTCTGGCTGGACAAGGGAATCGACGGATTCCGGCTGGATGCGGTGCCCTACCTGTTCGAGGAGGAGGGCACCAACTGCGAGAACCTGCCGAAGACCCATGAGTTCCTCGCGCAGGTGCGGGCCATGGTGGACCGGGAATACCCGGGCCGGATCCTGCTGGCCGAGGCCAACCAATGGCCCCAGGACGTGGTCGACTACTACGGCACCGACAAGGCCCCGGAATGCCACATGTGCTTTCACTTCCCGGTCATGCCGCGGCTGTACTACGCGCTGCGGGAGGGCCAAGCCACACCGATCGTCGACATCCTGGCCGACACACCGGACATCCCCGCGGGCGGGCAATGGGGCACATTCCTGCGCAACCACGACGAGCTCACCCTGGAGATGGTCTCTACCGAGGAGCGGGCCGCGATGTACGGCTGGTACGCCCCGGACTCACGGATGCGGGCCAACGTCGGCATCCGGCGGCGGCTGGCCAGCCTGTTGGACAACTCTCGCACCGAGATCGAACTGATCCACGCCCTGTTGCTGAGCCTGCCCGGTTCGCCGTGCCTGTACTACGGTGACGAGCTGGGCATGGGCGACAACATCTGGCTGCCGGACCGGGACGCGGTGCGCACCCCCATGCAGTGGACCCCGGACCGCAACGCGGGTTTCTCCACCGCCGACCCGGGCAAGGTGTACCTGCCGCCGGTCCAATCGCTGGTGTATCACTACTCCGGGCGCAACGTGGAATCCCAATTGGCCTCGTCCTCCTCGTTGTTGCACTGGATCCGCGGCATGCTGGCCACCCGTCGCCACCACCCTGCGTTCGGCATGGGCCAGTACGCTCAGGTGCCCTCCGGCAACGACTCGGTGCTGGCGTTCCTGCGCACGCTGCGGGACGAACCCGGCTATGACGACGAGACGCTGCTGGTGATCGCGAACCTGTCCGCACTGGCCCAGGGCAGCCAACTGCAGCTGCCCGGCTACCCCGGCAGGCAATTGCACGACGTATTCGGCGGCGGCGGTTTTCCGGCCGTCGGCCGAGACGGGACCGTGCAGGTCACGCTGGGCCCCCGGGCGTTCCTGTGGCTGGCGATCGACGAGACGGAAGCATGAGATGGCGACGGCGAGCAGGACGGTAGCCGTTCGGGGCCGCGGCTGCGCCGGCACACGGTCCGCAGGCGCCGGCCCCGGGGGGTCCGGCCGGTGAGCACCACGCCCGGGCACAATGACGAGCAGGCGCCCGGCGAGATCGACCCGCAGCTGCTCGCGCAACTGCCTGGCGCATTGGCCCGGTGGATGCCTGCGCAGCGGTGGTTCCCGCGCAAAGGCATGGACGTGCGCCCGCACATCGTCGCCGCCCGAGCGCTGGCCACCCCCGTGGATCCGGCCGACCCAGGTGATGCGGGCCAGGTCCGTTCGTGGCTGTTGGCGGTCGGGCTCGCACCGGCCGGCCAGGCTACCGAGGAAACGCTGGTGCAGGTGCCGGTGACCGTGCGCACCCACCGGACCGGTGACGACACGCACCTGATCGGCGAGCTGGCCGGCAGCTTCGTCTACGACGGGCCGGCGGATCCGGTGTTCGTGGACGCGCTGCTGGCCGCGCTTGAGGTTCCCCAGGGGGCGGCCACCCCGGCGCTGGGCCGGCCGTCCACCGTTGTCTGCGGTGAGCAGTCCAACACCTCGATCATCGTCGGCGCCGGGGCCGAGGACCCGTTGATCCTCAAGGTGTTCCGCACCCTGGACGTGGGACGCAACCCTGACGTCGAGGTGGTCGGGGCTTTGTCGCAGGCCGGCTGCGACCGGGTACCCGCGCTGGTGGGCTCATTGTCCGGCCCGCTCACCGGGCCGGGGCGCGATCAGGGCCAGGAAACCGGCACCGACCTGGCTGTTGCCGGGGAATACATCGGCGACAGCGAGGACGCCTGGCGGGTGGCGCTGAAGGCAGCAAGCGCCGGCACGGACTTCACCGCCGAGGCGGCCGGGCTCGGTGCGGCCACCGCACAGGTGCACGCACAGTTGCGGGAGGTCTTCGGCACCTGGGAGTTCGGCCGGGCCGCTCGCGAGCGGCTGATCGAGGAGCTGGCCGGGCGGGTGCGCTGGGCGCTGCAGCGGGCGGGTGCGCTCGACCCGTTGAGACCGCAATTGCGTGCTCACGAGCACAGCCTGGCAGCGCTGCGAGACGTGGAACTCCCGGCGATGCAGCGCATTCACGGCGACTACCACCTCGGCCAGGTGCTGCACTCACCCAGCCGCGGCTGGGTGTTGCTGGACTTCGAGGGTGAGCCGCTGCGGCCGTTGGCCCAGCGAGCCGCCCCGGACCTGGCCATGCGTGACCTGGTCAGTCTGATCCGCTCGTTCGACTACGCGGCCGGCCACGTGGCCCACCATGATCCTGGCGCCGCTCAGCAGGCCCGGCACTGGGTGCAGGCGGCCAGGGACGCGTTCCTGGCCGGGTATGCCCGGGCCACCGCGGCCGGGCCGGCGGACCCACTCGAGCCCACCGCGCTGTACCGGGCGCTGTGGGTGGACAAAGCCCTGTACGAGGTGGTGTACGAGACCAACAACCGCCCCGACTGGGTGCCCATACCGTTGCAGGCGGTGCAAGAGGCGCTCTAGATGAGAGGCGTCCTAGGAGGGTGCTGAACAATCCGCGCGGCGTGGTCACTGTTGGGGTGGTGACCTGGAATCCTGTTGTCATGCAGGGTGGGTCGGATCGGCAGCGTGAGTTGCTGGATGTGGAGTCGGTGGCCGGGCATCTGCTTGAGCCGGGCAGCGTGTTCGCGTTGCTGGCCGAGCATCGCGACCGGTTGTTCCCGGCGGAGTTGTTCGCCGACCTGTTCCCTTCGGGGCGGGGTCGGCCCTCGATCCCGGGTGAGGTGATCGCCTCGGTGATCGTGCTGCAGGCGCTGTACGGGGACTCGGACCGTGAGGCGGTCGATGCGCTCACGTTTGATCTGCGGTGGAAGGCGGCGTGTGGGTATGCGATCGACGCGAAGGGATTCGATCCCTCGACCTTGACTTACTGGCGGCGTCGACTGGCCGCGAGTGAGCGTCCGCAGCGGATCTTCGAGGTGGTCCGTGAGGTCATCACCGAAACCGGTGCGGTCGCCGGCAAGCAACGCCGTGCGCTGGACTCCACGATCCTCGATGACGCGGTCGCACGCCAAGACACTGTCACCCAGCTGATCGCCCAGGTCCGCCGGGTCGGGCGTGAGGTTCCCGGTGCCAAGGACCT
>PDSI01000054.1 GCA_002748415.1 Micrococcales bacterium | reverse complement strand
CCGAATCCCCCAACGAACTCCACCGCCCGCCGCTTGTACTCATCCGTGAACCTTCTGCGAATCGCCACAACAACCCACCCTCCCCGTCAGACCAGGCACCCCCCACCTCCACCCAACCGGGAACGGTCCAGCATGCTGTGCTTACGCTTACCGCAGCGATGATCTGCAGCGTGGAGCATACTGGGGGCGCCGACATCTGATGATCGAGCACCCGGCCGGCACGTCAAACGACCGGCGCCCCAACGAAGACGGAGTACACATTGACCTTGCGCATTCACGTCCGCCGCATCGTGCACCCGGATGCGCGTGAGCTGATCGAGCAGGTCCAGCAGGAGTACGTCGTCCGCTACGGGGAACCTGATGCCACGACGGTGTCGGCAGACCAGTTCGACCCACCTCAGGGGCTGTTCGCGGTTGGCTACGGCTCGGCTGCAGTCCCGGTGGCCAGCGGGGGTTGGCGGTACATGCCGCAGTTGAGCGGCCAGGTTGCCACCTACGAGATCAAGCGAATGTTCGTCACGCCCGCCATGCGCGGACGTGGCTACGCCCGGACGATGCTGGCCTACCTGGAGGACGCCGCCGCTGCCGCCGGTGCCCAGCGGCTGGTGCTGGAGACCGGCCGCAGGCAGCCGGAGGCAATGGCGCTCTATCGCTCCTGCGGCTACCGCCCGACGATCCGGTTCGGCCACTACGCCGACTACCCGCTGTCGGTATACCTGGCCAAGTCGGTGACCGCTCCCGGCGCGAAACCGGCAGCCGCACAAACCAATCTGATCCTGGACGGGGCAACCGCACAGGGCGCAACCGTACAGAGCCGGCCGGAAGCAGAGACCCTGACCCCCGACGCCGGAGAGCGGCCGTGAGTACCCAGGTGCCGTTCAACCCGGCTGATGATGGTGTGTCACCGATCTATCCCGACCCGATTGCCCACCCTGACCTGCACGCCGGGCAACGCGCGCCGGTCTGGGGTGATGAGACCGAAGCCATCACCGCGGCTTTCGCCTGGGCGCAATCGCGGATCGTACGGGCCTCGGACCCGAAGGCCACCGCGCCGAGCACGCAGGCGCTCACCGCAGCTGCCGGGCCGACGATCACCGAGTCCGGCATCGGCGCCACCCAGGCGATGCGGGTGTTCACTCAGGTCATCGAACCGGCGACCCGGGCTCAGGACGATCCGATGAACCTCGCCTACATTCCCAGCGCGCCCACCGGTGCGGCCGTCGCGTTCGACGTCGTCACCGCCGCAGCGACTATCTTCGCCGGCATGTGGGAGGCCGGCGCCGGCGCGATCTGGGCTGAGAACCAAACGATCTCATGGCTCACCGACCTCCTGGGCTGGCCCGCGGACACCGCCGCGGGCACCTTCGTGTCCGGCGGGACCTCGGGTAACCTTGCCGCTCTCGTGGCGGCGAGGGCGGCGGCGGAACACCGGCTCGGCCGGCGGCCGGACGGCGGCTGGCAACTGGCGTGTTCCTCCGCGGCGCACTCCTCGATCACCAGCGCTGCCCGGGTGATGGACGTGGCAGTCCTGCCCGTCCCGCAGGACGATAACGGCCGGTTGACCGGGGCCGCGCTGCGGGCGGCCAGCCCTGACCCGGACCGGGTGTTTGCCGTGGTCGCGTCGGCCGGGACCACCAATGCCGGACTGATCGACGACCTGGCGGGCATCGCCGATGTGTGCCAGGAGCTGGGCACCTGGATGCATGTCGACGGCGCCTACGGGGGCGCGGCGCTGGCCTCACCGCAGGCCCGCCCGAAGTTCACCGGCATCGAGCGCGCCGACAGCTTCATCGTCGACCCGCACAAATGGCTGTTCGCGGGCTACGACTGCTGTGCACTGGTGTACCGGGACACCACGATGGCGCGTGCTGCGCATGCGCAGCACGCCAGCTACCTGGACGCCATCGACCGAGAGCACCCCAACCCCAGCGATCTGGCCGTTCAGCTGAGCCGGCGGGCCCGCGGGTTGCCGCTGTGGTTCAGCCTGGCCACACATGGGACGGCCAAGTACGCCGAAGCGATCGACATCACCATCGCCACCGCGCAACAGGTGGCTCAGGGCATCCGCGAGATCCCGTACCTGCACCTCATCATGGAACCGGATCTGACCGTTTTGTCGTTCGAGCGGGTGGGCTGGACCGATCAGGAGTACCGGGCCTGGTCCAACGATCTGGCCAAAGCCGGTGTGATGTTGTGCGCTCCGACCTCCTGGCGAGGGCGGACGGCGCTGCGACTGGCATTCGTGAACCCGGCCACCCGCAGCGACAAGGTGATCGAGGTGCTGCGCGTCACCACCGCGCCGCAGCGCTATGCGCCACGGCAGTGAACGCACCGGGCGCCCTGGCCCGGCACGGGGAATGCCGGCGGCGCGGGGTCAGTCGACGATCGCCATGACCTCGACGACACGTTCCAGGAACGCGTCGACGTCGGCCTCCCGGTATCCGTCCGGGCCACGCCGTGGCGCGAAGGCTGCCCGGCGCACCTCATCAGGCGACATCGCCGTCGCTCCGGAGAAGTACTCACGCAAGTCGTCGCACAGGGCGTCCACCTGATCGACGTCGTAGCTGAGGTCGCTGCCGACCGCCCGGCGGAACCGTTCGCCGGCCGGGCGCCCGAGCCGCCCCTGCAACTGGCGGGCAGACCCGGTGAGTTCCTCCAAGAACTGCCGTTCACCGACCTCGGCGATGCGGGCGGACCTTTCCCGGGCCGCGAGTGCGTCTTCGAGCCGGTCCAGTGCCGCGTCCACATCGCTGGGGTCGTATCCACCTTGGATCAAGGTGAACGTGACCCGGCGCACCTCGGCGGTGGTCATGGTGGGTTCGGGCTCCTCGTAGTCGCGGCGGGCGAACTCGAAGAAGTCCTCGACCTCAGCGGTGTCGTAGCCTTTGCTGAATCTTCCAGCACGAGCAAATGTGGTCACGCGCCAATCATGACCCACGATCACCGTGATATCGCATTTTTCCTGGCCCAGGCGCTGCGTTTCGTGACATGTGTCACATGCACAGCATCTGGCCACTGCGGGACCTGGCTCCCGCCGGCGAATTCCAGCGATCCTGACCGGGCCGCCGCCGCGTCAGGGGGCCGCCGCCAACTGCCCGCATGCTCCGTCGATTTCCCGGCCACGGGTGTCACGCACCGTTGTGGGAACGCCGCGGGCCCGCAACCTGGCGACGAACTCGTCCTGCACCCGAGGCTCACTCGCCGTCCACTTCGACCCCGGGGTCGGGTTCAGCGGAATCGGGTTGACGTGTGCCCACCCGGTACCCCGGCGGTTGAGCAGTTTGCCCAGCAGGTCCGCCCGCCACGCCTGGTCGTTCGTGTCCCGGATCAAGGCGTACTCGATGCTCACTCGTTGACCCACCGCCTGGTAGTACCGGTAGGCCGCGTCAAGAGCTTCCGCAACGCCCCACCTGGCGTTGACCGGGACCAGCTCGTCGCGCAGCTCGTCATCCGGGGCGTGCAAGCTGAGCGCCAACCGGACGCCCAAGCCGGGTTCGGCGGCCAGCCGGTCGATGGCAGGGACCAGCCCCACCGTCGACACGGTGACCGCGCGGGCCGACAGCCCCATCCCGTGCGGCGGCCGGTCCACGAGCCGGTGCAACGCCGCCACCGCGGACCGATAGTTGGCCAACGCCTCCCCCATGCCCATGAAAACCACGTTGGTCAACCGCCTGGCTTGCACATCCGGATCACCCGGTGCCACCTGGTCACGGATCGCCCTGGCCGCGGCGTGGACCTGCTCAACCATTTCCGCGGTCGACAGGTTGCGGGTGAGACCCGCTTGTCCGGTGGCGCAGAATGGGCAGTTCATGCCGCAACCCGCCTGACTGGAGATACACACCGTCGCCCGGCCCGGGTAGCGCATGAGGACGCTTTCCACCAGTGCACCGTCGTGGGTACGCCACAACGTCTTGACGGTCTGTCCGGCGTCAGCCTGCTGGGAACGCACTTCGGTCAGCAGCGGCGGCAGGAAAACGGCGACGATGTCTGCCCGTTGAGCGGCCGGCAGGTCGGTCATCGCCGCCGGATCGCCTGCCAGCCGGGCGAAATAGTGATTGGACAACTGCTTGGCCCGGAAGCCGGGCAGGCCCAACTGCTCGGCCGCGGCCACCCGCCCGGGCATGTCGAGGTCGGCCAGGTGTCGTGGCGGTTTGCCGCGCCGCGGGGAGGTCATCGTCAATTGCCGCGGTGCCGGTCGCTCACTCATCCCAGCATCTCCTCCGGCTCGGTATCACGGTCACGGCGACTAGACCTGCGGGACCAGCAGCTTGAGCACCAGGTACAACACCGGGGCGGTCAGCAGCAGCGAGTCCAGCCGATCCATCAGCCCTCCGTGGCCGGGCAACAGGTTGGACATGTCCTTGATCCCGAGATCCCGTTTCAGCAGCGACTCGGACAGGTCGCCGGTGGTGGCTGCGACCACCGCCGACGCCCCGGCGACCACGCCGACCCACGGGGCCGCCCCCAGGAACACCACTACCGACACGGCACCGACCAGCCCGGACAGGGCCATCGAACCGGCCAGCCCCTCCCAGGACTTCTTCGGGCTCACCGAGGGCGCCATCGGGTGCTTGCCCCACAGCACCCCGGCCGCGTAACCGCCGATGTCGCTGGAGATGGTGACCAGCACGAACACGACGATGCGTCCCGCGCCGTCGTCCTCGGCCAGCATGAGGGCCGCGAAACTGGCCAGCAGTGCCAGGTAGGCGAGGGTGAACACGCCCGCGGCCACGTCCCGCACGGCACGCGCCCCCGGCCGCAGCCAGGTGCGCCACAACAACACGGCGAGACCACCACCGGTGAACGCGGCCAGCAGTGGTTCCTCGCCGCCGAAGTAAGCGGCCAGCGGCATCATGCTGGCCGTGGCGACCACCGGGACCATCGGGATGCGGATCTGCTGATGCCGGAACGCCGTGGTCAACTCCCACACACAAATGGCGCTGGCAGCCACGATCAACACCAGGAACACCTGTTTGTTGAACACCAGAGAAGCGATCGCGATGCCGCCCAGTGCGAAGCCGACGCCGATGGCGGCCGGCAGGTTGCGCCCGGCCCGGCCCGGCCCGTTGTGCCGCTCGCTGCCCTGCCGGTCCAGCCCGGGATCGGGACTCACGAGCTGCTCATGTTGACGGGTTCTACCGGTAGCCGGGTCGGAACGTGCGATGGGCTCTGAGCACAGCTCAGACCTCCAGCAGCTCCGCTTCCTTGCTCTTCAGCAGCGTGTCGATGGCGTCCACGTGTTTCTTGGTCAGACCTTCGAGTTCCTTCTCTGCTCGAGTGACGTCGTCCTCGCCGACCTCTCCGTCCTTGGCCAGTTTCTCCAGCTGGTCCTTGGCATGGCGGCGGACGTTGCGCACACTGACCCTGGCCTCCTCCGCGTGCGACTTGGCCAGCTTGATGTAGTCCTTGCGGCGCTCCTCGGTGAGTGCCGGCATGACCACCCGGATCTGGTTCCCGTCGTCAGAGGGGTTCACGCCGAGATCGGAATCCCGGATCGCCTTCTCGATAGTGGTCATCGAACTCTTGTCGTAGGGACTGATCAGCACCGTGCGGGCCTCATGGATGGTGAAAGAGGCCAGCTGCTGCAGTGGGGTGGGCGCCCCGTAGTAGTCGACATTGATCTTGTTGAACATCCCGGCATTCGCGCGACCGGTGCGGATCGACGCGAAATCCTCCTTGGCCACCGCGACGGCCTTCTCCATCTTCTCCTCGGCCTCGAAGAGGGTCTCATCGATCACGGGGGTTCGCCTCCCTAATTGCCCGGCGCCGCCCTACCACCTGACGGCCACTGACGACTGTACTCGGTTGCGGACACCCGACGCGGACCGGCCGACCAACAGTGACCAAGCACGGACGCTGCGCTCATCGGCCACCGTGTACGAGGGTCCCGATGCGGTCTCCGGCAATAACCTTGGCGATGTTGCCCGGTTTCATACCGAACACCACCATCCGCACATTGTTGTCCATGCACAGCGAGAACGCGGTGGAATCGACGACCTGCAGGCCTTGCCGCAGTGCGTCCTGGTAGCTGACATCCTCCAGCTTGGTGGCGTCCGGGTTCGTGCGTGGATCTGCGGTGTACACCCCGTCCACACCGTTCTTGGCCATCAACACGGTGTCGGCGCGGATCTCCAGCGCCCGTTGGACGGCGACCGTATCGGTGGAGAAGTAGGGCAGCCCGGCACCGGCGCCGAAAATGACGACCCGGCCCTTCTCCAAGTGCCGGATAGCCCGGCGAGGAACGTACGGCTCAGCCACCTGGCCCATCGTGATGGCGGTCTGCACTCTGGTATCCACACCCTCCTGTTCCAGGAAATCCTGCAGAGCGATGGAATTCATTACGGTACCCAGCATGCCCATGTAGTCGGCCCTGGTACGTTCCATGCCGCGCTGGGACAGTTCGGCACCGCGGAAGAAGTTGCCGCCTCCGACCACGACGGCGACCTGGGTACTGCCCCGCACGGCTGAAGCGATCTCTTTCGCGATCGAGTTGGCGACATCGGGATCGACGCCCACCTGGCCGCCGCCGAAGGTCTCTCCGGACAGTTTCAGCAACACTCGACGAGCATCGGGGCCGGGCACAGCGGTCATGGGTCTCCTCACGGTCGGGGCGGTACGTGATCGGCAACACAGGCGTTCCAACGACCGTTCCACCGGCCGTGGACAGCAGCCAGGTTAGCGAACGCGATGCCCGCAAGCATCACGATCCGCAACCTGCACCGACTCGGTGTGTCAACGCCGGTCGCGTTCCTGCCTTGCCCGGCGAAGCGAAGCAAAAACATACTGCCGCAGCATGTCTGCCTGCCGGTCGGAGACGTCGAGCAGGACCACGACCGTCATCCGTTGACCGTGCACAGCGCCGGCTCGCAACACTGTGCCGGGCGCGCTGAACGCGCCGCCGCTGAGCTGCATGTCGACCGCCACCAACTCGTTCACTCGCAACGGTGTTGCCTCGTCCGGGGAGCCTTCGTCCGGCAAGTCCTCATCCGGCAAGTCCTCGTCCGGGGAGTTCTCGGCAGCTGGGTCGCCGGCGGCGGATACTGTGTTGGCGAATCCCTCGACCCGCAATCGCAGGCGGACACTGCGCTCGGACAGGTCCGCCACCTCGCCGTGGTAGGTGACACCCTCGACGATCGTGCGGGTCAGGCTGGCCGACTCGGAAGACCCGCATCGCACGTACTGGCGTTCCTGAAGACTCTGAATGCCGGAGATCAGCTCCAGGTCCCATTGCACGACCGAGCTGAAGGACACCAACCGCACCCAGGCGCAATGGCGACCCCGGTCGTTGGCCCAGCGCAGGATGAACTCGTCGTCGACTCCCGGCGCGGTCTGCGCACCCACGCGAGTGACGGTGACGTTGAGCCGGCCGTCGGCCGCCACGCCGTCGATCTGGACAGCGATCTCGGAGTCGTCTGCCAGCACCAGCGCGACGTGGTCACCCTGGACCGGCAAGACGGGGGTGACCACGGCGCGTGCTTTTCTGTACCGACTTGTGGTGCAGCGTTTTTCAGGCGCCGACGCGGAAGCGGACGAGGCCGGTGATCTGACCGCCGGCCTCCTGCGCCACCTGGGCGATCGACTTCTTGGGGTCCTTGGCGAACGCCTGGTCCATCAGCACGTTCTCTTTGAAGAAACCGTTCATCCGACCCTCGATGATCTTGGGCAGCGCCTGTTCGGGCTTGCCCTCTTCGCGGGCGGTCTGTTCGGCGATACGGCGCTCATGCGCGACCGTTTCCTCAGGCACCTCGTCCCGGATCAGGTAGGTGGGATTCATCGCCGCCACGTGCAGGGCCACGTCGTGGCCCAGCGACCCGCTGTCCGCGCTGGTGGCCAGCAGCACCCCGATCTGCGGGGGCACATCCGGGTTGGTCTTGTGCAGATAGAGCGAGACGTCCTCACCCTCCAGCCGCCCCACCCGGCGGACTTCGATCTTCTCACCCATAGTGGCGGCGGCGTCGGTGACCAGGTCGGCCACGGTCTTGCCGTCGACCTGGACTTGCAGCAACTTCTCGGTCTCAGTCACACCGCTGTCCACGGCGGCGGCAAGGACCTTGTCTGCCAACGAGATGAACTGATCGTTCTTGGCCACGAAGTCGGTCTCACAATTGACCTCGACCAAAGTGCCGATGCCACCGTCCACTTGACCGGCGACCAGTCCCATCGACGCGGAGCGGCCCTCCCGCTTGGTGACTCCCTTCAGGCCTTTGACTCGAAGGATCTCCATCGCTTTGTCGGCATCGCCGTCGGCGTCGTCGAGTGCTTTCTTGACATCGAGCATGCCGGCGCCGCTGCGCTCACGCAGCGCCTTGATATCGGCTGCGGTGTAGTTGGGCATGACCACTCCTCTCTGGTGGGTTGACATTCAGGCTGTTTCGGGACGGAAGGACTCTGTGCGAGGAGCGGGCGCCCCGCACAGACGGGCAACGGCGTCGTGACGCGGTCAAGCTCCGGCACGACTCGCGTTCACGGTGGATCTGCGAAGAGTCCGGTCAGCTGGGTGGTCCGGCCGGTGCGGGCTCTGCGGATGCCCCGGCATCGCCGGCGGCCGGGGTCTCACCCGGGGCCGCAGTCCCGGCAGCGGCGGGAGTCTCAGCAGCGGCCGGGGCTTCGGTAGCGGCCGGGGCTTGGCCGGCAGCGGCTTCGGCCGGGGTTTCGTGTGCTTCGTGAGCTGTGTCAGCAGCCGGCGCTTCGGTACTCGGCGCTTCGGCGCTCGGGGCTTCGGTGCTTGGCGCTTCGGTAGCCGCAGTGCTCTGCTCCGCCTCATGCACCGCCAGCAGCTCGCGCTCCCACTCGGCCAGCGGCTCCTCGGACACGCCCTCACCACCGGCCCCCTGGTGGCGCGCAACCAAGCCGGCGGCGACCGCATCGGCTATGACCCTGGTGAGCAGAGTGACCGACCGGATGGCATCGTCGTTGCCGGGAATGCGGTAGTCGACCTCGTCCGGGTCGCAGTTGGTGTCCAGGATGGCCACGATCGGGATACCGAGCTTGCGGGCCTCGTCGACGGCCAGGTGCTCCTTCTTGGTGTCGATGATCCACACCGCGTTGGGTACCCGGGCCATATCGCGGATGCCGCCGAGGGTGCGCTCGAGCTTGTCCTTCTCGCGGCGCATCATGAGCAATTCCTTCTTGGTGCGCCCGCTGCCGGCCACATCGTCGAAGTCGATCTGCTCCAGTTCCTTCAGGCGCTGCAGCCGCTTGTTCACCGTGTGGAAGTTGGTGAGCATGCCGCCCAGCCAGCGCTGGTTGATGTAGGGCATGCCGACGCGGGCCGCCTGCTCGGCAACGGCTTCCTGGGCCTGCTTCTTGGTGCCGACGAACAACACGGTGCCGCCGCGGGCGACAGTCTCCTTGACGAACTCGTAAGCGGAGTCGATGTAGGTCAGCGACTGCTGAAGATCGATGATGTAGATACCGTTGCGCTCGGTGAAGATGAACCGCTTCATCTTCGGATTCCAGCGCTGAGTTCGATGCCCGAAGTGAACACCACTTTCGAGCAGCTGACGCATCGTGACCACGGCCATCTGCCACGGCTCCTTCCGCAGGCCCGGTTCCGGTGCCCGCCCTCGGTTGCCCGGGTCACCCACCGTGGGCGCCCGCCTGGTGCCTGACAACGAGCCGCTGCCGTGCGACGGATGATCCCGCAGCGCGGACCGAGTGACTCGCTTCCTGCGGCTGGCCTGTCCGGTGCGGAAGGTGCCGCCGGCGTGCAGACACGCGAATTCGGCCGATGTGTTCGGCCAAGTCCCTATTCTAGCGGATGCCCGGTTCTTCGCAGGCACTGACCGGGACAGGTCATGAAGGGGACCGGGACGCGGGATTCCCCAACAGTGCCTCTAGACCTCGCCGTGGTTCCAGGTATGGTTGGCAGCGACGCGGGGTGCCCCACGTGGGCTGAGATGACACCCGTTGCACCTGATCTAGTTCGGACTAGCGTAGGGACGTCGAATGACCGAC
>PDSI01000229.1 GCA_002748415.1 Micrococcales bacterium | reverse complement strand
GGATCCCGGCCCAGCGCCGGGCGCGCTTGCCGATCAGCTAGCCGGGGCTGTTCGTGAGCTCAGCCCGCCGGCCCGGGTGCCCCAGGCGGCCGACGTCCCAGGCGGCCGACGTTCCAGGCGGCCGACGTCCCAGGCGGCCGACGTTCCAGGCGGCCGACGTTCCCCGTCAGCTTCCGCCCATATCGCCTACATCGGCCCCTAGGGCGCCGTTAGGCGACGTATGGCGCCGGCGCGCCGCTACCCGACGTACCTCAACGGCGCCATAGGGTCCAGGTTGTCCGATTGACGATGCGAGCGCCTCGCGACATAAACGGCCTCAACATGCCCTCACCGGACACGCCGAGCAGCCCGGCGGGGGCGCAGGGACCGGTGGGGGCGGAGGGACCGGCGGGGCACAGGGACCGGCGGGGGCGCAGGGACCCGGCCGGCCATTGGGCGGCAACGCGATGCCTGCCGCGGCGGCACCTGGGTCCGGCGTGTCGCCGACTCGGGAGCTTTTACCGGGTTCCCCGATGCGTCCAGCAGCCGTGCGGAGGACGTGGCGCGGGCGGCGCTCGCTGAGGAGACCCCGGTCACGCTGCTCGGCGTCAACACGGGTTTCAGCATCCGTAGCCGGACTGAGCGGTCAGCGCGGTGGGCGTGAGACCTGTGCCGGGCGCCGCAGTGACCTGGTTCGCCGGAGTGCTCTGGTGCGCCGGAATGCTCTGGTGCGCCACAGTCTCTTGGCTTTCCGGCGGACCGTCCGCGCAGCCGGCCGCACGTGATTGCGCCACCGCCACGTGACCCACCCGGCCGCCCCCTGGCACGCCAAGAGCTGAGGTCGCACGCCGCGCGCGCGGCTGCCGGCCAGCAGCCGGGTGAACACCTCAGCCAGCACCCGGGTGTCGTCGCGCGCATCGTGGGCTCGCTGCTGGGTGATTCCGTAATGCTCGGCCAGACTGGACAGCCGGAAGTCCGGCACCGGCACCGCAAGGGAACGGGCCAGGTCGATCGTGCACAACCGATGTGTGGTCGGCAACCGATGCCTGGCGCGGGCTGCCTCGGCGGCCAGGAACGAGTAATCGAAGTCAGCGTTGTGCGCGACCAGGACACGGCCGGCGAGTAGTTGGTTGAGCCTCGGTGCCACCTCGGCGAACAAGGGCGCGGCGGCCAGCTGTTCGCGGGTCAACCCATGAACATGGACCGGTCCAGGGTCCTGCCGGGGATTCACCAGTGTGTGCCATTGCCGCTCCAGGCGGCCTTCGGGGTCCAGCAGCGCGACCGCGATCTGGACGACCCGGTTGCGCCGGGGGTCCAGGCCGGTGGTTTCCACGTCGACAACGGCGTACTGCGACGGCGGCACGGCGGTCACGAACACGCGGACCAGCCTAGGCGCAGCCACCGACAATTCACCGGTTGCCGGACCGGGTCAACACCGCCAGGACGGCATCGTGCAGATAACCGTTGGTGGCCAGCGCGTTTCCCCCGAACGGGCCGGGCTGACCGTCCAACGAGGTGAACAGGCCACCGGCCTCGGTGACGATCGGCACCAGCGCGGCCATGTCATACAGCTGCAACTCCGGTTCGCACGCGATATCGACGCTGCCCTCGGCCAACAGCATGTAGCTCCAGAAGTCCCCGAAGGCGCGGGTGCGAGCGCAGCGGCCGGCCAGGTCGAGGAACCCGTCGAGTCCGCCGTAATCGCCACGATGGGTCTGCCAGCCGCCCAGGCTGGAATAGCTGAGGCTTGCGTCGCTCAGGTCGGTGACCGCCGAGACGTGGATGCGCGTGTTGCGGGACAGGGATCGCCCGGCGTAGGCCCCGGAACCCAGCGCGCCCCACCAGCGCCGCTGCAGCGCCGGCGCGGACACCACGCCGAGTACCGGGTGACCGTTGTCGATCAGGGCGATGAGGGTGGCCCACACCGGCACCCCGCGCACATAGTTGCGGGTGCCGTCGATCGGGTCCACCACCCACTGCCGGGAGCTGGAACCGGTGGGCTCGTACTCCTCGCCGATCACCGCGTCCCTGGGGCGGGTCCGCCGAAGCTGGGAGCGCACTACATCCTCCGCCGCCCGGTCAGCATCCGAAACCGGGCTGAGGTCCACCTTGGACTCCACCCGCAGATCCTGCGCCCGGAACCGGTCCATCGTGATCGAGTCGACCTGATCGGCGATGACGTGCGCCAACCGTAGATCGTCGTCGTAGGAGGCGGCTCGTCGGCTGTACTCACTCACGATGCGAACCTATCGGAGAGCCCGGCCGCTGGTCGGCTGATCGGCCGCGACACGTGTGCAGACACCACCGTGTCGTAACCATGTGTAGTTGATTGAGTGTGGAATAGTGTGCGCCATGACGGACGCTGATTCCTCGACCGGCGACGCGATGGTTCGTGCGCAGCGGATAGCAGAAGCTATGCAGATCGCCCAGATTCACGATGTTCCGGTCTCCGCACAGTGGGAAACCGATGCCAGTGCTTACTTGGCAGGCCGGATCAGCCTCGCCGAATTCGGCCAACGCACCGGGTCGGCCTTCCACACCCATAGTGACTAATGTGAATCTCACCGGGCCGCTCAAGGCCGGGATCGTGAAGCCTCAACCGCCGAAACTGGCCTTCAGGAACTCGAGAACCTGCTCTTGTAGCTGCGGGTCGGTGAAGAACACGTCATCGCCGTGCGGGGCATCGATCAGGCTCAGTTCCGTCGTCGCGCCCGCTGCCTTCAGGTCGGCATGGAACCGCTCCGCCTGCTGGTAGGGCGCGGTGCAGTCGTAGCGACCGGAGATCAACAGCACCGCCGGAGAATCGCCGTTGACGTAGGTGACCGGGCTGCCCGCAGCCGCCACCGATTCGCCATCGGGACTGTCCGGATCCGCGCCGATGAGCTGCCCGTGGGATGACTCGGTGCCGGGCTTGGCCTCCCCGCAGGGCGAGTCCAGCTGGTCCTCGGTGCGCATCTTCAGGTCGTAGATGCCGTAGTAACCGATGAATGCCTTCACCGAGGAGTCTGCGCCGGTCTCGCCCAGGTCCCCTTGCAGTTGTGCGTTGCCGGAGGTGAGCGCGGCCATTGCCCCCAGGTGCGCCCCAGCCGAATCACCCATGAGGGCGAATTCCGCTGGATCCAGCTGGAACTGCGCGGCATTGGCACGCAGGTAGCGCACCGCCGCGGCCACATCCTGCATCGGTTCCGGGAACTTGGCTGTCGGCACCAGCCGGTAGTTCGGTGCCGCCACCGCGTAGCCGTTGTCCAGCAGCCGCTGGGTCAGCAAGCTCATCTGCTCATCTGCGCTGCCGATCGCCGACTTGTCGCCCATCCGCCAGCCGCCGCCGTGCACCCAGATCACCACCGGGAACGGTCCCGGCCCGGAGCCCGGCAGATACACGTCGAGGGTGTGTTCGGGGGTCCCGTCCGGGACATAGGCGATGTCGGCGTGGCGAGGGCTCAGTGCGGCGCCGCCGGTCGGGGCTTGGGTGGTCGCCCCACCGTCCGCTGTCGCATCTTCGCCGGCCGTTGGCTGCGGGTCCTCGCCGGAGCAGCCGGCGAGTAACGTCACCACCACAAGCAGTGTGGTGGCAGCGCGATGACGAATACGTGAACGACGAATGTACTGCACCCGGCCCCCTCGGATATGTCCGACTGATCTCACCAGGTTACCTGTCCGGTGCAATGCCATGAACGCGGGAGGGCTGGAACCGGCCGTAACGAGCGTCCCGTTCTGGTTCGACACGCCGAAATCAGCGGATCGGGCGATCGACTGGGCCCGGGTGGCAGGTGATACCCGGATCCCCTCGACACGGCTGGATCGGGGCCCGAAGACGGTTGACGCGGGCGCCGTCGGCGCATCGGTCCAGCTGGCGCATCGGCCTAGATGAAGTGAGCCTTGTTCTCGCGGGCCCAGTCCTCGAAGGTGTGGGGTTTTGTCCCGGTCACCCGCCGGACCGTGTCCAGGACGGTGTAGGAGATCTCCGGTGGGTTCTGTCGTATCGCGAGGAAGTAGTCGATGTCGTCCTCGGTGTATCCCTCGGCCTTCCATGCCTGCAAGACCTCCTCACGGGTAAGCGCCTTGAACTCGACGGGGCGGTCGATGGCCGCCGCGAGGATATCGACGCGCTCCTTGGGGGTGAGGGCCTCGGGGCCGGTGACGGTCAAGGTCTCGCCGCGGTAGCTCGGGTCGGTGAGCGCTGCGGCCGTCACCGCGGCGACGTCGTGCTCGTGGACGACGGTGCTGCGGACCTCGGGGAATCCCTCGCTGACGATGCCTTCGGACTTGATGGAGTCGGCCCATTCGAGGGTGTTGCTCATGAACTCAACGGGGACGATCGTGACCCACGGGATGCCCGAGGCCCGGACTGCCTCCTCCACAGGTCCTTCGTAGCCTCCCTGCAGAACGCTGATCTGCTGCACGCCGGCCTTCGTGGCGAGGTCGAGGATCTGATCGGGGTGTTCGAGCGGCTCGTAGTGGCCGGTGAAAGTGATGAGGTGGAGGTGGGTGATGCCGTCGAGGGCTGCCTCGAGGGAGGTGAGGTCGGACAGGTCGCCGCCGACAGCAGTGACTGGATCGGGCAGGTCGGCGGTGTCGGGCGTGCGGGTGAGGCCCTTGACCGCATATCCACGCTCGGCGAGCAGTTCGGCCATGGGACGTCCGATGTTTCCCGTAGCTCCGGTGATCAGGACTGTCATTGTGGTTTCCTTCGAAGTGGTTTGGGTGGGGGACTCTGGTCGGTTTCCAGCGGCGGTGATAGCTGCAACAGCCAGGTATTGGAGGTATTCGATGGGCGTGGAGCGACGTCGCATTCGGGCCTCCTCGAGGTGGTGACCGCTTCGTTGTGCGGTGCTCCTACTGGGAAGGCGCTGGGTGGGTGCTGGTTGGCTGCTGGTTCCGCATGGCAGGGGTGCTGGGTCTTCCGGCCCCAGGCCGATCAGGTGAGGTCGAGGATGTGGGTGTCCGTGGCCAGGTAACGGCACCGGACGCCCAGAACGATCTGCGCGTTGAGGTGATCGGCGAGGTCGGGTAGTTCAGTCTCGATGAGGCCGATGGCGTGCTTGATCCGCGAGGAGACTGTTTTCCGTGCTTTCTCCGCTTCATCGCCCAGCGTCCGGGCCCGGTTGAACAGGCCGGTCGCGGTGCCGAGGTAGGTGAGGAGTTCGTCGCGCTCCTTGTCGATCCGCTGGGCTGCATTGTCTGCACCGGCCTGTAGCGCCGCCTCGATCCGTTCGTCGAGACGCTTGATCTCGGCACCGATCTCCTGACGTGCGTGAGCGTCGATCATCTGCTCTGCGCGCGAAGCGGGTGGTGCTTGCCGGCCTGCGGCGCCTGGACCGATGAGGAGGTCGTACGCGCTGATGTCCGTGCCGGCGTGCGTCAGAAGGAGGTGGATGTCCTGCAGGCCTTTTCGTGCGGGCAGTGTCGCGGTGCGGGCGTTGTATCCGATGAGCCAGCCCACATCGGCGGGCCGGAAGACCAGGCGGTGGCTCTGCGGGGTCGGGGTGGCACGTTCGGCCCAGGTGCTCAGGGCATGCAGGCCGAGTCGTTCGGCCTTGATGATCGCGTCGTCGACGCGATCGAGATCGTGATCGAGCAGAGCAAGCTCAAGGCGGCATTCGAGTTGCCACGGCAGCGAGGTCATGGCCGTCGCCGAAGCTTCCGCGCGGTCCAGGTAGGCGCGGGCTTCCTCAGCTGCGCCCTGCAACCTGGCCAGGCGCCCGAGCCACAGATCGACCGGTCCGCTGATGTCGGCGCCGAAGGCAGAAACCAGCCAGGTGCCTTCCAGCGGTCTGAGGTACGCGGTGGCGGCATCGTGCAAAGCGACGTCTTGGGTGGTGATTGCTGCTTCGGCCAGCATTCGGTATAGCAGCGGCTTCAGCGTTGTCGGGATGCCACCGTCACGGTTCAGATGCAACTCGGCAAGGTGGATATCGCCGCGGCGGAGGTCGGTCAGCGCCTGGTGAATCCACGTGTAGGGATGGGCAGCAGCCATGAAGCTGACGATCGAGTCTGCCTCGTCGAGATCGTTCTCGGACAGGGCATTTGCCCACCCCAGATGAGCCACCATCAAAGCCTCGTCGTCCAGGGTACCGGTGGATTGCTCGCGATGGCGTTCCAGGACCGGCTGGAGAAGGGACTGCGCGGAGTCCTTGAAGCCTAAGAAGAAGTCCAGGGCGATCCGGTCCGGCAGAGGCAACACGCTACGTGTGTCGCCGCGGCGCAGGAACCTCAGCAACGTGCTGCTGTCATCGACCTCGATGGCCGTCGGCCATCTCAGCGCCGCCACTCGGTGGGCAAGCATCGGGTCGCGTGAAGTGTGGGCGATGCGCAAGAGACGATCGAGGACTGCTGCCCGCCTTGCGGCCGCGCTCGGTTCCGCCGCGGCGTCGTACTGGATCCAGAGCGCGGCTTCGAGTGCTGTGTTGTCCTCGCGTGAGCCGGCGCGTCGAATGAGGGCTTCGGTGACGGCCTCGGCAATCGTGTCGACGTCCTCGAGGTTCGTGCTTGGCCCGGCGTGGAGCGTCGCGTAGGCCTCCTGCAGATATGGTCGTGCCGAGTCTTCGTCCATGGTCTTCTCGTGCTGGGCCAGATTGTGTATCGCCAGCGCGATGGTTGCGGTCAGCTCGCAGTCGCCGAGTTCCTGAGCCAGGTCCGAGGCCGTGTGGAAGTGGATCTCCGCTTCGTCTACCCGGCCCCGCCAACCGAGGTGGGTGGCAAGGTTCAGCAGGGCGTTGGCACGGTCTCGGCTGGCCGACAAGGCAGGCACTCGTAGGCCTTGCGGTAGTGCTCGAGCGCCTGCTCAGTAGCCATCTGATGGATGCAGTGCCGACCGGCGGCCGTGTGCAGTACGTGGGTGATCGCCGGGTCGAGTTGGTCGCCGGCACTTTCCGCGTGTGCCGCTAGCTCGGTCGGGGTCAGCCCGAGGCCGTGGGCGTCGTCGCCGGAGCTGACCACCGTTCGCGCGTGGGTCTGCGCGGCTGCCTGGGGAGGCAGCGAGGTGTAGAGGAGTTCGGTGACCGCTGCGTGGACGAACGTCATCGTCGCCGGTCCTGTTGTCCGAAGAAAGTGCGCGTGCTGCAGGACCGACAGGTGGGCGGTGAGTTCCGCGCGGGGTAGGTCACTGACACGGTGGAGTAGTTCGACGGAGAACTGCCTACCCAGGACGCTCGCGGTGTCCAGGACGGCGCGTGGTCCGGGCGGCAGCAGCCTGAGTCTGCTCAGGACGGTGTCCTCGATCTGGCGAGGCACGATAGACAGCGAGCCGCTGTGCTGCCAGAGCTGCACGGCATGCTCAAGAAACAGTGGGTTCCCGCCGGACCGGGCGTGCAGGTGTTGGACCACGTTCGTCGGCACCCGATGACCGACCCGATGTTCGATCAGTGTTTCGCAGTCGCCGGGTTCCAACCCGGTGAGAGTCACGGTGTGCGCGACGCGTGTCAGGTCGCCCAGAGCGTTCCGCAGATCGTCGTCGCCGTCGGCACCGGTGTTCAGAGCGGCCAGAACCAGGCAGAGCGGGCTGTTCCACAGCTGGAGTGAGAGATGCCGGGCGAAGCGCAACGACGCCGCCGACGCGTTGCTGAGGTCATCCAGGAGTAGCAGCAAGGGACGTCGTGCGGCTGCGGCGAGGAGCGCTTCGGTCAGCGCGACGAAGAGGTCTTCGTCCTCGGATCGCACTGCGCAGCGGTTCAGCAGGTCGTCGGTTTCGGCGTGTTCGGGCTCGGCGAGGAGCCCGCGGACCTTGCGGACAACGGCAGGCCAAGGCGAGAACGGAACGCCTTCTCTGCACCATTCGTAGATGACAGCGCTGTGTTGGTGGGATTCGGCCGCGTCACGCAGTAGTGCCGTTTTGCCGATGCCTGGCTCGCCGAGAACCAAAACGGTTCTGCCACGGCCGGCAAGGGCGCTGTCGAGGCACTCTCGCAGAACACTCTGAGCATGCTCTCGGCCAACAATCACGTCCCGCGTCCCCTTGGCTGGCAGTCCCGTGGTCTCGGGCTGTTGCATCTCGTTCGGCACGTTCCGCTTGTTCGGCACGTTCCGCAGCGGGTCGTTGCAGTTGCCTACGTTGGTGGGGCGAGTCTAAGACGTGGGCTGCTGTCCTTAGTTTTTCGTGGGCATGAGGCAACCACCAGGCCAACGCCGGTTTAGGAGCGGCCGGCCGGAGCAGAATGGTTTCGGCGAATCACTGCCCCCGGGTGCCCTGAGCGGTGAACGCGGCGTGGTGAACGACTCGGTCCGCTGTCATGCAGCGCGCCGCGCACCGGAACTGTGCGATTCAGTGACCGGTGCCCGGCTGCACCAACTCGACCAGGATGCCGCCGGCGTCCTTGGGGTGGATGAAGTTGATCCGGCTGCCCGCGGTACCGGTGCGCGGTTCGTCGTACAGCATCCGCAGCCCGCGCTCGCGCAGGGTCGCCGACGCCTGCTCCACATCCGTCACCCGGTATGCCACCTGCTGCAGGCCGGGACCGTTGCGGTCCAGGAACTTGCCGATGGCCGAGTCCGGTGACAACGGGCACAGCAGCTGAACGCACGACGTGGAGTCGCCCACAGCCATCATGGCCTCGGCGACGCCCTGCTCCTCGTTGACCTCGCGATGCTGCAACGACATGCCGTAGGTGTTGGAGTAGAAGTCGATGGCCTCATCCAGGTCCGGCACGGCCATCCCGATGTGGTCTATGTGGGTGAAGATGTCATCCATGACGTCATCGTATGAGTCCCCGTGCCCACCCGGCCAGAGTCCGGCAGAACGCAGCCGGCCGAAACCCGTGGACGGGGTGTGGGTGGTGATGCTCGCCGCCGGCAGCGGGAGCAGATTCGGGCGGGCCAAACAGTTCGAGCGCATCGGCAAGCACACCATGCTCACGCACGCACTACTGGCTGCCGGACAAGTGGCCGGCGGGATCGTGGTCGTGCTGCCTGCGCAGGACGCGCGACTACGGCCGGCCCCGGCGGCGGCCTCGGCCGAGTTCCCGGCCGCCCTCGGCCTGCCCGGTACTCCCGGTTGTCCGGTGGTGTGCGTGGCCGGTGGCGAACAGCGAGCCGACTCGGTGCGGGCCGCGCTCGCCGCGATTCCGGCCGAGGCCGGGATCATCGTCGTCGCCGACTCCTCGCACCCGCTTGCCTCGCCGGCGCTGTACCGCCGCGTGGTGGACGCGGTACGCGACGGTTCCGCCGACGCGGCGTTGCCCGGGCTGGCGCTCACCGAGGTGATCGCCACCGTCCAGGACGGGGTACGCACCGGCGGGCTGCCACGAGCGGGGCACGTGCTGGCGCAGACACCGCAGGCGTTCCGGGCCGACGTGCTGCGGGCCGCGCATGCCGCCGCTCCGGCCGTGACCGAGGACTCGGCGCTGGTGGCCGACCACGGCGCCCGGGTAGTGGTGGTGCCGGGGGAGGAGCGCAACATCCACGTGACCACTGTGCAGGAGCTGGAAATGGCGCGGGCGCTTGCCCGTGCGCCGGTGTGATCGCCCCGGCTGCCGGGTGGTTCACGACGTTTGCCGGGTGGTTCACGACGTCTGCTGCTCGGCGACGCACCGATTCTGCACTGAGCTACCGCTGGGTCCCCAGCAATGACAAGATGTCCGCATGGCCGATTCAGCTGCAGCTATTTCAGACCCGGCATCACCCCGCGTGGTCGGTGTCACCGAGGTCGCCCTCCGCGACGCGCACCAGTCCCTCATGGCCACCAGGATGGCGATGGAGGACATGGTCGATGCCTGCGCCGACATCGACGCTGCCGGGTTCTGGAGCGTGGAGTGTTGGGGTGGCGCGACCTTCGACGCCTGCATCCGCTTCCTCAACGAAGACCCGTGGGAGCGGTTGCGCCGGTTCCGGGAACTGCTACCGAACTCGAGGCTGCAGATGCTGCTACGCGGGCAGAACCTGCTGGGCTACCGCCACTACGAGGACATGGTGGTCGACAAGTTCGTCGAGCGGTCCGCAGAGAACGGGATGGACGTCTACCGGGTGTTCGACGCGCTGAACGACCCGCGCAACCTGGAGCGGGCAATGAACGCGGTGACCCGGGTGGGCAAGCACCCCCAGGGCACCATCTGCTACACGGTCAGCCCGTTGCACACCGTCGAGGGGTACGTGGAACTGGCCGGCCGGCTGCTGGACATGGGGGCCCAGTCGCTGGCGCTGAAGGACATGGCTGCGCTGCTGAAGCCACAACCGGCCTACGACATCGTCAAGGCCATCAAGGACGCCCACGGGCAGGACACTCGCATCCATGTGCACTGCCACGCCACCACCGGGGTCACCCTGGTCTCGCTGATGAAGGCCATCGAGGCGGGCGCCGACGTGGTGGACACCGCGATCAGCTCGATCAGCCTCGGGCCAGGACACAACCCCACCGAGTCGCTGGTGGAGATGCTGGAGGGAACCGGCTACGTCGCCGAGCTGGACAAAGACCGGTTGCGCAACATCAAGAAACACTTTGCCGCGGTGAAACCCCGCTATACGCAGTTCATGTCGTCGTTCAACGTGGAGACCGACATCTTCGAGTCGCAGATTCCCGGCGGCATGATCTCGAACATGGAGTCCCAGCTGAACCAGCAGGGCGCCGGCGACAAACTGGATGAGGTGCTCGCCGAGGTGCCCAAGGTCCGTGCCGATGCCGGTTACCCGCCGCTGGTGACCCCCAGTTCTCAGATCGTCGGTACCCAAGCGGTTTTCAACGTGCTGATGGGCTCGTACAAGGTGTTGACGGCCGAGTTCGCCGACTTGGTGCTGGGTTACTACGGCCTGACGCTGGGTGATGCCAACCCCGAGGTGGTGGCGGCGGCCCAGAAACAGACCGGCAAGGAACCCATCACTGAACGGCCGGCAGACCTGCTGTCCCCGGAGTGGGATGGGCTGCGCGCCGAGGCCGAATCGATACCGGGTTTCAACGGTACCGACGACG
This sequence comes from Micrococcales bacterium, assembly GCA_002748415.1. Taxonomy (GTDB): domain Bacteria; phylum Actinomycetota; class Actinomycetes; order Actinomycetales; family CAWJMD01. The sequence goes on along the minus strand of PDSI01000229.1, from coordinate 13,467 downwards.
ATGTGCTGACCCACGCGATGTTCCCGAAGGTGGCACCCAAGTTCTTCGCCAGCCGTCCCGATGGGCCGGTCAACGTCGGGCAGGACCCGCAGGAGGCAGCCGCCGCGAAGGCTGCCGCCGCTGGCGACACCGGCACCGGGCCGGTGCGCATGCCGATCAAGTACGAGATCTCCGTGGAGGGCAAGACCCACTCGGTGTCGGTGAAGCCCGCATGAGCCCCAAACACACGATGGCGCAGCGCATCGAACAACTGCGTGAGCGCAGGACCGAGACCGAAGCCGGCGGCGGGCCGAAGCGGCACGAGAAGCAGCACGAACAGGGCAAAATGACGGCCCGAGAGCGCATCTCGGAGCTGGTCGACAACGGTTCGTTCACCGAGATCGGGTTGTTCGCCACTCACCATGCGACGTTGTTCGGTATGGACAAGGCCACGATGCCGGCCGACGGCGTGGTTACCGGCACCGGCGACGTACTCGGGCGTACGGTGCACCTGGCCAGCCAGGACTTCTCCGTCGCCGGCGGCTCCGCCGGATACGTGCATTCGGTGAAAGTGGCCGAGGCGATGCATGCGGCGTTGGAGACCGGAACCCCGTTCGTGTTCATCAACGACTCCGGGGGTGCCCGGGTGCAGGAAGGTATCGAGGCGCTGTCCGGCTACGGGCAGGTGTTCTTCGAGAACGTCAATCTGTCCGGGGTGGTACCGCAGGTGGCGATCATCGCCGGACCGTGTGCCGGCGGGGCGGCCTACTCACCGGCGCTCACCGACTTCATCATCCAGACCAGGGCGGCCCGGATGTTCATCACCGGACCGGACGTGATCAAGCAGGTCTCCGCATCCGAGGTGACGGCCGAGGAACTCGGCGGGGCCGATGCGCACGCGTCCAAGTCCGGTGTGGTGCACTTCGTGGCCAACGACGACGCCGAGGCCATGCTGATCTGCAAGAAGCTGCTCAGCTTCCTGCCGGCCAACAACGGCGAAGACCCGCCCCTGTTGGAGGGTTTCGAGACCATCGAGCCCAATCCGGCGCTCAACGAGATCATCCCGGACGACGACAAGAAGGGCTACGACGTCCGGGCCGTCATCCTCGGTATCGTCGATGCCGGTGACTTCCTCGAGGTGCATGCCGGGTTCGCACCGAACATCGTCGTCGGGTTCGCCCGCATCGCCGGCGGAACCGTGGGCATCATCGCCAATCAGCCGATGGTGATGTCCGGCGTGCTGGACATCGACGCCTCCGACAAGGGCGCCGGGTTCGTGCGGTTCTGCAACGCCTTCAACATTCCGCTGGTGACGCTGGCCGACGTGCCAGGGTTCCTGCCCGGGGTGGACCAGGAACACGGCGGCATCATCCGGCACGGTGCCAAGATGCTGTTCGCCTATTCGGCGGCCACCGTGCCTAAGCTGACCGTGGTGTTGCGGAAGGCCTACGGTGGTGCCTACATCGCCATGTGCAGCCGGGACCTGGGCGCGGACCGGGTCTTCGCCTGGCCCACCGCGGAGATCGCGGTGATGGGCGCCGAGGGCGCGGCCAGCGTGGTGTTCCGCCGCGAGATCGCCGAGGCGGAGGACCCGCAGGAACGCCGCCAGGAGCTGATCGAGCAGTACCGGGAAACGTTCTCCACTCCCTACGTCGCGGCGTCCAAACGGCTGGTCGACGACATCATCGAACCGGCCGAGACCCGGGCGGTCCTGGCCAAGGCGCTAGAGGTGTTGGCCGGCAAACGGGATCAACGCCCGCCGAAGAAGCACGGACTGATCCCGCTGTAGGAGGCACTGGTGAGCATTGAAACGAAGACGAAACCGGCCCCGGACGGTGTGGCCGAGGAGTTGGCGGCAGTCCGCGCCGAGGTCGCCGAGTTGCGTTCTCGTGTCGAGGAATTGAAACAGCGGCTGGAGGCTGAGCACCCCAGCGGCCAGGTCAGCGAAGAGGTTCTGCTGGCCATCAGTGCGGCGGTGGCCGCTTATCTGGGCAAGCGCACCAGGGTCAGGCAGGTGCGCCGGCGCCGAGACCCGGGCTGGTCCCGCCGTGGCCGCTACGGCATTCAGCATTCCCACAACCCTGGCCTCAGCGGCCTGTAAGGACGGCAGACTCGTGAAATTGAAAGTGACTGTGAACGGCCAGGAGTACGACGTCGACGTGGAGGTCGAGGAAGACCCGACGCCCGGGGTCGGCGCGTTGATGGTCGGCGGTTCCTCCGCGTACAGCGTCACTCCGACGGCGGCCAAGACCCCAGGCTCCTCGGCCAGTCAGCTCACCGCCCCGATCGCCGGGACGGTCCTGAAGATCGAAGTGGCAGCAGGCGAGGAGGTCGCTTCCGGGCAAACCCTGATGGTGCTGGAAGCGATGAAGATGGAGACCGAGGTCACCGCTCCGCACGACGGGACGGTCGCCGTCGTCAATGTGGCCGTCGGTGATGCCGTGTCCTCCGGTCAGGTGTTGCTGGAGTGGGCGTAGCGGGGTAGCAGCACCCGAATCCGGGCGGTGTACCCGGGACTCAGGCAAGCAGCCTTGACCCGGCCGGTGGCCACACCGGCGGATTTACCATGACTGCATGGACTTGCGGGGAATGCGAAAAAGCTACGAGTCCGGTGAACTGGACGAGGCGAACTCAGCTTTCGACCCGGTGCAGCAGTTCCGGCGCTGGTTCGGCCACGCGGTCGCCGCTAAGGTGCCCGAGCCGAATGCGATGACGCTGGCCACCGCCGATGCCGACGGCCGGCCGTCCGCACGGATCGTGCTACTGAAGGACTGCGATGAACGCGGCGTGGTCTGGTACAGCAACTACCGCTCGCGCAAGGGCACGGAGCTTGCCGCCAACGATCGCGCGGCGTTGCTGTTCCACTGGGCGCAGCTCGAACGTCAGGTACGCATCGAAGGCCGGGTCGGGCAGGTCTCGGCGCAGGAGTCGGACGCCTACTACACGGTGCGTCCGCTCGACTCGCGGCTGGGGGCTTGGGCATCACCGCAGTCGCAGGTGATCGCCAACCGGGGCGTGCTGGTCGCCAACGCGGCCAAGGCCGCTGCCGAGCACGGCCTGCACCCGTCGCGGCCGCAGTGGTGGGGCGGCTATCGGCTACGACCCGAGGTGTGGGAGTTCTGGCAGGGCCGCCGGTCCCGGCTGCACGACCGATTGCGCTACCGGTGGGCCGGGGACGGATGGGTGCGGGAGCGGCTTGCGCCCTGAGGCGGCGCCATCCGCCTCCGGTGCCGGCCAGAGCCGCCCGGTCCGGCGCGTTGCGGTCCGGGTGACAGACCGGCGCGTCAGGTAAGCGTCAGGAGTTGCGCCACCATGATCTTGGTGATCATCGCCACCGGGTAGACCAGCGCGTACCCGAGCGCGACACGCTGGTCGTAGCGGGTCGCCGCATTGGCGAACGCCAGCACCGCCGGCTGGGTCTGCGAGGCAGCCAGGTAACCGGCTGTCCGCTGCCCCGGTGACCGCAACCACCACCGCGACGCCGCCAGTAGCGCGCCCGCATGCAGGCCGGTGACGAGCGCTCCAGCCGCGATCAGCTGTAGGCCCAGCGGACTGCGCAGCGCATCGACGAAAGCGGTGCCTGCCCGGCCCCCGGCGTAGGCCAGGAACAGCAGGATGCCCAGCTGGGTGAGGACCTGCGCCGACTGGTGCGGCAGCGTCCACACGACCGGCCCACTGCGTTGCAGCCGGCCCAGCACCAGGCCCACGACCAGCGGTCCGGCCGCATGCCCCAGTGTCACTGTGCCCAGGCCCGGCACGACGAGCGGCGCCGTACCCACCAGCAGCCCGAGTGCCATTCCGGCGGCCAACCCCAACGGATTGATGTCCGATGCCCCGTGCTCGCTGTCACCGAGGTAGGTGGACACCGCCTGCATCTGGTCCACCGGGGCCGCCACCCGGATCCGGTCACCCGCCTGCAGGACGAAACCGTCAGTGGCCAGGAAGTCGTGGTCGGCGCGGCGCACCCGCGTGGCCCGCGCGTCGAACTTGGCCAACAGGTTCAGTTGGCCGATGGTCCGGCCGTAGAAGCGGCTCTGCGACAGAATGATCCGCCGGAAGTCGACGTCGTGGCGGTGCTCGGCCAGGTTCACTTCGGATGCCTGGCCCAGCTGTTTGACGACGTGGTTGATGGCCCGCTGCACGCCGATTACCAGAACTCGGTCTCCAGGGCGCACCACCACATCGCCACTACTGACGTGAACCGGGTCGCCAGCGGACTGGTGGCGGGTAAAGATCACCCGCCCGTAGGGGGTGAAGGTCAGTTCGGCGACAGTCAGGACGTTGTCCCTGGTCACATCGATGGTCAGGCTTCGCAATTCCTCGGTGGCGGCGTCGGTGCCGGCGTCCGGCGAGCGGCGCAACGTCCACGCGGCCGCGGCCAGCATGATCGTGACCCCGCCGGCGTAGGTGAGCCCGTAGGCGACCGTCGGCTCCGGGTTGCCACCTAGTCGCAATGTCGCCGCGGCCAGACCCGGTGTGTTCGTGGTGGACCCGGCGTACAGTCCGGCGGTCAGCCCAGGACTCAGCCCCAGCAGCGAACCGATTCCCCACGTCACCAATCCCAGCCCGGCCAGGGCAGAGAACACCATCAGTACCGGCCGCAGCCCGGTCCGCAGCGAGGCGAAGAACGACGGCCCCGCGGTCAGCCCCACCGTGTAGGCGAACACCGCCAGACCAAAGGTGCCGACGATCTCCGGTAGCGCCAACTGCTCGGACACGGCCGAGAACGCGAGTGCGGTGAACAGGACTGCTGCCGGCCCGATGGATATCCCACGAATGCGAACGTTCCCGAAAGCCGTGCCGATACCCAGGACCAGGAAGAGCAGCAGGACTTTATGCTCGATAAGGAAGGAAGCCACGTCGCACCATTGTACGAACTCCGGCGACGTCGCGGACACGGTCCTCACAAGGCCGTGCTGTGTGGCATGCAGCCGGTCCAGGCGCGCGGTTCGCAGGCGCAGCCTGACCCGTGTTTGTGCGCCTTACAGGTGCACCCCGGCGGAGGGCATCAACTCGTCCAGGCGCAGCAGAACCACCTGTGCACCCAGGCCACGCGTGTCGGAAACAACCGCGGCGACCGTGTCCGCGTTCACCGGGATCGCGCGACGCACAGAGATGTCCGACGGTTGCTCGGTCAGGCCGCCGGCCTGCGGGTAACTGCCCATGTGCTGCAGAGTGCCGTCGTCGTCGACTCTGACCGCACGCAGTCCCAACCCCCTCGGATCCGCTACCGGGATGATCGCGATGCCGCGCCCGGGAAGGTAGGCGAACACTCGGCTGTCGTCTTCCACCGTGCTGCTGGTAGCACGTTCGGTGAGAGTGTGCAGCTGCCGGGGGGCGGTCAGGTCGGCGACGTCGAAGGTGGAGACCTGAGTGCCGAGCAGCTCGCCCTGTTCGGTGGCGTCCTGGCCCACGCCCAGCAATCTGTGGTGGCCGATGGGGTGCAGATAGGCGCTGTACCCGGGGATCTTCAACTCACCCCGCAACACCGGGTTGGTCTCCTGTGAGACATCGACCAGGTACAGCGGGTCGGTCTGGCGGAAGGTGACCACCACCGCGAGGTCGTCGAACCAGCGCACCGCCCTGGTCTGCTCGGTCTTGCCGAGACCGGCGACCTCTCCGACGATCTCGAGAGTGCCCGGTTCCTCACTGCGGCTCTTGACCTCCTTCAGGATGCTGACCGCGCTCTCGCTGGGCCGCTCCGAGGTGGCCGGGCGGGTTGCCACGACCCGCAGGAAACCGTCCCGGGCGGACATCGCCCATTGATTGTGTAGGTACCCCTGCACCTCACCGGAGGCGAGATAGTGCGTGCTGTGCTGGTCGGTGATGTCGAAGCCATGGATCGCTGTCGTGTCGTGGTCCGTCGGCCACCAAGGCATCACCGGGTCCGGCCGCCCGGAGGCGGTGGCGGCGACGTACAACCGCTCACTGCTGGCATACATCGTGTCGCCGCCCGCGGTGACGGCCAGGGCATGCACCACCGGGTCGGTCCTGCTCAGGTCCAGGGTCACTACGCTCAGCGCGTTCACCCCGGTGGCCTGCTCGGGGTGGTAGACGTCCGTGCATGCCATCAGCGGGGTAAGCCGGCCGGAGCCGGATATCCGCTGCGGTAGGAACGCTTGTCCGTCAAGGGATTTCCAAGCACGCTCGTTGGCCCGCGCGTTCTGCCCCTCGGACCATTCGGCGCCCTGTGGGGTGGGCAGCCGAGGCTGGGTGGTCAGGGCCAACCGCACCCGGTGCCCGTGCAGCCGGGCCGAAACGCTCGCCCCGGTCAGTCGCTGGGTACTCACCGGCCGCGGGTGCGCCGGTTCGGCGACATCGACGACGATCAGGAAGGTCACCGGGGTGCCGGGCGGGTGAATCGTCTCGGTGACCGCACCCGAGGTAGCCGGTCCGGTGCGGGATACGGCCGGGGCATCCGGCGAACCGGTGGAGCTGGCGAACACCAACAGCCGGTCCTTGTCCAGCAGCAGCTGCGGCTCCTGCTCCGTGGTGCTCAATCCGGGCAGGGCAACCTCGCTCAGCTTGCGTGGCGTGGAACCCGACACGTCTACCGTGACCAGCCGGTCGTCCTGAACCGTGAACAACGTGCGCCCATTCGTCTTGGCTGAATCGGGTTCGTCCACGGTGGCTTCTTGCAGGTTCGTTCCGGTGTCACCGGTGCCGACCGCGTTGCCGGAGTCTTCCGGGGCGGTGACCGGCGGCTCGGCGCCGGCGAGGGACTTGGCACCCAAGTCCGCGATGGCACGCTCTTCCGCGACAGGTGGGCGGGCGGCGCGCACCCCGTACCGGTCCACGGTGACCTCGGCGTTGGCGCGGTACCACTCGCCGATCTCGGCACAGCCCTCGAACGGTGTCAGCTGGGCGCTTGCCGCGGCCGGGGGCGCGGACGAGGTGAGGTTGACCAGGACCAAGCCGGCAGTGATCACCGCAGCCATGGCGCCCGCGGCGCCAGTGCGCAGCAGGCTAGGGGCGGGCAGTCGTGAGCCGGTGGCTTTGTGTCGTGCGTTCATGGTGCTTTGACGCATCAGACTACCGGGTGGGTTGCCGGCCACCATTGTGTGGCGTCGCTGCCGCACCGGCCGGGTGGCTCATTAGACTGCTCGTATGAGTCATTCCACACCCTCGTCCGCCAACCAACCGCAGATCAACCTCCGGGGCGCCGTCGATCTGTCTGGTTTGGCGCGTCCGCCTGCGTCGGGTCCGGCCGGGGGCGGCTCCGGTGCTGTCGTGCAGGTCACCGAGGCCAACTTCAACCAGATCGCCCAGCAGTCGAGCAGTGTGCCGGTTCTGCTGGCGTTGGTCTCATCGGCTAGCCCGGCCAGTGAGGGCGTCGTCGACACCTTGGCCGGCCTTGCCAAGGAGTACCAGGGCCGCTTCTTGCTCGGCCGGGTGGACATCGACAGCGCGCCGCAGATAGCCGCCGCATTTCAGGTGCGGGGAGTGCCGATGGTGGTGGCTGTTCTTGCCGGACAGCCGATTCCGCTGTTCGAAGGACCCGCGGCGGCAGAGCAGATCCGGCCGGTCATCGATCAGGTTCTGCAAGCGGCGCAGCAGAACGGCATCACCGGGACGGTGCCGGTCAGCCAGGATGAGGCCGCGGAGGCCGATCAGCCGGCCGGGCCGAGTGTGCCCGCGCATCTGGCCGCGGCGGAGGAGAAGCTGCTGTCCGGTGACCTCGACGGCGCGGCCGCCGGCTTCGAGGCCGCGGTCAAGCAGAACCCGGCCGATGCGGATGCCCAGCACGGCCTGTCACGCGCCCGTTTCCTGCAGCGCGTCGCCGGGCACGACGCCGCCGCGGTCCGCGCTGCGGCAGCAGGCCCGGTGACCACGAACAACCTGGACATGGTGCTGTGCGCGGCCGACCTGGACTTGTTCGACGGCCAGGCGCAGGCTGCTTTCGACCGCCTGATCGCCGCGGTGCGGGCTACCACAGGCGAGGAGCGGGAGAGAGTTCGTGCCAGGCTGGTCGAGTTGTTCGACGTCGTCGGCCCGGAGGACCCGGCCGTGGCCAAGGCCCGCCGCGGATTGTCGATGGCACTGTTCTGACAGGCACTGTTCTAAGCGGCACCCGCACGGAGGCAGCATGCCCACGTTCGGTGGCGCCGGTTGCGAACCGGCCCTGCCGTCGGTGGCTGCCTCACCGGGCCCGGCGACCGTCCCGCAACAGCAGCGGGCCCGCCCCGCGGCCCGGTGCGGCCGTGTCCATCAGTGCACCCACCCGCCCGGCCAGCACCTCGGTGCAGTGACGGCGGACCCGCTCTTCGTCGCACCAGTGCGCCGCCAGGATCTCCCCGTCGGCGAAATGCAGCCGCTGGCGCAGTGACGGCGGGTGGACGCCCGCGTCGAACACCAGCGCGAGCAGGTCCGGTCGCAGCGTGTTCGCTGGGCACATGTCCACGCACAGCAATTCACCGACCGGTAGCTCGACACCCAGTTCCTCGAGGGTTTCCCGATGCGCAACGGCCAACGGATCCTCCCCGGACTCGGCGAGGCCACCGGGGATCTCCCACTGTGTCTTGTAGCTGGTTTCCAGCAGCAGCACGTCACCGGCGGTGTTGCGCACCAGCAGCCCGCACGCCACCAGCATGCGGTGGAAGGAGCCGGACAGGGTGGGCAGTAGGTTCTCGCGTGGGTCCAGGTCGGCGGCCAGCCGGGCCAGCAACACCACATCGGCCCCGTCCGGTCCGGCGCCCCGCAACACTCCTTCGCGACGTAGCCCGGCGACCGTCGCCAGCGCTAGGCCCACCTCGTCATGCGGGGACAGCAGCGTCTCCACCCGCTGCGCGCCGCGCGCGAACTCTGCTTCGACGGCCGCGAGCAATGCCAGCCCGGCCGGGCAGATCGGCGCACCGGTCCGCACGGATTCCCGGCAGTCGGCTCCGGTGTCGGGGTCCAGCCGCCAGGACAGCGTACGAGTGTGCGGGTGAGCACCAGGGCGGATCTCGAGGTGGATACCGCCCGGTCCGGGGCCGGGCGCGCTCAGTGCCCGGCCTCCCCGTATCCGGCCGGCCCGATCATGCCGGGCGCAGGTACATCGTGGCCAACGGAGGTACCCGCAGCAGGACCGACTGGTCGCGCCCGGTCCACGGCACATCCTCCGCGCTCAGCGTGCCGGTGTTCACCACCCCGGAACCGCCGAACTCCTCGGCGTCGCTGTTGAAGATCTCCACCCAGTCGCCGCCGTGCGGCAATGCCAGCCGGAAGTCCTCGTAGGGCTGCCCGGCGAAGTTGGAGACCACCACGACCTTGTTTCCGGTCTTGTCCTTGCGAATGAACGAGAACAGGTTGCGGGACGAGTCGTTGCCGTCGATCCACTCGAAACCGGCTGGTTCGGAGTCGATCTCGAACAGTGGCGGGTTCTCCCGGTAGACCCTGTTCAGCGTTCCCGTCATCTTCTGAGTATTGGCGTGCAACGGCTGGTCCAGCAGCCACCAGTCCAGGCTGCGGTCGGCGTTCCACTCCGCCTCTTGGCCGAACTCCTGTCCCATGAACAGCAGCTTCTTACCTGGGTGGCCCCACATGAAGGCCAGGAAGGCCCGTAGGTTGGCCAACTGCTGCCAGCGGTCGCCCGGCATCCGGCCCAGCAGTGTTCCCTTGCCGTGCACGACCTCGTCGTGGGAGATCGGCAGGCAGTAGTTCTCCGAGAACGCGTACACCATCGAGAACGTCATCTCGTGGTGGTGGTAACGGCGATGGACCGGATCTTTGGAGACGTAGTTCAGGCTGTCGTGCATCCAGCCCATGTTCCATTTCAGGCCGAAACCGAGCCCACCCAGATGGGTCGGCCTGGTGACCCCCGGCCAGGCGGTGGACTCCTCGGCGATGGTGATGATGCCCGGCAACCGCTTGTACGCGGTGGCGTTGACCTCTTGCAACAGGCCGATCGCCTCGATGTTCTCCCGGCCACCGTACTGGTTCGGCGTCCACTGCCCGTCTTCTCGGGAATAGTCCAGGTACAGCATGGAGGCCACCGCGTCCACCCGCAGGCCGTCCAGGTGGAATTCCTCCAGCCAGTAGATGGCGTTGGCCACCAGGAAGTTGCGGACCTCGCGGCGGCCGAAGTCGAAGATGAGCGTGCCCCAGTCCGGTTGCTCGCCGCGCCGCGGATCGGCGTGCTCGTACAGGGCCTGCCCGTCGAACTGGGCCAATGCCCACTCGTCCTTGGGGAAGTGCGCGGGAACCCAGTCCACGATCGCGCCGATGCCGGCCTGGTGCAGCCGGTCCACCAGGTAGCGGAACTCGTCCGGGGAACCGAACCGGGACGTCGGCGCGAAGTAGGAGGTCACCTGGTAGCCCCAGGAACCGCCGAACGGATGCTCGGCCACCGGCATGAACTCCACATGCGTGAAGCCCGTCTCGACGACGTAGTCCACCAGCTCCTCGGCGAGCTCTCGGTAACCCAATCCGTCCCGCCAGGAACCCAGATGAACCTCGTACACGCTCATCGGGCTGGCGTGCACCTTGGTCTCGGCGCGCTTGGCCATCCACTCCTGGTCACTCCAGGTGTAGGTGGACTCGGTGACCACCGACGCCGTCGCCGGTGGCACCTCGGTCGCGCGCGCCATCGGGTCGGCCCGTTCTCGCCAGCCGCCGTCGCGGCCCAGCAGCTGGAACTTGTACCGGGTGCCCGGACCGATGCCGGGCACGAACAGTTCCCACACGCCGGCTGAGCCCAGCGAGCGCAGCTGGTGTCGCCGCCCGTCCCAGGAGTTTTCGTCGCTGATCAACCGCACCGCCTGCGCGTTCGGTGCCCACACCGAGAACGAGGTGCCGTGCACCTCACCCATCGGCCCCTGGTACCGCTTGACGTGCGCGCCCAGCACCGACCACAGCTGCTCGTGGCGGCCCTCACCGATCAGATGCAGGTCCACCTCACCCAGGGTGGGCATGAACCGGTACGGGTCGTCCTGTTCGATCTGCGGGCCGCCGGGATAGCGCACCAGCAACCGGTAGTCGGGAGTGACGTCGCCGGGCAGCGTGACCAGCCACACCCCATGCGCCTCGTGCTCCATGGGTGTCTCCACCCGCTCGCCGTTTTCGCCCAATGTGACCAAGGTGACACCTTGTGCGAACGGGCGCAGTACCCGGACGGTGATCCCGTCCTCGTTCAGGTGGGCACCCAGCACCGAATGCGGGTCGTAGTAGGCGCCCTCTCCGACCTGGGCCAACACATCCGCTGGCACCTGAACCGCTGGAATCCGCCCTGGCGGCTGAGTCTGTGCCGGAGCCGGATCATCGGCGATCTTCGGCCACGCCCCGCTGCGGCGAGTACTGGGAGTCCTGGTGGAGTGACTGGAGGATTCGGAGACGGAACCATGGGTCTCATCGCTCATGGGGACAGCTTGTCAGATCCAGTGGTGGGCCTGCAGTCCGCGCACTGCTCGGCTCCGGGTGCAGGTGTCAGGGCTGCAGGTCCTGCAGCACCCGAGACGCCTGCTCGTTGTGGACCAGGTCACGTGCGTTGCGCTGCAATGCCGCCACGAGTTCGGCCCGGCCGTGCGCGTTGGCCCGGACCAGCCGCAGCGGGACGACGACTTCGTCGTCCGGCCCGTTCTCGGTGCTGGCGGAGAACACCAGCGCCTTTTCCGGTCCTTGAGTGCGGACCCGCAGATTCCCGAACCCGGCCAGCGAGCCCTCGCTACTGTCGAACCTGCCGCCGCTGAACCGGAAGTGATCCGCACTCAAGGTGCCCACGATCTCCGAACGGCGTTTGCGGGAGGTCCCGAGCAGGAACAGATACACGCTCAGGCCCAGGCACATCACGGCCACCACGACACCGAAGGCGAACTGCCCACCGGTGCGCTCACCCAGGAACGCCCAGCCGGCGGCACCGATGGCGGTGAGTTCGAGCACGGTGAGAATGGCGATTTCCTCGACCGACCACGGGTAGCGGTGCCGCAACACAACCTCGTGTGCGGTGGAGCCGGACGCCGTGGACGAGGATGCGGAACTCACCTGCGCTGTATCGGCACCCGAGCGCTGGAACTTGACGGGGAACGGTCATCCTCTTCGGCGCCGATTCGGGCTTGTGTCGTCATGAGTTCTGGTTGTCATGAGTTCTGGTTGTCATGAGTTCTGGCTCCGGGCTGTGCGGGGTTGTCACGCATCGTGGGGCCTGGCGTGCGTGGCTGGGTCGTTCCGGGCGCTTGCGGAGGCGCTCACCGAGACGTCGAGCCGGTCATCCTGGACCCTATGGCGCTGTTGGGGCACGTCGGGTAGCGGCGCTCCGGCGCCATACGTCGCCTAACGGCGCCATAGGGGTCGATGTGGGTGATGTGGGCGGAGTGGTGGCGGGGAAGGTTGGGCGGTTTGGGCGGTTGGTGCGGGCAGCCGGGTTCAGGGGCGGGTTGTGGCTCGCCGGTTCGGGCGTGATCTGTAGGTGGTCTGGGCGACGTCAGTCGGGTTTGAGCGGGCTCAGTCGGGTTTGAGCGGGCTCAGTCGGGTTTGGGCGGGCTCAGTCGGGTTTGGGCGACGCCATTCCGCGGTCCTGGGCTGGGTGTCGGGGTGCGCGAGCCGGTCGTTCCGGGCGCCCGCAAGGACGTCGAGCCGGTCATTCTGGACCCTATGGCGCTGTTGGGGTACGTCGGGTAGCGGCGTGCCGACGCCATACGTCGCCTAACGGCGCCATAGGGGTCGATGCGGGCGGTGTGGGCGGATTGCCGACGGGGTGATATGGCCCGCCCGGGGGCATTCGTGGGCAGCGGACCCCCGGCGGGGCACGGTATGTGACCGGTTTGGGTGAGGCCAGGCCGGTTTGCGTGCGGCCAGTCCGGTTTGGATGGGGCCAGCCAGCAGGCTCGTGGCTCTTCGGTTCCGCGCCGGAGGGTCAGGGTGTGGAGCCCACGAACAGTCCGGGCTAGGAGGGTGCTGAACAAGGCGGCATCTCCTCGTTGGCTTTGGCGAGGGTGGCGGGCGGAGCGCCACCAATGGGTCCTCGAGCGGGGTTTCCGGTCAGCACTGTGGGTGCGACAACGGGTCGTTGCGCCGGCCTGGTGTCATCCTGAGGCGCTCGGGGTAGGTGTGCAAGGGGTCATCTGCTGCCCGGCGGGGTGGTTCAGGCCAGGGCCCAGGCTCCGTTATGGACAGTCAGGCCCATGGCGAGGAGTCGGCGCAGGTTCAGGGCGGCGACGCGGTGGTGGAGCCAGTTGTTGTTCTTTTCGATCCCGCGGTAGGGCACACGCCGGGCGTCGCGGGTGAGCCAGGCGATCGAGCGTTCGACCATTGGTCGGTGTTGAGGGTAGGCGGCTTGGAAGTCTTCGTCGTTGGCGCGTTTGCGGTGTTCGCGTTGTAGCAGGTCGTGCTTGTGGAGTACGAGGGTGCGTCCGCTTTTGGCGGTGGTGCATCGCTGGCGCAGGGGGCAGTCGGAGCAGGCGGACGCGAAGGAGACGGTGTTCTTGGTCGACACCGGCCGGGTGAGGCCAGCCGGGCAGGTCACCGTCTGGGCGTCGGTGTCACGGACGAAGTCATCGAGGGTGAACCCGTCGG
>PDSI01000083.1 GCA_002748415.1 Micrococcales bacterium | reverse complement strand
TGATTCTCCGGGATCGGTCGAGCTTCGTACGCCAGCACGCCGCCAGCGCGCTCAACTTCCAGCTGACGCTGCTGCTGGGCGGGTTCGTTGTGTTTGTCGTGGTTGCCCTCCTGACGATCGTCACGATGGGCCTCAGCATTCTCCTCCTCATCCCGCTCGGCCTGGTCTTTTTCCTCGCCGCCATTGTGATGCCGATCTTCGCCGCCGTAGCGGCCGGCAACCGGCAGCCCTACAACTATCCGCTCGTCCCCGCCATGGTCAGCTGACCGCGAATCGGGTGCCAGTCAGGACACGGACCAACGACCGGTCCGGTCTCGCGGCATCCACGCAGGCAACTGCGCCGTGCTGGCCGCTCGGGCCGTGGACCACGACCCGACGGCTCGCCGGACATACCCGGTCGGCACAAAGCTGAGCACGCGTACCACGGATTCCGGCCTGGCGGCCAGGTATCCTGAGCCTGTCTCGTCGCCCGCGTGAGGGGTTTGTCGTGTCTGCTACCAGTTCTTCAGTTCCGCTGTCGCTCGCCCTCCATGAGCACACCAGGGATGCCCACTCCCGCACCGAGGAATCGGATTTCGTCACCTCGCTGATGCGGGGGCAGTCCTGCCACGGCGCGTACGCAACCACGGTAAGCCAGCACTTGGCCATCTACCGGGCCATGGAATCCACCCTGTGGCAGCACTATCGTGACGACCCGTTGATGTCCGGATTCCTCGACCCCCGGCTGAACCGGGTGGAAGCCTTGGAGCACGACCTGGTCACGCTGCTCGGTCCGCAAGCCTTGGCCACCTTCGGCACCGCCCTGACCGAGCTGACACCGGCCACGCAGGCCTATGTCGAGGCGCTGAACGAGGGTCACACACCGGAGCGCATGCTCGCCAACCACTATGTCCGCTATCTGGGCGACCTGTCCGGTGGCCAAATAGTGGCCACGCTGGTCCAGCGCCACTACGGCATCGACGACGAGGCGATCACGTTCTACCGGTCCCCGGCATCGGCAAGCCCAAGCCGTACAAGGACGAGTACCGGGCCAAGCTCGACCGGCTGGCCATCACCGCCGAGCAGCGGGATCTCCTCCTCGCCGAAGCAGAAGCGAGCTTCAGGTTCAATCAGGCCGTGTTCACCAATTTGGCAGCGGCACAGCAATCACGCCACGGCATTGCCGGTGTCGTCCCCGGCTAGCCGCACATGCCGGAATGGTGGGCGGATGCCCCGTTCCTGGTCGCGTGGCTAGTGCTCTACCTCATCGGCACCGCACGCGGCCAGGGCACATACTGGCTGGCCCGGTGGGCCACTCACCAAGCCCTTGACCGCACCGCCACCAGCACCGGCCGGCGCGCCAAGGTGCACGAGTGGCTGGACGGCCCGATGATCCGCAACGGCCGGCATGCGCTGGAACGCTGGGGCGTGCCGGCAATTCCGTTGTGCTACCTGACCGTCGGGTTTCAGACAACCGTGCTCGCATCCTGCGGCGTGCTGCGCCTGAGCTGGCTACGGTTCAGCCTGGCACAGATCCCCGGTGCGGCGGCGTGGGCACTGATCTACGCCACGATCGGTTTCGCCGCCTGGCAGGCCGCGCTCGGCACGGCCGCCGGATCACCGGCCGGGATCGCCGTGCTGATCGTGCTAGCGCTGCTGGCGGTGGTGGCGATGCTGCGGTACAGGTCCGCGCAGCGCAGGTTGTCCAGCTGAACCAGCCGGTGAACTGAACCAGCCGGTACCCCACTCGCTGCCCGCGCCCCCAGCCCGCTGCGCTCCCGCCACTACCAGCCCAGCAGCCGCCCGACCACCTGGTCGGCCAGTAACCGGCCACGCAGGCTGAGCACCAACCGGTCGCCGCGCACGTCGGCCAAGCCGTCGGCCTGCACCTCATCGGCAATCCGGGGATCGGGCAGGCAGGAGGTGTCCAGCCCGCCGGCGAGCCGGATTCCCAGCATGATCTGTTCCAAGCACAGCTCCTGCGAGGTGAGGATCTCCCGTCCCGCGGCCGGGCTGAGCCCGCCCGCGACCCGCTGGGCGTACTGCCGGGGGTGCTTGACGTTCCACCACCGGGTACCACCGACGTGGGAGTGCGCGCCGGGACCGATACCCCACCAGTCATGCCCCTGCCAATAGCCGATGTTGTGTCGGCATTGCTGGCCCGGCTTGGACCAGTTGGAGATCTCGTACCACCGGTAACCGGCGGCGCTCAGGACGAACTCGGCGATCTCGTACTTGCTCGCGTGGTCGTCCGGGTCGGTCGGCGCGACCGTCCCGGACAGCACCTGGTGGGCCAGCTTGGTGCCCGGTTCGACGCCGAGAGCATAGCCCGAGATGTGGTCCGGCTCGAGGTCAACAGCTGCGCAAAGGCTTGCCCGCCAGTCATCCTCGGACTCTCCGGGGGTTCCGTAGATCAGGTCCAGGTTGCAGCTCAGGCCTGCCTGTTTGGCCCAAGCGACGGCGTCGGCGATCCGGGCCGGATCGTGGGTGCGTTCCAGGGTGGCCAGTACGTGTGCGCGAACCGACTGCATGCCGAAACTCACGCGAGTGAAGCCGCCGTCTGCCAGTTCACGCAACGATGCGGCGCTCACCGAGTCCGGGTTGGCCTCGGTAGTCACTTCAGCACCGGGTGCCAGGCCCCACTGCCGGCGGATCCGGTCCAGGACGGCGACGAGGTCGGCGGCCGGCAACAACGTCGGGGTGCCGCCCCCGAAGAAGACCGTCGACACTTGCCGGTCGGGCACCGAGGAACGCCGCAGAACCGCACCGGCCCAGTCGATCTCGGCGCCGGCGTGACCGGCGTAGCTGGCCTGACTCACCCCCGGCCCGAGTTCTCGGGCGGTGTAGGTGTTGAAGTCGCAGTAGCCGCAGCGGCTCGCGCAAAACGGCACGTGCACGTAGACACCGAAGTCACGGCTCTTTGCGCCGGCGGCCGCCGCCGGTGGCAACAGGCCATCCGCGGGCGGGATATCACCGTCAGGCAGGGCAGGCACTGTCCCGACCCAGGATGGGTGGTGTGCTCGGTGGCGCGCCGGCCCACGGCCGTGCCGTCACCGGTTCGTGCGTCGCGGGGAGCGACGTCTGCGCCCGCGACGCTGACTGGACCCTTACCATGCTGTACTCCTCGACCCGTGTCCGGCCAGTATCCCAGCTCGGATACCACCCTCACTGAGGCGAAGGTGCACACCAGCGGCTACAGTGCATGAATGTCTTCAAGTGACTCGCAACACTCGTCCACGGCAGAGTCGCCGGATCGGTTCACCTACGTCATCGTCGATGGGGAGAATATCGACGCCACGCTGGGCGGAAGTGTGTTCGGGCGGCGCCCTCATCCGGAGGAGCGGCCCCGCTGGGAGCGGGTGACCACTTTCGCGGCACAGGCGTGGGGACAACCGGTGAAAGGACTGTTCTTCCTGGCCGCTAGCAATCGTGACCTTCCGGTGTCCTTCATCCAGGCCTTGCTGGCGATGGAGTACCGGCCCATCCCGTTGGCGGGCGGTACCGGCGAGAAGGTAGTCGACATCGGGATCCAGCGGACTCTCGAGGCGCTGGCCGAACGGCCGGGCGATGTGCTGCTGGCCAGCCACGACGGCGACTTTCTTCCGCAGGTGAGCAAGCTGCTGGGCGGGGACCGGCGGGTGGGACTGGTCGGGTTCCGGGAGTTCGTGAACTCCGGGTTCGTGCCGTTGACCGAGGAAGGCCTGGAGCTGTTCGACCTGGAGCGTGACATCCACGCGTTCACCTCCCCGCTGCCGCGGATCCGGGCGATCCCGATCGAGGAGTTCGACCCGCTCGCCTA
>PDSI01000008.1 GCA_002748415.1 Micrococcales bacterium | reverse complement strand
TACTTGCAGCTTCCACATTGCTTGTGTAATCTTGTAATCGAGTAATGCAAGTGTCACGACAGCGTCGCGGACCCCACCGAGGAACACACATGACAGCGCATCACGACCCTGGAACAAGCCACGATCTTGGAACAAGCCACAACACCGACGAGGCGACCACCGACCGGCCGCAACCACCGCGCGGGCGGCGCCACACCAGCGGCCATCACAGGCATGACCCGGCAGGTTCGCCGGACGACGGCCCGGGCGGCCGGGGCCGCGGGCACCGGCGCGGGCATGGCCGCGGTCACGGTGGGGGCCGGTGGCGGCAAGCCGACGACCCGCTCCCTGCGGACGACGCGGCCGACTGGTTCGCCGGGCGGCTACCTGGCGAGTGGTTCAGCCACCCACCCACGGTGACCGTCGACCGCGAAGAGATCACCGTCGTCGGCGAACTGCCCAGCGAGGGCGAAACACCCAACGCCGCCACCGCGCAGGGGCGCATCGCCCGCTTCCGGGAGGAGACCCGCGAGCAGCGAATGGGCATCGCCGATGAGGCAGAGAATCGCTACGGGCGCAAAGTGGCCTGGGGTGCCCGGCTCGGCGAGGAAGCGGTGATCTTCACCAACCTCGCGGTACCGGTGATGACCCGGCTGCGCCAGCCGGAGCGGCAGGTACTCGACACCCTGGTCGATGCCGGGGTGGCCCGGTCCCGCTCCGAGGCGCTGGCCTGGGCGGTCAAGCAGGCGGGCCGGCACGCCGAGACGTGGCTGGCCGAGCTGCGTGAAGCGATGGATGCCGTCACCGCATTGCGCAACCAAGGGCCGGACGCGGGCCGAGCCTGACCGGAGTCGTTTACATGCCGCCAATGGCCACAGGACATGGCGACCTCGCCTACGTGGTGTTCACCTCCGGCTCAACCGGCGTCCCCAAGGCGGTCCAAGTCGAGCACGGCGCCCTCTTGGCGTACTGCGACGCGCTGTTCGGTCGGATCGCCCCAGTGACTCCTCGGAGCTTTGGTCTCAGCACAACTCTTGCGGCAGATCTCGGCAATACATGCGTCTTCGGGGCGCTTCTGTCGGGTGCCCGCTTGGACATCTACGACCGGGACGTCGTCCTCGACACCACAGCTTTGGCTGAGGAACTGCAAAGACACCCCGTTGACTGCCTCAAGTACACGCCGTCGCAACTCGCGGCTCTGGCCGCGGGCGACCACTTGAGTGCCGTGTTGCCTCAACGGCTGCTGTTGCTCGGCGGTGAGGTGTTTCCGTCAGCGCTGGCTGTCATGGTCGCCGATGCCCGTCCAGGGCTGGTGGTCTACAACCACTACGGTCCCTCGGAAGCCACAGTTGGCGTCGTCATGAACCACGTGTGACGCCCGTGCCGGGATCTCGGCACGGGCGCCCGGACTGACCCAGGCTTCAGACAGATCGGCGCTCGAATGCGGAGCGGGACCACAGGAATCCGACCACGGCGAGGCCGATCCACCAAGCGGCGGCTATCCACCCAGAGTTCCCGATCGGTTCGCCGATCAGCAAACCGCGCAGGGTATCGCCGGTCGGGGTCATCGGCTGGTTCGCGGTGAAGACCCGCAGCCAGTGCGGCATGGTGCCGATGGGGACGAAGGCGCTGCTGAGGAAGGGCAACAGGGTGATGAGTGCGCCCAAACCGGCGGCGCTTGCAGCATTTCTCGCGACCAGCCCGAAGGCCACCGACCACCAAGCGATCGCATAGAGCATCAGGAGGATCAGGCCCAAGGCGGCCAGCCACTCCAACGGAGTCGCGTTGGGGCCGAAACCCAGCGCCAAGGAGACCAGGACGACCAGCACGATGCCGATCAGGGTACGGATCGTGCTGCCGATGACATGCCCGTTCAGCAGGGCCGATCGGGTGATGGGCATGGCGCGGAACCGGTCGAAGATGCCCTCGCTGACGTCGGTGTTGACCGCGGTTGCCGTGGAGCCGCCCGAGTAGGCGGCCGCCATGAGGATGATGCCGGGGGGAAGGTAGTTGATGTATTTCGCGCCTGCCGGGAAGGTTGCGGCGAGTGCACCGCCGAAGCCGTAGTTCAGCAGCAGCAGGATCAACAGGGGCAACACAATGGCCATGATCAGCACCGACGGGTTGCGCCTCGTGTGGCGCAGCACGCGGCGCAGCATCACCCATGAGTCGTGCATCGGATAGGTCATCGCGCTCATGGTGGACCCACTTTCGAGTGGTCGGTGGAGGACCGGGTCAGGGCGAAGAAGACATCTTCGAGATCGGGGGTGTGGACGGACAGCGTCCCGGCAGTGATGGACCGCTCCGAGAGCCGGTCGACCAGGCCACGGATGGACTCGATGCTGCCGTCGCTGGGCACCCGCACCGACAGGGTGTCGTGGTTGCGTGGCACGCCGCCGAACAGGTCCGCCGCCGCGTCCACCGAGGCTGTGTCACCGAAGTGGACAAGGACGTGACCGCCCGGGACCCGCCGTTTGAGTTCGCTGGGAGTGCCCTGCGCCACGATCGTGCCGGCGTCCAGAACAGCGATCCGGTCGGCGAGTTGGTCGGCCTCCTCGAGGTACTGGGTGGTCAGGAAGATGGTGACGCCGTCTGCGACCAGGTCCCGGATGATCTGCCACATCACCTGGCGGCTTCGTGGGTCCAGACCGGTGGTGGGCTCGTCCAGGAAGATGACCCGCGGCTGGGCGACAAGGCTCATGGCCAGGTCCAGCCGCCGTTTCATGCCACCGGAATAGCCCGCGGCGAGTCGTTGGCTCGCGTCCGACAGGTCGAACCGCTCCAGCAGCTCGTTCGCCCTCTTGGCGGCGTCCGACTGGGACAGGTGGTTGAGTTCGCCGATCATGACGAGGTTCTCCTCGCCGGTCAGCAGGCGGTCCACCGCTGAGAACTGTCCGGTGACACCGGTGACGGCGCGGACCGCCTCTGGTTCACGATCCACGGCGTGGCCGGCGACCTGAATGTCCCCGGCATCTGCACGGATCAAGGTGGTCAGAATACGTACGGTGGTCGTCTTGCCGGCTCCATTGGGGCCGAGCATCGCGAAGATGGTGCCTTCCGGAACGGTGAAGTCGACGCCGTCGAGCACGACGTGTCTGCCATATGACTTGCGCAAACCGCTGACCACGATCGCCCCTGAGGCTACGTGCTTGGACATTGTGGCTCTCCTGTCAAATATCGAGTTCTTCGATCCCCGGCGGCTGCTGATCGCCAAGACGCAGCGCCTCGTAGAACTTCTCCGGAATCCTGATCTTCAGTTCCTCTTTCGAGTCAACGACTTCCAAGGTCGACTCGGTCTGCAGTGCGTGCTCGCTCCAGTCGACACCGAGGAAACTGCGCAGGCCGCCGAAGAACCTGCCACTGTCACCCCAGGAGGGGTCGACCCACATCTTCGGATCCGACCAGTCCGGCGCCCGTCGCGCGTAGATGACGTATCGCCCCTTGCGGGTCCGATAGACCTGAAGCTTCACCATCCGGTCGCGGCCAACCGGGTCGCGCCACTCACCGAGCAGCACACCGTAGAAACGTTGCCGACGTCGCGCTCCCTTACCGACCGGCACGGTGATCGCCTCATACCCGGCCTCGTGTTCTTCCTTCATCTCGATGTAGCTACGTAGTGCCTCGGTGACCGTCGCGGACAGATTCCCGCCGGAGAGTACTTGAGCGCGCTCATAGAGCGGCAGGTCCTCCGTCGAGACGTAGATCATCTTGCTTGGCATCCTCACTCCTTTTCCGCATAACAGTATCTATATCATCATATATATACTGCTTCAAGAAGGGAGGGAACTACTATCAGCGGCGGACGGGCGGCGGCTCGTCGTCAGGGCCTCCTCAGCAAGGTGAGTGGCGAGTTCCCCGATGCTGGGGTAGTCGTAAGGCAGATTCGGGGTCACCCGGACACCCAGCCACTGCTCCAAGTCACCGGTGATCCCGAGGATGGCCGCTGAATTGAGGCCCAGGATGCCGAACGATCGGTGCGGGTCGATCCGGCGGGAGTCAACCCCGAGTTCGGTGGAGACTCGCTTGACGAGCCACTGGACGACTCGACGCCTGCCAGTTCGATACCAAACGCAGCCACGCAGTTCTTGCGTACGCGCTCATCGGCAGATTCGACGCTGAGTTCAATGTCTTGGGGGAAGTGGTTGCGGCCGTCGACAATCATCACGTCCTTGAGCCGTCCGGTGATATAGAGCTGGCCGTCGTGGCACACGCCGAGGTCGCCGGTGCGCAAGTATGGTGTGACCTCTTCGCCGGCGATTCGTGCGTCGAAGGTGTCTTTGGTCTCTTTGGGCTTGTTCCAGTACCCGAGGGCCACGTCAGGCCCGCTGACCCAGATTTCCCCGATGGTGTCGTCGTGGCAGCGCGTGAGGGTCTCCGGATCGACGATCGCGATCTTCCGATGCATCACGTCTGGTCCGCATGAGACCAGTTCCACATCGCCGCCAACGACCAGCAACCCGCGGCGCAGCTCTTCTCGGTCCACGGTCAGCGTTTCCAGCCCGTTGCGGAGCGTGGACGCGGAGGCCGACAGCGTAACCTAGGCCAGCCCGTAAGCGGCCATAACGGCTCGCGGGTCGAACCCGTATGGGGCGTAGGCATCCGCAAAAGCGGGCAATGTCTCTGGCCGGATTGGTTCGGAACCGCTGTAGGCCATCCTTAGAGGTCGCGCGGGTAGGTCATGGTCGGCGGTGGGGTCGGGTGTCCCAGCGGTGGGTGGTCCAGGCGGTTCGGATGAGTCTTCTGGTGATGATGATCGCGTTGGCCAGGGCGATGAAGGCGTCGATGACGCGGGTGCGTCGTTCGGTGCAGATGGCGAGCTTCTTGAAGCCTCGGGTGTGCCAGGCGTTGGTGCGTTCGATGACCCACCGTTGGCCGGCTTGCAGTGGGAAGCCTTTGCG
>PDSI01000201.1 GCA_002748415.1 Micrococcales bacterium | reverse complement strand
GGGACTGCCCAGAAAGCGCGGATTGTGCCAGGCTTCATTCGTGCGTACCTCGACCAGCACTTCCGCATCCGTCCCGCGGCAGACCCCGAGGTGGCGATGCCGGAGGTTGTGCCGCAACGCCGTCCTGGTGGTGTCGCGGTGAATACCGACGAACTGCGGGCCGGCGGCCATGATGAACCGCAGCCGGTCTCATTCCCCTCGCGGGTCCTCCTCCCGGCGCTGCTGCGGGCCACCAGGGCGCAGCGCCTCTTCGGTAGCCGACGGGTGGCGCGCCGGCATCTGGCCGCCCAGGCGTTGCGGCCCCGTGCATTCGGCCCACCACGACTGTTCATGCGCCGCGACGTCGTGGTCAGCGTGGACCGTTTCAACGGCTGGCCCGTCTACACGATCCAGCCGGCGTACACCGTCAAGCCGGCCGCCGACCCGTCGTCCGGTGCCGTCGTCTACCTCCATGGCGGGGCCTGGGTGCGCGAAATAGCGCCGGAACACTGGCGGTTATGTGCTCAGATCGCTGCGGAAGCACAGGTCGCCGTGATCGTGCCCATCTACCCGCTGGTGCCGTTCGGCACCGCCGCTGAGGTCATGCCGATCATCACTCAGCTGGTCCTGCAGACCCGCCGGACGTACGGGAAGACCTGCCTGGCAGGCGATTCCGCGGGCGGGCAGATGGCGCTGTCCTCGGCGATCGACCTGCGGGACAAGCACGGGGTCTCGCTGGCCGGCACCACGTTGATCTCGCCCGGGCTGGACTTGAGCCTCAACAACCCGGACATCGACGGTGTCCAGCCCCATGACCCGTGGCTGGCCAGGGACGGCACCAGGGTGTACGTCGACCACTGGCGGGGCGAGCTACCGATCGACCACCCGCTCGTCAGCCCACTGTTCGCCGACATGGCCGGCCTCGGGCCGGTCACCGTGTTCTGCGGCACCCGGGACATCGTGCTGCCCGACACCAGGCTGTTGGTCGGCAAACTCACCGAAGCCGGCGTCACGGTGACCTATCACGAGGAGGCGGGGCTGCTGCACGTCTACCCCCTGACCCCCACCCGGGAAGGCCGCATGGCGCGCTCGCGCATCGTGGCGGAGGTGGCTGCCGCAGTCGGGGGCGAATAGCCGCATTTGTGCGGTGTTCACGAGGTCTTTTCGGCGTGGCCCCTGTCCAAACCTCGGCCGTGGCTGTCCCGTAAGGAGGTCGCTGCCGTGACATCACGCGACTACTTCGCCACAGATCCGCGGACCGACCATGAGCGTATGCTGGCGGGCGACCCCTACCTGGGCGGCGATCCGGAGAGTTCACGCCTGGCCTACCGGGGGTTCTGCTTGGCAGATGAGTACTATCGCCGTTGTGTCAGTGCGGGTTTCGACGCGGCCCGGCCCATCCTGACCAAGCTCCTGGGCGGGTTGGGCGAGCGGAGCACGATCATTCCACCCGTGCATGTCGACCACGGCGAGCACCTGTTCATCGGGTCACGAACGTTCGTGAACGACAACCTCACGGCCCTGGACATCGCCCGAATCACCGTTGGGAACGACTGCCAGGCCGGACCGAACGTGCGGCTACTCACCCCGGCCCACCCGTTGGAGGTACAGCCACGCAGAGACAAACTCGAATCAGCCGAGCCGATCACTCTCGGCGACAACAGCGTTGTCGATGCCGGTGGTCCCGCATGTCACGCCCATGGCGATCAGAGATTCTTGACCATCCGGGACACCGTCTTGAACGACTCGTGACCGGCGGTGCCGAGCCACTCGAAGGCCACCATCTCCGCGGTTACGATCCGTGCTCCCGCGTCGCGCAGCCGCGCGATGGCGGCATCGCGATCGTGCTGGTGGCGCGATCCGCTGGCGTCGGCGACGATCCACACCCGGCGACCGGTTTCGATGAGTCCGAGGGCGGTCTGCGCCAGGCACACGTGCGCTTCGACGCCGGCGACGACGGCTTCGAGACGCTCACCGCCGCGGGCATCGTCCAGCCGGGCCAGCGCATCGGCCACGCCGGCTTCACACGCGCCGAACGCGGTCTTCTCGATCACCTCGTCCATGTGCGTGCCCACCAGCGGGTCGTTGACTCCCAGCCGATCTGGGCTCTGCGCGGTGCCGATGACCGGCACACCCAGCTCGGCGGCGACACCCGCGATGAACCCGGCCCGGCGCAGCACTCGCTCATGATCGTGAATGGCCGGCAGCAGCCGCTGTTGGTAGTCGATCAACACCACGGCGCTGCGGCCGGTGTGCAGGCGAAGCAAGGTATTCGGCATCCTCAATGCTCCGACAAGTGCGGTCGGTACAGCAAGATGTGATAGACAAATCACGCAGCGATCACGTTAAATAGCACGATGTCTACCGACAAACGCCCAGCGTCGGGCGGCCAGACAGCGACGTCGAACGTCCAGCAACCGGCGAACCCGGCCCGGGACGTGGCCATGATCGCGGTGTTTGCCGGCGTGACCGCAGCCTTGGGGCAGCTGCCCTCCATCCCCACTCCGTATTCCGGCGTCCCGATTACCGCCCAGTCGTTGGGCGTCATGCTGGCCGGGGCAGTACTGGGCGCACGCCGCGGCGCCGCATCCCAGGCGCTGTTCCTCGCCCTGGTGGCGCTGGGCTTGCCGCTGCTGGCCGGCGGCCGGGGGGGAATCGGCGTCTTCGCGGGCCCCACCGTGGGATTCCTGGTGGGCTTCGTCGTGGTCGCCGCGTTGATCGGCTGGGCCACCGAGCGGGTCGGTGCCCCCTACCGTGTGGTGCCCGGGTTGATCATCAACGCTGGGATCGGGGTCGTGGCGCTCTATGCGTGCGGCATCGTGGGCATGATGATCGTTACCCAGATGCCCCTGCCTGCGTCATTGCTAGCCATGATCCCATTCC
This sequence comes from Micrococcales bacterium, assembly GCA_002748415.1. Classification (GTDB taxonomy): domain Bacteria; phylum Actinomycetota; class Actinomycetes; order Actinomycetales; family CAWJMD01. The sequence goes on along the minus strand of PDSI01000201.1, from coordinate 676 downwards.
TGCCCGGTGGCGCGGTCAAAGTACTCATCGCCACTTTTGTCGCGCGTGGCGTTCATGCCGCCTATCCGGGCCTGCTGCCGGTGCGTCGGCCGTCCGGCACCGCATGATCGATCCGCTCGCCGCGGACGATCCACCGGCCGTGGTCCTGGCTGCGGCGGCCTGCGGCGAGTCCTTGATGCTGCGTACCTCAGCTACCTCTGGCGTCTCCCGCGCCCTGCGGCGCACGGCCGCCAGCTGGGTCGATTCCTTTCCCGCAGTGGCCGCGCGGTTGGACCTTCGCGCCGGGGACACGGTGTGGATCCCTGGCCCGTTGGCCGCCACGATGAACCTTTTCGCGGCGTGCCTCGCGCACTGGGCGGGTGCCAGCTGGAGCGCCCACCCGCAACGCTGCCGGTTCATCCAGACGACCCCTACCGGGTTGCGGCGGCTGGTGCCGCGAACGGCGATGAGCGGGGCCACGGTCGTGGTCGCGGGGGACCGGTTGCCGGCCCGCGACCGTGACATCGCTCGTGCAGCGGGCTTGCGGGTGCAGCACTACTACGGCGCCGCGGAGCTGTCGCTGGTGGCCTGGGGCAGCTGTGAGGAGGACCTGCGGCTCTTCGACGATGTCGAGGCCGATGTCCGCGACGGGCAGTTGTGGGTGCGTTCCCCTTGGCTGTCGTCCGGGCCGGTTCCG
>PDSI01000144.1 GCA_002748415.1 Micrococcales bacterium | reverse complement strand
GTCAAGTCGTCCGCCGTGGACTGAGAAACCGCCCGGCGCAACCGTTGCGGTTTTGCGGATTGCAGGTCCTTGAGGTCCGGAGCTTGCACCTTGTCGACCAGGTACGGGGTCATGACGATGCCGTCGTTGGCGATTCCGGCAGCCACCATGGCCATCTGCATCGGAGTGACCCGGTCCTCGTACTGGCCGATTGCCGACTGGGCCTCCTGCGGTTCGTTCATCTGTTCGGCTATCCGGCTGGGGGTGACCCGCACCGGGATCCGCAGCTCCTCGCCGAAACCGAACTTGTCGGCCTGCTCGCGTATCGCGTCGCCGCCCAGCCGCATGCCCAGTGCCCCGAAGGCGGTGTTGCAGGACATCACCAGCGCGTCGTGCAGGCTCACCTCGTCGTTGGGTCCGCAGGGGTTTGGGGAGTAGTTGGGCAGGCCTGCGGTGGTGCCGGGCAGGTCCAGGACGGCGGGCCCGGGCAGCGTCGAATTCGCTGTCACCGAACCGGATTCCAGCCCGGCGGCCGCGGTGATCACCTTGAAGGTGGATCCCGGCGGGTACAGGTCGCCGCCGATGGCCCGGTTGATCAACGGGCGGTCGTCCTGGGTTTGCAACCGCTGGCTGGCCTCGTTGGCCGCTTTCCGGTCATGGGTGGCCAATTGGTTCGGGTCGTAGGAGGGAGTCGACACCATCGCCTTGACCGCGCCGGTTTTCGGGTCGAGGGCGGCAACCGCGCCGCGCCGCCCGGCCAGGGCGTCGGTGGCCGCCTGCTGGACCTTGGGGTCAATGGTGGTGGTGACGGTGGCGCCTGGCGTCTGCTCGCCGGTGAGCAGGTTGGTCAGCTGGTCGACGAACTGTTGTTCGTCGGTGCCGGCCAGCAGCGGGTTCATCGCCTGCTCCACGCCGCTGCTGGTGCTCAGACTGAAGTACCCGGTCACGTGCGCGTACAGCTCACCCTGCGGGTAGGTGCGCTGGAACTTGTACTCGTCGTCCACCGGTTCCGAGCGGGCGATCGCCTCACCAGCGACGATGATCGGTCCACGTTCCCGGCTCAGCAGCGCCAGCTGGGTGCGCCGGTTGCGGGGGTCCTTTCGCAGGTCGTCGGCGTCGAGCGCCTGGGTCCAGGTGGATGAGGCCAGCAACAGGGCGAACAGCACGAACGACACTAGCGCCAGCCGGCGCAGCGGCCCGTTCACGTCGGACCCCCTGATCCTGGGCGGCTGGTTTGCGGTTCGCCGGTGGACGCGTTCGGCCCGCCGACACCAGCTGGCACCTGGGGAATGTGCTGGGTGGCGGCCACGTTGACCGCGTCCGTGGCGATGGGCGCACCGGAGCCGGACAATGCCGGCGCGGGACGCCGCGCCGCATCGGAAATCCGTAGCAACAAAGCCACGATGATCCAGTTGCTGAGCAGCGACGACCCGCCGTAAGCCAGCAGCGGCAGGGTCAGCCCGGTTACCGGGATGACCCTGGTGACCCCGCCGACCACCACGAACACCTGCAGCGCAATAGCGAAGGCCAGCCCGCCCGCCAGCAGTTTGCCGAACCCGTCGCGTACTCCGATCCCGGTGCGGATGCCGCGTTCGACCAGCATCATGTAGAGGCACAGCACCGCCATGACCCCGGCTAGGCCGAGTTCCTCACCCAGCGTGGCGAAGATGAAGTCGCTGTTGGCGTAGGGCACCAGGTGGGGCATGCCCTGCCCCAGCCCGGTGCCGGTCAGGCCACCGTTGGCCATCCCGAACAGGCCTTGCACCAGCTGGTAGGAGCCACCCCGTTCGGCGTTGAACACGTCGTTGTCCATGGCGTCCAACCAGGCGGTCACGCGCGCCTGCACGTGGGAGAACAGGGTGTAAGCGAGTACGCCACCGGCCAGGAACAGGCTGATGCCGATGACGATCCAGCTGACCCGTTCGGTGGCGACGTACAGCATCGCCACGAACAGGCCGAAGAACAGCAGCGAGGTGCCCAGGTCTCGTTGCATGACCAGCACGCCGACACTGGCGGCCCACGCGATCAGGATCGGGCCCAGGTCGCGGACGCGGGGCAAGTGCAGGCCCAGGACCCGTTTTCCGGCCATCGCCAAGTTGTCGCGTTGGCTGACCAGGTAGCCGGCGAAGAACACCGCGAGCATGATCTTGGCGATCTCACCGGGCTGGAACGACATGGGGCCCAGTCGGATCCAGATGCGGGCGCCGTTGATGGTGCGCCCCAGTCCGGGCAGCAGCGGCAGCAGCAGCAGTACGAATCCCAGCACCATCGCGGTGAAGGTGAACCGGCGCAGGAGGCGGTGATCCGGCAGGAACCAGATCACCGCAACAGCCAGCGTCATGCCCACCAGGGCCCACATCAGCTGTCGTACGGCGAATCCGGAGCTGGTAGCCAGGTCCAGGCGATGGATCAACGCCAGCCCTAGTCCGTTGAGGGTGACCGCGATCGGCAGGATCATCGGGTCGGCGTAGGGGGCACGCAACCGCAGCGCGACGTGGGCGACCGCGGCCAGGGCGGCGATGCCGCCGCCGTAGCCGACCAGGCCGGCCGGCCAGGTTCCGCTCGAGCCCGCGTCGGTCAACGCGTAGGCCACCACGGAGGTGGCCACCGCCAATACCAGTAGGACCGCTTCGATGTTGCGGCGCCGGCGCGGGGTGTGTTCGGTGACGGTGGTCATGGGCACTCCGGCCACGGAATGGTGGGCACGTCGTCCGAGTCCGGCGCGGTGGGTGCTTGGGCAACGGATTCGCCGGACGCGGCGGGTGACTGGGCCGGGCCGTGGGTGGCGGTGATGGTGGTTCCACCGCCGGGCGTGGGGGTGATTCGTGCGTTGGCCACCGTTGGTGCCCCTGGGGCCGGTGACGGCACGGGCAGTGTGGGTGAGGTAGGTTCCGTGGGCCGCGCAGTCGGGCTGGGGGTGGGGGTCAGCGCCGGCGGAAGCGGTGCGTTCTCGTTGCCGCACAAACTGGACTGGCTCCAGAGATTGTCGAGGATGCGCTGCGCGTCGGCTTCGTTGTCTGCCCTGATTCCGGACTCGACTTGCTCCCGCGCATTCTGCACGAGCGTGCCGACGGGCAGTTTGGTGCTCTGGGTGCGTTCATGAAGGCTGAGCGGGCCCAGTTCCTCGGGCCGGCCGCGGTAGACGGCAACGGTGTCGGCATCCTTGCTCACGTAGTACTGGCTGGCCATCCACCAGCGGAAACCGAGGACGAACAGCCCGAGGGCGGCGGCCACCCCGACCACGCCGAGGACAAAGGTGATCCACCGCGGGCGGGACGGCGTGCTCGGCCGCTCGGGTCCGGGTGCCGGCGGGTCCTCGGGCTGGGTGAGGCGTTGGGCGCGGGCTGCCGGCCCGTCGGCGCTGACCGCCGGCATGTTGCCGGGCAGCGCCGCGGCACCGACGACGTCGGGGGTGTCGGGTGGGCGCTCGTCCGCATCCACGACGTCGGCGACGACGACGGTGATGTTGTCCGGTCCGCCTGCGGCCAGGGCTAGTTGCACCAGCCGCTCGGCGGTTGCCGCCGGCGAGTCGGTGCCGGCCAGGGTCTCGCCGATGGTCTGCGCGGACACCACCCGAGGTAGGCCGTCGGAGCACAACAGCCACCGGTGGCCGGGGACGGCGTTGAACGTGTCGGTGTCGATCTCCTCCTCGTCCAGGTGACCGACGACGCGCAGGATGACCGAGCGTTGCGGGTGTCGCTCGGCTTCCTCCTCGGTGATCTGATTGGTGTCGATGAGGTGTTGCACGAACGTGTGATCGTGGGTGACCTGGGTGAGTTCACCGTCGGCGTAGACGTAGCCGCGGGAATCGCCGACGTGAGCCAGGTGCAGTTGGGTGCCGTCGCGCAGCAGTGCTGTGCAGGTGGAGCCCATCCCGTTCAGTTCCGGGTCCTCGTCGACCTGGGAACGCATGGAGACGTTCGCGGTGCGGACCGCAT
>PDSI01000109.1 GCA_002748415.1 Micrococcales bacterium | reverse complement strand
GCGCGAGAACTCTCGGGTCATCATGGGCCTACGGTGTGTAAGCAGTTCCGAGGATTGCGTGAAACTGCACATAAACGGTCTTCACCGGGAACCTCTGTCAGCGGCCGCCAGTCGGGAGCACATGGGCCACGGCGGTCGGAGGGCCTACGACACCCTGCCGGGAAGGCTGGCGTCGAGACACACCACCAACAGGCCGTTTTCGTGGGAAAGAGAAAACGGAAAGTCGGATTGATGACGGCAGGGAAATCGGTGGCGAGGCCTACCGCCACGCCTAGATCTGTGCCCGCTACCGCAGAGCTCGCACCAGGCCACAGTTGGGCCGTCACACAGTTCTTTCGGATTCGAGGTTGGCGATGCCGTTCACCACCACACGAACACCATCAGCCACCATGCGCCTCGACCACGTCACCTACAACAAGAAAGCCTCAAGAGAGGCACTGTCAGCTGGGATCGGCATTTACTCCAGTGCTTTGCGGTTCGCGGATTCCGAGGTCACGCAGCGCGTCGATGGCCAGGCCGAAGTGATAGTCGACCGGCCGGTTCTGTGGGTCCTCGTACCAGTTGCGCACCGCAGCTAGCACCCCCCACACGGCTGCGGTCATTTCGACCCGGGCGTGGTCGCGTTCATATCCGGCATACGCGCACAACATCTCGACGGCTTGATTAATGGCTGCTTCCGTCGCAACACTCGTGGCGGCAGCAACTGACGGTATCTGCAACTGCAGGCTGATCCGAGACCGGGTGGCCTGCTCGTCGGCACGGAAGTGCTCCGACGCCGCCAAAGCGTCGAGCGCGACTTTGAACGAATCGAGCAAACCAGCCCCGTTCATCACCGCGGCCCGAAATGCCTGCAGGGCCTGCTCGTCGTACTCGTCATGGACCAGCAACCCTTCCTTGGTACCGAAGTAGCGGTAGATGCTGCTGGGGGATACCTCGGCGGCGGCCGCCACCTCTTCCACGGTGACCTTGTCGAACCCCTTGCTGGAGATCAGCTCGAGCGCCACTTGCTGAATGTGGCGCATCGCCGCCGCCTTCTTCCGAGCACGCAACGACTGTTCAGGAGCGACGGCCATGGGCCAAGGGTAAACCCGCTCCTGACACGATGACGCTCTTGACAGTTACTGTCAACCTAACTGATAGTTACTGTCATGAGACAGTCACTGCCTGACTCCTCCGATGTTGTCCAGGTCCAGGGGCTGGTGAAGTCCTTCGGCGCCACCCGCGCCTTGGACGGACTGAATCTGAGCGTGCGGGCTGGGGAGGTGCACGGTTTCCTTGGCCCGAACGGTGCCGGGAAGACGACAGCCATCCGGGCACTCCTGGGACAGTTGCGGGCAGACGCCGGCTCGGTGCAGCTGTTCGGGCTGCACCCCGTGCGTGACGTGGTCGACGTTCACCGGCGACTGGCCTACGTGCCCGGCGACACGGTGTTGTGGCCGGGGCTCACCGGTGGGGAGTGCATCGACCTGATCGGCCGGTTCCGCGGCAATCAAGACGTCTCGATGCGAGACCAACTGGTCGAGCGGTTCGAGCTGGACCCGAGCAAGCGAACCCGCACCTACTCCAAAGGCAACCGGCAGAAGGTGGCGCTGATCGCGGCGCTCAGCGCGCGAGCCGAGTTGCTCTTGCTGGACGAGCCGACCTCCGGCCTGGACCCGCTGATGGAGAGCGTGTTCCAGCAGGTGGTCCGGGAGCTGAACGCGGAAGGGACGTCGGTGCTGCTGAGCAGCCACATCATGAGCGAGGTCGAGGAGTTGAGCGACCGGGTGACGATCATTCGAGCCGGCCGTTGCGTCTCGACCGGCAGTTTGGACGACCTGCGGGCACGACTCGAGGTTTCGGTGGAATCCGTCACAAGAGAACCGATTTCGGGACTGGATGCGTTCCTGTCGGCATCGGCGATTGCGATTTCCGGTGGCCCCGGTCAGGTGCACACCCACCTGACGGTCTCCCCCGCCGTCATGCCGGCGGTCGTGGAACTCGTTGCAGCGCAGAAACCTCGATCATTGGTGGTGCGCCCGCCGACGCTGGACGAGCTGTTCCTGGAGCACTACCACGACGCACCGGAAAGCAGTGGGCCGCGATGAAGGGCACGATGGTCGTTGCCCGGGCCTTGGGACGAACGAAGTGGAAGACACTGCTGGCCTGGCCGGCTGGGCTGGCGATCCTGGTGCTGGCGGTGGGCCGCGGCGTCATGGAACTGTATGCGCAGCCCGCGCAACGCGTGCAGTACGAGGGCACCATGGGCTCTTCCCCGGCCAGTTGGGCATTCAACGGGCGCGCGTACGACGTGGACTCACTCGGCGGGATTCTGGCCTTCGAAGTCGGTTTCATGGGCCAACTGCTGCTGCCGGTCTTCGGTGTCCTGCTAGCGGTGTCGCTCACCCGCGCCCAGGAGGATTCCGGCCGGCTGGAACTGCTGACCTCGGGTGTGCTGGGGCACGGGGCTCCTTTCGCTGCCGCCGCGCTCTGGGTGCTCGGCTGCGTCGGCGCGTTCGCCGTAGTCAGCTGGACCGGCCTGTCCGCGTTGGGGTTTCCACTGTGGGCGAGCGGGCGCTACCTGGCATCACTGGCGCTGTTCGCGCTCGTGTGGGCAGGGATCGGCCTGCTCACGGGGCAATTGGCACAGAGTGCGCAGGCGGCCAAAGCTGTCGGCCTGTGCCTGGCGCTCGCCGGATTCTGCGTGCGCGCCCTGGTCGACGGGCGTGGTTGGGACCTGGAATGGCTTTCTCCCGCGGGCTGGATGGTGGCCGTGCGTCCGTGGAGTGGCTGGCAGTGGTCGTACGCGCTCGGCCTGGCCGGCGTCGCTGTCGCGACCACGGCCGCGGGTGCGGCGATCGCAGTGCGGCGTGACCTGTATGCCGGGGTGCTGACCCCCCGGCCCGGCCCGGCCCGCGGATCGGCACGGTTGGGGACGCCGGCAGGTGCGGCCTGGCGGCTGACCCGCGCCTCGTTCGTGGTGTGGCTCGTCGGTGGGTTGGCGTTCGGGACCGCGTTCGGATCGATGTCGCAGGAGATGGGGCGCCTCATCGAAGAGAACCCGCAGCTGGCCCGGGCACTGGGCACAGCCGAACCTGAGCTGATCATGACGGCACTGGCGATGTTGATCGTGGCTCTGGCGAGTGCGTGCGTGGGGGTGTCCGGGTTCACCCGGCTCTCCGCCGAAGAGGAGTCCGGCCGGCTCAGCCTGCTGCTGTCCGGAACGCGAACGCGACGCCGAGTGTGGTGCGTCTGGGGTGCGGTGGTCGTGGCCCAGACGCTGGGGGTGCTCGGCGCCGGTTCCGCCGGCGTCGGGGTAGCCCAATGGATGGATCAAGGCGATACCGCGGCTCTGCGGTCCGCCGTCGATGCGGGGGCGGGCTACGCGGTGCCGGTGCTGGTCCTGACGGCGGTGACCGTGACCCTGCATGCGCTGATCCGCCGGCTCGTGCGGGCGGCCTGGGGCCTGGTGGCGTGGGCCGCCATCGTGGGCACCCTGGCGGACACGCTGAAACTGCCGGGGTGGGCACGCAACCTGTCCCCGCTGGAACTGGTGGGACGGCTTCCGCTGGAAAGCACCGATACCGCCAACGCAACCATGCTGGCCGGTGCGGTACTCGTCCTGGGCTCGGTGGCACTTGCCTGGTTCGTTCGGCGTGACCTGGCCGCGTAGGTAGGGGCTCGGTTCCTCCAGTAGGTGGGTGGCGTTCCAGGGGTCGACGGGATCCCCGTTTCTACCGCTTCCGCCGGAATCAGTTTCCGAACGCACTGCTCCCTCCGCTACCATGTCCTGGTTGTGTTCGCGGCCCCCGGCCGCAGCCACGGGGTGTGGCGCAGCTTGGTAGCGCGCTTCGTTCGGGACGAAGAGGCCGCAGGTTCAAATCCTGTCACCCCGACCAGCCGGCGGGGGCGGGAAGCTCCAGGG
>PDSI01000070.1 GCA_002748415.1 Micrococcales bacterium | reverse complement strand
CGCCCGGCCGCCGAGTTCGTTCGCCTGGCCGGCAGCTTCGATGCCGAACTCACGGTGCGCAATCAGAGCAAAGCTACCGGTCCGGCAATCGGTTCCAGCCTGAGCCAGGTGGCCGGGTTGCAGGCCAGGCAGGGGGACCGGCTCGTGCTGGCCGCCTGCGGGCCGCAGGCAGCCGAACTGCTGACTGCGGTGCGGCGCTTCGCCGAATCCAACTTCGGTGACGAGCCGGAAGCCGGTACCGCACCTGGGCGCTGGGCGGATACCGGCCCGGTCCACGGGCCACTGGCTCCGTTCGCGGTCGAAGGCCCAGCCGTGCCGGACCTGCCGGCACACGACCTGGATTCGGCGTTGGCGCACGCTCGCGCCCAGTTGGAACAGCTGCGCGACGAAGCACAGGCCGCGGGCCGGCAGACGGCGGCCCAGATGCTCGACGCGCAACTCACCCTGCTGCACGACCCCGCGTTGCTGGATCCCGTCCGGCGCGCTGTTGCCGATGGCCAGCCGGAACTGACGGCCTGGTCGCAGCAGGTCGCTGCGCTGCACGCCACGTTCGAGGCGATGGCCGACCCGTTCATGCGCGCCCGGGGCCAGGATGTCACCAGCATCGGTCGCCGCGTCGGCGTTCTGCTGCGGGGCCGGTCACTCGCGGATCCCGCCAGCGCCGCCGGGGTGCTACTGATGGACGAACTCGACGCTCCGACGGCGGCCGCCCTCGATCCGTCCCGGGTCCTGGCGGTGCTCACCCGGCACGGTGGTGTCCACGGGCACGGCGTCATGCTGGCCGCCGAGCGCGGCCTGCCCGTCGTGGCGGATGTCGCAGAGCGCTTCGACGCGCTGCCACCGGGGACCACGATCCGGGTGGACGCTCGCCGGCAACACGCTTCAGAGGTCGTCCAACAGGACGATTGAGTTCCTGGACTCGTCGTAGGCCTCTTGGCGCGTGGTGGGTAGGTCCGCCCGGCTGCCCCGGGTGAAGCCGTGCTCGAGGAACCAGCCCGGGCTGCGGGTGGTCAGCGCGAACAGCCGGCCGAACTGGTTCTCGCGAGCCAGGACCCGCGCCCGGCGCAGCAGAGCGGTGGCCAGGTCCCGGCCACGGTGGCCGGGATGCACCGCGACACAGGCAAGTTCGCACTTGGCCTCGCCCGGGTAGGGGATGAGCGCGTTGCAGGCGATCACCTCGCCGTCCCGAGTGATCACGGCGAACTGGTCGATGTCGCGTTCCAGCTGTTCACGGCTACGAGGAATCAGCAACCCGGCGGTGCCCAGTGGCTCGATGAGTTCGGCGATGCCTGCCACGTCTTCCAGGGTGGCGGACCTGGTCGACTCGTACTCCCCGTCATCGGAGATCATCACTCCGCACCCGTCCCTGGTGAACAGCTCCTGCAGCAGCGGCCCGGCCCCGGACGGGCCGATCAGGTGGGTGCGGCGCACCCCGTGCGCGCAGGCGTGCACCGCGGCCCGCACACAGTTCAGGTCCTCCGCGGACAACCGCCGCGCCTGGACCTCCTCGGCCAACAGCCGTTCCGCGGTCGACGTCGGGAGCTGGCCCGAACCGTCCGCGTTGAACGGTCCTCGCCACGAAGAGGGCTCGGACTCGATGACGAATATCAGCTTGTCGGCACCGATGGAGGTGGCGACGGCCTCGGCGACGTCGGCGTTGCGCAGGTTGTAGGTGTCTCCGACCGGTGAGTGCCCGATCGGCGAGATCAGCACGACCTGCCCGGTGGCCAGCGCCTGCCGGATCTGGGCGATCGCCACTCCACGTACCAGGCCGGTGTACTCGTGGTCGACGCCGGCATGCACGCCCAACGGCTGTGCGCTCACCCAGGTGCCGCCGACCACCCTCAGCGGCTGCTCCGGCTGCGGGCGCCCGGCCCGGCTGCCCACCAGCCGGGCTTCGATGCCGGCGCGCAGCATGCCCACGGCGGCCTTGACCGCCTGCATCGTGGCCGCATCGGTGACTCGGCGGTCCGCCACGAACCGTGAGGTGATGCCGCGCAGGGCCAGCTCGGCCTCGATCTGCGGGCGGGCACCATGGACCAGGACCAGCCGGATGCCCAGGCTGGCCAGCAGTGCGATGTCGGCCAGTAGCTGGTCCATGTCCGGGCGGGCGCAGATCTCGCCCGGGAACGCGACGACGAAGGTGCGCCCGTGGTGGGCATGAATATAGGGGGCCGCGCTGCGGATGGCTGCGACGAAGTCTTCGCCGGACATGCCATCAGCGTACGCGGCCCCGGGTTCGGGACCCGGCCGTCAGCTCCGCCGGTCAGCCCCGTCAGCTCCGCCGGTCAGTCACTGACCAGCGGCAGGCCGGACTTGTCGGCATTGGTGCCGAAGTCGTCGTCGATCGACACCACGGGGATCTTGTGCGCGGCGATGATCGATGCCGCGATCGAGGACCGGTAGCCCGAAGCGCAGTGCACCCACACCTCGCCGTCGGGGATCTCGCCGATGCGATCGAGCAGCTCGTGCAGCGGGATGTTCTGCGCACCCTCCAGCCGGCTCTGCGCGAATTCGCTCGCCCGGCGCACATCCAGGATGTTGATCTTGCGGTGGTGGCGCACTTGGCCGAGGTCGGCGAAGCTGGCCAGTTCGAAGCTGCCCAATTCCTGGTCGGTCCAGTCCTTGGGGCCGCCGGTCGCGGCGGCGGCCGGCCGGTCGATACCGATCCGGACCAGATCGCGCTGAGCTTGGGAGACCTGCTCGGGTGATTCGCCGAGCAGCGTGACCGGTGTGCCCCAGGGGATCATCCAGCCCAGGTAGGTGGCGAACCGGTCGTCAAGGCTGAAGTTGAACGTGCCCGGCATGTATCCGGCAGCGAAGACGGTGCGCTCGCGCAGGTCGACCAGCCACTCGCCCGCCTCGAGCCGGCGACGCAACTCGTCCTTGTCCGCCATGGTCGGTGTGGACAGGTCTGGCGCGCCGGGCCCTGCCGTGTTGGCCGGGGCCATGTGCGCGTAGTAGGCGGGGTACTCCGACAGCCCGGCGACGACCTCGTCCACGTAGGCCTGTTCGTCCTTGGTCAGGACGGGGTTGAGCTGCTTTTCCCGGCCGATAGTGGAGGCCTGGCCTTTGGTCTCGGTCGCGGAGCAGAAGCTGCCGAACCCGTGTGTCGGCATCACTTTGGTGCCGTCTCCCAGCTGCGCCAACCGCTGCGCCGACTGGTACTGGTGGTGGGCCAGGGTGTGCGTATGGTCGGCACCCAGCAGGTCCGGCCGCCCGGTGGAGCCGAACAGCAGCGACCCGCCGGTGAAGACGGCGTTCTCCTCCCCGGACAGGGCGTAGGACAGGTGCGTGAAGGTGTGGCCGGGGGTGGCGATGGCCTGCACGCTCATGCTCGGGCTGACCTCGATCACGTCACCGTCACGGATCGGGGTGCGCTCGTAGCTGACCGGGTCGTCCGCATTGACGTAGTAGGCGGCCCCGGTCTGCTGGGCCAGCGCGAAACCGCCGGTGACGTAGTCGTTGTGGATATGGGTTTCAAAGACATGCGCGATGCGGACGCCCTCGGACTCAGCCAGCTCGATAATCCGGTCGATGTCGCGTTGCGGGTCGACCACGATCGCGACACTCCCGTCGTGGGCCAGGTAGCTGCGGTCGCCCAGAGACGGGGTCTCGATGGGGATGATGGTCACCATATGCCTCTCCTGTGATGTGTCGGTGAACACGGCGGGGTCAACCATATGCATACCCCCCGGGGTATACAAGCCAGTCTTCGAATGATGCTGCGGGCCCGGCCGACCATCCGGTTCACTGCGGGACCGGATGATCCCCCCAGAGTACGGCTCGCCATCGGTTTTCGCTTCCCTGGACGATGTTGACCTGGCCGTTGTCCATGGGGGCCTCGCGCAGGAAATGCGGGCCGAGGTTGGTGCACCGGTGCCGGCACCAGACGCGTAGCGCAGCACCATGACTGACCGCGGCGGCGCACTCGTGGTGTGCTTGGAGCTCGGCTACCACCGCGTCGAAGCGTTCCAGGAACTCGTGGCCGGTCTCCCCACCCGGTATCCGGGCCGTCAGATCCCCGCCCACCCATGCCTTCAGGCAGTGGAAGTACCGGTGGTGATCGGCCGGGCTCGCAGCCGCCGGGTCGTAGCGCGCCATCTCCTCGTTTCCGGCCTGAATCTCCCGCAGACCACCGCGTTCGACGACAGGCAGGTCGAGGTGTCCGGCCAGCGGCGCGGCTGTCTGGTGCGTGCGCACCAGGTCGGAGACGTAGATACCGGTGATCTGCTCGCCGGACAGCGTGCTGACCAGATCGCCCGCCTGTTGGTGGCCCAGTCCGGTCAGCGGTGGCCCTGGCGGCGCCGTGTCGAGGAGGTGCCCGATGTTGGAGGACGTCTGGCCGTGCCGGATCAGGATCAGCCGCACGTGGTGCCTCCCGTCAACCCGTTGGGTGCCGCCCCTTTTGGTTGCCTGTGAATCATGCCATCATAGAACCCTGGTACCCCCAGGGGTATAACGCAGAAGGAGTCTGCCATGCCGACCGTCAACCCCGAGGAGCTCGCCCCGGTGGTCAACCGGTTGCGGCGTGCGCAGGGCCAGATCGGCGGCGTCATGCGGATGATCGAGGAGGGCCGCGACTGCCGGGACGTGGTCACTCAGCTGTCGGCGGTCAGCAAAGCGGTCGATCGCGCTGGCTTCGCGGTCATCGCCGCGGGGATGCGCGAATGTGTGGTTGATGGAGACGAACCGGACACCGACGACCTGGAAAAGCTGTTCCTGTCACTGGCCTGACCGGCCGGGGCCGGCCCACCCGACTTCAAGGCCACCTGCCACAAGGACCCGCATACTGGCTAACGTTGGCACTGACGGCTCCCACTGGCAGAAGGGTCATGAACGATGAGCAACGATGCGCCCCGCACCGACGTCCGGCAGGAATCCGACACCATGGGCACCGTCGAGGTGCCCGCCGACCGCTACTGGGGCGCCCAGACGCAGCGCAGCATCGGTAATTTCCCGATCGGCCGGGACA